>DATMGQ010000040.1:0-28850 GCA_035555395.1 Acidimicrobiales bacterium
TCCGGGTGCTCATCGAGTCCGACCGGCTGTCCTCGGTGATCCTCTGGGGGCCGCCGGGCACCGGCAAGACCACGCTGGCCAGGGTCATCGCCGGCCACACCGCCAAGGCGTTCGAGACGCTGTCCGCGGTCACCGCCGGGGTGAAGGACGTGCGCGAGGTCACCGCCCGCGCCCAGCAGCGGCTGGGGGAGCGCCAACAGGGCACGATCCTGTTCCTCGACGAGGTCCACCGCTTCAACAAGGCCCAGCAGGACGCGCTGCTGCCATCGGTCGAGAGCGGCCTGATCACCCTGATCGGCGCCACCACCGAGAACCCGTACTTCGAGGTGAACCCGCCGCTGCTCAGCCGGTCCACGCTGTTCCGCCTCAACGCGCTCGACGACGAGGCGGCCCGGCAGCTCATCGCCAAGGCGCTCCACGCCGAGGGGGCGGACGCCGCTCCCGACGCCGTCGCCCACCTGGCCGCCCGCGCCAACGGCGACGGCCGCCACACGCTCACGAGCCTCGAGGTCGCGGTCGCCCTGGCCCAGCAGCGGGCGAACGCCGAGGGCGGCCGTGCGGTCGTGACCCTCGCCGACGCCGAGGCCGCGCTCGGCACCAAGGCGCTGCGGTACGGCCGCGACGACCACTACGACGTGATCTCCGCGTTCATCAAGAGCATCCGGGGATCGGACCCCGATGCCGGGCTGTACTGGCTGGCCACCATGCTCGAGGCGGGGGAGGACGCCCGGTTCATCGCCCGGCGCCTGGTCATCCTGGCGTCCGAGGACGTCGGCGAGGCCGACCCGCTGTCGCTGCTGGTGGCCACCGCCGCGGCGCAGGCCGTCGAGTACGTCGGGCTGCCCGAGGCCCAGCTCAACCTGTCGCAGGCCGTGATCCACCTGGCCACCGCACCCAAGTCCAACAGCGCCACCAACGCCATCTCCTCGGCCAAGGCCGACGTGCGGGAGCGGCCGTCGTCGGGTGTCCCCGCCCACCTGCGCGACGCGCACTACCAAGGGGCGAAGAGCATCGGCCACGGTGACGGCTACCGGTATCCTCACAACGACCCGCGCGGCTGGGTCGAGCAGGAGTACCTCCCCCCGGAGGTCGCCGGCCGCCAGTACTACCAACCGACGCAGCACGGTCGGGAACGGGAGATCGCAGACCGCATGACCCGCTTGCGCCAGACCGACGCCCTGCCCGCCGACGAGGACGCGTCGTGACCGCCGCCGTCCTGGCCGAGATGTCCGCATCGGACCTGGCGATGGTCATCGTCACCGGGTGCAGCATCGCGGCCGTCGTCGCCGTCCTCTTCGCCCTCCAGCGGATCCTGGTCGCCGTCCGCCGCGTCACCCGCACGCTCGACGAGCTGAACGCCCAGGCCCTGCCGCTCATCGACGAGATGGCCGAGGCCCTCGCCGAGGCCAACGAGGAGCTGGCCCGGGTCGACCGCCTGGTGGGCAGTGCCGAGTCGATCTCGGCCACCGTCGACGCCACCTCGAAGCTGGCGTACCGGGCCCTGTCCGCCCCGGTCATCAAGACCGTCGCGATCCGCAGCGGCGCCACCCGGGCCGCCAAGCGGATCCGGAAGGAGTAGCCGTGTTCAAGCGCATCTTCTGGATGGGCACCGGGATCGCCGTGGGCGCCAGCGGGGCCTTCTGGGCCAAGCGCAAGGTCGAGGAGACGGTCGAGCAGTACCTGCCCGAGCAGGTCGCCGTCCGAGCCGCGGCCACCGCCAAGGGCCTCGGAACCACCGTCCGAGCGGCCGCCGCCGAGGGGCGCGAGGCCATGCGGGCCACCGAGGCCGAGCTGCGGGCCAAGGTCGACGCCCGCACGTTCGTGGGCGAGGCCGCCCCGGACAAGGAGCCGAAGCCGGCGATGCCGCGGCGTGCCGGGCGAGTCGCCACCCACGCCGGCACCGGATCCGCCGGGCGTCGCCGCGCCCGGCGCTGAGGTGCCCGACCCCACGTCGGGCCGGAACCGGGTCCCGAACCTGCTGGCCGCGCTGACGGCGCTCGCCCTGGGCGGCGTCGCGGCGGTGATGATGGTCGCCGGCCACCCGCCGTGGGAGGGCCGCACGGTGCTGTCGCTCACCGACACCCACGGGCTGCACCGGGGCGACGTGGTGGCCCTGGTCCCGCTGGCGGCCGGGACCGGCCTCGCCGCCTGGTGCTGGACCCGCGACCGAGGGCGATGAGTCCGGCGGTCCCGGAGCGTCGAACCCCCATGGACGCGAAGAACCTCGCCGAGCTGTACGACATCCCGACCCTCGACTGGGCCCCGATCTCGGCCCGGCTCGACCAGGGGCTGGACCAGGCGCCGGGCACCGGCGGTCCCGACCGCCACACGTGCTGGCTCACCACGATCGACGCCGACGGGCGGCCCCACACCACGGGCGTCGGGGCGCTCTGGGTCGACGGCTCGTTCTGGTTCGAGACGGGGGAGCGGACCCGCAAGGCCCGCAACCTCGCGCGGGACCCGCGCTGCTCGCTCAGCGTCGCGACCCACGAGTTCGACCTGGTGGTCGACGCGACCGCAGCGCTGGTCGACGATCCGGCGATCGTGGCCGACCTGGCCCGGCGGTGGTCGGCCGACGACGGCTGGCCCTGCGAGGTCGACGAGTCCGGCATCGCCCTCACCGCGCCCTTCAGCGCGCCGTCCGCCGGTCCGCCGCCCTGGCGGGTCTACCGGCTGGTCGTGGAGCAGGCCACGGCGCTGCAGACCGTCGAGCCCGGTGGCGCCACCCGCTGGTCGTTCACGTAGCCGGAGCGCGGCGGGTCCGCCGCAGGTGGTGGCAACGGCGTCGTGGCGGGCGAGGGCGGACCGGTAGGGTGGGTCGACCACCGCCGGAGCTGCGCCCCGCAGCCCGTCCACAACGTCCGGAAGGGGGGCGAGCAGCGTGAAGGCACAGGAGCTCCGGCAGGTCTGGACCGACTTCTGGGTGTCCAAGCAGCACACGGACGTGCCCGCGAGCGGGTTGATCCCGCTCCACCCGTCCGCGCCGATGTTCACCAACTCGGGGATGATGCCGTTCGTCCCGTACTTCATCGGCGAGGAGCAGGCGCCGTACCGGCCACCGCGCGCGTCATCGGTGCAGACCTGCGTCCGGGCCGGTGGCAAGCACAACGACCTCGACGCCATCGGCCGCTCGCTCCGGCACCTCAGCTTCTTCGAGATGCTGGGCAACTTCAGCTTCGGCGACTACTTCAAGGCCGACGCCATCCGGTGGGCGTGGGAGTTCAGCACCGAGGTGCTGGGCCTGGACCCCGAGCGCATCTGGGTCACCTGCCACATCGACGACGACGAGGCCGTCGAGCTGTGGGTCAACGAGGTCGGGTTCCCGATCGAGCGGATCCAGCGCCTCGACAAGGACAACTTCTGGGAGATGGGCGACACCGGCCCGTGCGGCCCGTCGTCCGAGCTGTTCTGGGACTTCGGCCCGGAGTTCGGCCCCGACGGCGGCCCGGCGAACCCCGAGGCCGAGGAGCGCTACGTCGAGTTCTGGAACCTCGTGTTCCAGCAGTACTTCCGGCTGGCCGACGGCTCGCTGCGCCCGCTCGAGACCAAGAACATCGACACCGGCGCCGGCCTCGAGCGCATCCTCGGCGTCACCATCGGGTCGCCCGACGTGTTCCAGACCGACGAGCTGCGCCACCTGGTGGCCGCCGCCGAGGTCGCCACCGGCAAGGCGCTCGGCTCGGACCCGGAGTCCGACGTCGCCCTCAAGCTGCTCGCCGACCACGCGCGCACGATGACCTTCCTGGTCAGCGATGGCGTGATCCCCTCCAACGAGGAGCGCGGCTACGTGCTCCGGCGCATCATCCGCCGGGCCATCCGCTTCGCCTACCTGCTCGGGGTCGAGAAGCCCATCACGCCGCTCATGGCCGAGCGGGTCATCGAGCTCATGGGCCCGGCGTACCCGAACCTGGTCGCCAACGCGGACACGATCCTGGGGATCCTCGGCCGCGAGGAGGACCAGTTCCGCCGCACGCTGCGCAGCGGCCTCACCATCCTCGACGGTGCGCTGGCCGAGGTGCCCGAGGGCGGTGACCTGCCCGGTGCGGTGGCGTTCCAGCTCCACGACACGTACGGCTTCCCGCTCGAGGTCACCACCGAGATCGCCGAGGGCCGCGGGTTCGCGGTCGACCGCGCCGGCTTCGACGCGGCCATGGCCGAGCAGCGGGAGCGGGCTCGCGCCGGCGGCAAGAAGGGCGGCATCGCCGTCGGCGACGAGGTCGACGCGTTCCAGGGGGTCCTCGACCAGCACGGCACGACCGAGTTCGTCGGGCGCGAGGTCTTCACCGTCGACGCCACGGTGCTCGCGGTGGTGCCTGGCGCCGCCGACGAGGTGAGCGTGTTCCTCGACCGCACCCCGTTCTACGCCGAGTCCGGCGGCCAGGTCGGCGACACCGGCACCATCACCGGTCCCAACGGCGCGGGCAACGTGGTCGACACGCTCCAGGCGCTGCCCGGCCTGCACCGCCACGTCGTCCACCTGACCAGCGGAACCCTGGCGGCCGGCGACACCGTCGTGGCGGCCATCGACGTCGACCGCCGCGACGCCATCCGCCGCAACCACACCGGCACGCACCTGCTCCACTGGGCGCTGCGCGAGGTGCTCGGCACCCACGTGAAGCAGCAGGGCTCGCTGGTCGCGCCCGACCGCCTGCGCTTCGACTTCAGCCACTTCGAGCCGGTCACCGCCGACCAGGTCGCCGAGATCGAGGACCTCGTCAACCGCGACGTCCTGGCCAACGAGCCGGTCCGCCACTTCGAGACCACCAAGGCCGAGGCCACCGAGCTGGGCGCCATCGCCTTCTTCGGCGAGAAGTACGGCGACATCGTCCGCGTGCTCGAGGCCGGCCCGCACTCCACCGAGCTGTGCGGTGGCACCCACGTCCGCCGCACCGGCGACATCGGCCCCATCAAGATCGTGTCGGAGACGTCGATCGGCTCCAACCTGCGCCGCCTCGAAGCGGTCACGGGTACCGGGCCGATCGACCGGCTGCGCCGCGAGGAGGCCGAGCTGGCGGCGGTCGCCGACCGCATCGGCGTGCCGCAGGCGGAGCTGCTCGACGGCATCGACAAGCGCCTCGCCGAGCTCCGCGACCTGCGGGCCGAGGTGAAGTCGCTCCGGTCCAAGCTGGCCTCGGGCGGCGCCACCGACCTGGCGGCGGGCGCCGTCGACGGCGTGGTGGTGGCCCGGGTCGACGGCCTGGCCCGAGACGACCTGCGCAGCCTCGGCGTCGCGGTGCGCGACCAGCCGGGCATCCGCGGCGTCGTGCTCATCGGCGCACCCGAGGGCGGGGGCGTGGCCCTCGTGTCGGCCACCGCCAAGGGCGGTGACCTCGACGCCGGCGCCCTCATCGCCGATGCCGCCCGCACGGTCGGCGGCGGTGGCGGCAAGAACCCCGAGCTCGCGGTGGCGGGCGGACGTGACGCCTCCCGCATCGACGAGGCGCTGGACCAGGCGCGCGCCGCCGCTGGCATCGCCTAGGGGCCCATGCGCGTGCTCGCCCTCGACCTCGGATCGAAGCGGATCGGCCTGGCCGTGTCCGACGACGCCCAGCGCGTCGCCACGCCCATCGGCACCCTCGAGCGCCACCGCGACCGGCCGCGGCTGCACCGGGAGATCGCCGACCTGGTGGCCGAGTGGGAAGCCGGGACCCTCGTCCTCGGCCTGCCCATCGCCCTCGACGGCACGCTCGGGCCGGCGGCAACCGCCGTGCTCGCCGAGCGCGACGAGCTGGCCGAGGTGGTGCCGGTTCCCGTCGTCGTGCACGATGAACGGATGACGACGCGCATCGCCGACCGGTCCCTGCGGGAGCGCGGCGACCTCGACGCCAAGGCGCGCAAGCAGGTCATCGACCAGATGGCGGCCGCGGTCATCCTCCAGGACTGGCTGGACCACGGACCACACGACGAGGCGGCTGAGGGGGCTGCTCGCTCGTGACCTACGAAGGAACCGACCGTCCTGGCGGTGGCAGCTCCGGCGCGCCGCTCGACCCCGACATCTGGACCGAGGCGCCCGTCGAACCGGCCTCCGCCGGTCCTCGCCGTCCGCCTCGCGGCCCCCGTGCACCCCGCTCCGGCGAGGCGCCCCGCAACGGTCGCCCGCCCCGCCGGGACCGCAGCCAGCTCCCGCCGGCCGCCCCGCCCCGCCGGCCTCGGCGCGAGCGCGAGGAGGAGGAGTACTTCGACCTGCCCCACGAGAGCCGCATCCCGCGGTGGCTCGTCGCCCTGATCGTGGTCGTCCTGCTGGTGGGGGGCGTCGTCGGCGGGGCCATGTGGTGGTACCACAACCAGGTCGACCCGCCCGGCGGGCCGGGCGAACAGGTCCAGGTCCAGATCCCCGAAGGCGCCACCACGAGCAAGGTGGGGTCGATCCTCGACGATGAGGGCGTGATCAGCAGCGCCACCGTGTTCGGCTTCTACGTCGGCGGCAAGGACCTCACCGCGGTGCAGGCCGGCACCTACACGTTCCACAAGAACTCGAGCTTCGACGATGCCATCAAGGTGCTGAACGCCGGGCCGGGCACCCCCGCGTCGGCCAGCACCACCAAGGTGAGCATCCCCGAGGGCTACACGGTCGACCAGATCCTGACCCGGATCCACGAGAAGGTGCCGCGCCTCACGGTCGAGGAGCTGCAAGCCGCGCTGGACCAGGGGAAGGTGCCGACCGCCCTCAAGCCCGAGGGCGTGACCTCCTACGAGGGCCTGCTCTTCCCGGCCACCTACGAGGTGGGCGACGACGAGACCGCGGTCCAGGTCCTCACCGCCATGGCCCAGGAGATGGAGACCCGCACGGCGGGCCTGGACATCGACGGCGCCGCCTCGGCGATCTCGCAGACCTACGGGCTCGAGCTGTCGCCCTACGACCTGATCACGGTGGCATCGCTGGTGCAGGAGGAGGCCGGGAGCCCCGAGGAGGCCCCGAAGGTCGCCACGGTCATCTACAACCGGCTCCAGGAGGGCATGCCGCTCGGCATCGACGCCACGTCGCGCTACCTGGCCGACATCGAGGGGGGCGAGCCCGACTACGAGAGCGACTCGCCGTACAACACCCGCACCCAGCCGGGTCTGCCGCCCACGCCCATCGCCTCGCCCGGCGAGTACGCACTGAACGCCGCGCTGCACCCGGCCGAGGGCGACTGGCTGTACTACGTGCTCACGGACCCGGGCGTGCACACCTTCACCGAGTCGTACCAGGCGTTCCTGGACGGGAAGCAGATCTGCATCCAGAAGGACCTGGGCTGTGGCTGACGGCGCCGGACCCGGCGCGCTGCGCGGGTCCACGCGCCTCGCCGCCGTGATCGGGTCTCCGGTCCGCCACTCCCGTTCGCCCATCCTGGTCAACGCCGCCTTCGCCTCGGCCGGACTCGACTGGGCGTACGTCGCCCTCGAGGTGGCGGCCGGCGATGCCGCCCGGGCGGTGGACGCCATGCGGGTCCTCGGCCTCGGCGGGCTGTCGGTGACGATGCCGCACAAGCACGACGTGATCGCCGGGCTCGACCGCCTCAGCCCGGAGGCCGCGGCGCTCGACGCCGTGAACTGCATCGCCTGGGAGGACGACGAGCTCGTCGGGCACAACACCGACGGCGGTGGTCTCCTCGACGCCCTCGCCTCGGGGCAGCAGCTCCAGCCGGCGGGCCTGCGGTGCGCCGTCCTCGGCGCCGGGGGAGCGGCCCGGTCCGTCGTGCGGTCGCTCGCTGGCGCGGGTGCGGCCGAGGTCGCGGTCGTCAACCGCACCGCCGCTCGGGCCGAGTCGGCCGCGGCCCTCGCCGGACCGGTGGGTCGGGTCGGTGCGCCGGCCGACGTGCGCGACGCGGACCTCGTCGTCAACGCCACGTCCATCGGCATGGGTGCCGGGCCCGACGACGACGGCCCGAGCCCGGTCGAGCCGGGGGTGCTGCGCGCCGGCCAGACCGTCGTCGACCTCGTGTACCTCCCGGTGGAGACCCCGCTGCTGCGCCAGGCGGCGGCCGCAGGCGCCCGGCCCGTCGACGGCATCGGCATGCTCGTGCACCAGGCGGCCCGGGCCGTGGCGCTCTGGACCGGCGTCGCACCTGACGTCGGCGTCATGGAGGCCGCCGCCCGCTCGTAGCGGGCAGCCCTTCAGTTTTCCGGGCGGATGCCGATGGAACGAGGACCATCCGGTCCCGTCCATCCTCAGGAGAATCGCCGTGGCCCTTCAGGGTGACCTCAAGTCCTTTGCACTGCCGGACGTGCTGCGGCTCCTGGCCGGTGCCGCCAAGTCGGGCCACCTCGAGGTGGCCGGCACCACCGGGTCCGGCGAGGTGGTGCTCTGCCTGGGCACCATCGCCTCGGCCTCGACCGACCTGTCGCCGCACGCGTCCGACCCGTCGGACGTGGTGTACGAGCTGCTCCGCCTGGAGGACGGGTCCTTCGCCTTCGACGAGGGCGACGTCGCCGACACGGGCTGGGAGGCGGACGTGGACGCCACCATCGCCACCGCCGAGGCGCTGGTCGACGAGTGGACGGCCATCGAGGCCGTCGTGCCGAGCATGGAGGCCTGGGTCTCCCTGGCCGCCGAGCTCGAGGAGGCCGAGGTCGTGGTGTCCGCCGACCGCTGGCGCGTGATCTCGGCCATCGGCGGGGGCGGCAACGTCCACGACCTGGCCGCCGCGCTCGAGCTGACCGACCTGGCGGCCTCCCGCCTGGTGGTCGACCTGGCCGAGGCCGGCCTCGTGGCCGTCCGCGCCACCCACGGCTACCAGCCGCCGCGGGTCGAGCTCGACGACTTCGACCAGTTCGAGGAGCCCATCGGAGAGCCGATGACCGACCTCCACGACCTGAGCGCGGAGGACCGCCCCGTCGTCATGGAGGACCGCGAGGACGCGCTGCTCCCCGAGCCGCTGCCCGGTGAGGGCGTCGCCTACGAAGGCGAGATCATCACCGGCTCGGTCGACGGGTTCGGCGGGGCCGTCGACGGCTTCGAGTCGTTCGACCCCCACCCGGTGGACGGCCGCAACGAGGACTTCGAGCAGTTCGAGTCGCTGGCCGACTTCGAGGCCGAGGCCGCCATGAGCGAGCTGATCGGCGAGCCGGGGACGATCGACGGGTTCGGTGGTGCCGACCCTTTCGCCCCGGCGGACTCGTACGAGTTCGACGCCGCGACCTCCGCTGAGGAGCCGCCCGCCCTCGAGGCCGTCGACGAGGCCGACGTCCACGAGATGCCGGCGGCGCCGGCACCGGCCAGCCCGGTCGACGAGGAGCGCGACTCGCTGCTGAAGTTCCTCTCCTCCGTCAAGCCCTGATCGAGCGCGGATCCCACCCTGATCCGGGCTGCGCCCGCCCGCCGGCCATGCCCGGTGCACGCGCGGCCGACCGGTAGCGTTCCGACCCATGCCGACCGGCCTCCTGCTCGTCCTCCTCGCCCTGTTCGGCCTCGTCATCGGGTCGTTCCTGAACGTGGTCATCGTCCGGGTGCCGTCCGGTGAGTCGATCGTCTCGCCGCCGTCGAAGTGCCCGCAGTGCGAACAGCCGATCCAGACCCGGGACAACATCCCGGTCATCTCCTGGCTGCTGCTGAAGGGGAGGTGCCGCAGCTGCGGTGAGCCCATACCGGCGGGCTATCCGCTGGTCGAGGCGGGCAACGCCGTGCTCTGGGTGCTCGCCGGACTGTGCTTCGGGGCCTCGATCGAGGTGATCCCGTACGCGCTGCTGTTCTCGGTGCTGCTGGCGCTGTCGGTGATCGACCTCGAGCTGTACATCCTCCCGAACAAGATCACCTACCCCTCGATCCTCGTCTCGCTGGTGGCGATCCCGCTGCTGTCGCTCGCGGCCACGGACGACCCGGCGGCCGCCATCCTCGGCGCGGTCATCGGCGCCATCGGCTTCGCCGGGTTCCTGCTCGTCCTGCTGCTGGCCTGGGAGCTCCTCCTCCGCAAGGAGGGCATGGGCATGGGCGACGTGAAGCTCGCCATCCTCCTCGGCCTCTGGCTGGGGTGGATCAACCCGCTCCTGTGCCTGTTCGCGCTGATCGCCTCGAGCCTGATCGGTCTGGTCGTGGGCATCGGGATCCTGTTCGTGCGCAAGGAGAGCCGGCCGTTCCCGTTCGGCCCGTGGCTGGCCCTCGGCACGATCCTGGTGATCCTCTTCCACGCCCCGATCCTGCGGGCCTACGACATCAACGAGGACGACACCGCCGCCCTGCGGCCGCCCGCAAGCACTTCGTTGCCGGTGGTGACCGGCCAGTAGGTTTGGCCAGGTGATCCGCTACCTCACCGCCGGAGAATCCCACGGCAAGGCCCTGATCGTCGTCATCGAAGGCGTCCCGGCCGGGCTGGAGCTGGCGGTCGAGGACATCGCATCGGAGCTCAGCCGCCGGCGCCTCGGCTACGGCCGTGGGCCCCGCATGCGCTTCGAGCAGGACCAGGTCACGCTGGTCGGCGGGGTCCGCCACGGGCGCACCCTCGGGTCGCCAATCGCGATCGAGATCGCCAACACGGAGTGGGAGCGCAACCCCGACAAGTGGGGCACCGAGATGTCGCCCCGCGCCGAGGACGGGCCCACGCAGGCCCCGCTCACCCAGATCCGCCCCGGTCACGCCGACCTCGCGGGCATGCAGAAGTACGGCTTCACCGATGCCCGCGACGTCCTCGAGCGGGCCTCCGCCCGTGAGACCGCGGCGCGGGTGGCCGCCGGCACGGTCGCCAAGCAGCTCCTCGCCCAGCTGGGCGTCCAGATCGTCTCGCACGTCATCCAGATGGGCCCGGCCCGCTCCACGTCGGCGGAGCGCCCCGGCCCGGCCGACCTCGGCCGCGTCGACGAGAACGAGGTCCGCTGCCTCGACCTCGATGCGGCGGCGGCGATGGTCGCCGAGATCAAGGAGGCCGCCAAGGAAGGCGACTCGCTGGGCGGCGTCGTCGAGGCCATCGCCTACGGCGTGCCGATCGGCCTCGGCAGCCACGTCCACTGGGACCGCAAGCTCGACAGCGCCCTCGCCCAAGCCGTCATGAGCATCCAGGCCGTGAAGGGCGTCGAGGTCGGCGACGGCTTCGACGTCGCCGGTCGGCGGGGGAGCGCTGCGCACGACCCGGTCGTGTGGACCGACGCCGAGGGCTACGAGCGCACCTCGAACTTCTCCGGCGGCGTCGAGGGCGGCATCTCCACCGGCGAGCCCGTCGTCGTGCGGGCCGCGATGAAGCCGCTCGCCACCCTCAACCGGCCCACCCTCGCCACGGTCGACACCGCCACCAAGGAGGCGGGCGTGTCGTTCAAGGAGCGCACCGACGTCACCGCCGTGCCCGCTCTGGGCGTGGTGGTCGAGCACATGGTGGCGCTGGTCCTGGCCAACGAGGCCACCCGGAAGTTCGGCGGCGACTCCGTCGACGAGCTCGTCCGCAACCACCGCACGTTCGTCGACGCGCTGGAACAGGGCCCCGTCGGTGCCTGACGAGAGCACCGACGTCCGGGCCACCCACGTCGTGCTCGTCGGCCTGATGGGCTCGGGCAAGACCACGGTCGGCAAGAAGGTCGCCAAGCTCATCGGCCACCGCTTCATCGACGCGGACGTCGAGATCGAGGCCCGCACCGGGCGGTCGGTCGCCTCGTGGTTCGAGGACGGCGAGCCGGCGTTCCGCGCCGCCGAGGCCGACCTCCTCGAATCGCTGCTCTCGGAGCCCGAGGCCCTCGTGCTCGGCGCCGGAGGCGGCGTGGTCGTCACCGAGTCGAACCGGCGCCGGCTCCAGGAGCACGACGTCACCGCGGTGTACCTCCACGGGACGCCCGAGTTCCTCGCCTCCCGCGTGCAGGCCAAGGCCCACCGGCCCCTCCTGGGCGACGACCCGCTCGACGTGATGCAGCAGATGTACGAGGCGCGAGACGGCTGGTACCGCGAGGTCGCCGACGCCGTCGTCGAGGTCCGTCCGCACCACGAGGCCGGCGAGAAGCCCAAGTGGCGCATCGCCGAGCAGGTGGTCGAGGAGCTGATCGCCCTCCACGTGGTCGACCCGGCCGCCGTCACCAGCCCGGAGGTCCTCCGATGATCGAGCTCGAGGTCCCGCTGGGGGACCGGTCCTACCCGGTCCTGGTCGGTCACGGCGCCCGCGAGCGCCTCACCGAGCTGCTCCCCATCGGGGTGAAGCGGGCGGCGGTCGTCACCCAGGCCTCCATTCCGTGGGAGGTCGACCCGGGGGTCGACCACCGGATCTTCACGATGGGCGAGGGCGAGGACGCCAAGGACCTCGGCACCGTCGAGGACCTCTGCCGGGACTGGGCGGCCTGGGGCCTCACCCGCGGCGACTGCGTCGTGGCGGTGGGCGGTGGCGTGGTCACCGACACCGCCGGGTTCGCGGCCGCCGTGTACCACCGGGGCATCCCGGTCGTGCACGTGGCCACGACGCTGCTCGGCCAGGTCGACGCCGCCATCGGCGGCAAGACCGGTGTGAACCTGCCCGAGGGCAAGAACCTCGTCGGCTCGTTCTGGCAGCCGGCCGCGGTGCTGTGCGACACCGAGACGCTCGGGACCCTCCCGCCCCGGGAGTACCGCAACGGCACCGGCGAGATGGCCAAGTACGCCTTCCTCGGGGTCGACGACCTGCCCGACCTGTCGCTCGAGGAAGCCGTCGCCGCGTGCGTGCGGTGCAAGGCCCACGTGGTCGGCAGCGACGAGCGCGAGGGCGGCCGTCGGGCGATCCTCAACTACGGCCACACCCTCGGCCACGCGCTGGAGACGGCCGGGCACTACGACCTCCGCCACGGCGAGGCCGTCGCCATCGGCCTGATCTACGCCGCCGAGGTCGCCCGCCTGCTCGGACGCGTCGACGGCGCTCGGGTCGAGGAGCACCGCCGGGTCGTCGGCGGCTACGACCTCCCGATGGTCGTCCCGCCCGGCATGGACCCCGAGCAGCTGGTCGACCTCTACAGCCGGGACAAGAAGGCCGTCGACGGCGTCACCTTCGTCCTCGACGGCCCGAACGGCGTCGAGCCCGTCCGCATCGACGACCGCAAGCTCCTCCTCCGAGCCTTCGACGCCGTCACCTGAACGTCGACCGGCTCCCATCGGCCCGACCCATGCTGGCCAGGGGGTGACCCGGCCCGGGCTGGTGGTGCCGGGGTTGCATCGGTTCTTGTCGAGATTCGGCACGCGATGGGTGTCATTTGACGACAAGAACCGAACGGGTCGGGTTCTTGTCGAGATTCGGCACCCTCAGGGTGTCGTTCGACGACAAGAACCGATCGGGTGTCGTCGAGGACGGTGCTCGAGTCGGCGACGAGGGGCAGCGGGCGTCCGCTGGCGTGGGCGCGTGGGTTCCGCCCGGGAGCTGCGGAGGACGACCGGTCCCCGGCACCCAAGTGACACAGGCCGGCCCGAGGACGTCTGACGCCGTCACCTGACACCGCGGTCAACCCTCCGCGGTCGCTGGGTCGGGATCGGCAACGATGAACCGGTGCCGAAGAAGATCGTCCTGCTGCTGTCGGGACCGAACCTGAACCTGCTGGGGGAGCGCGATCCCGCCGTGTACGGGACGGCCACGCTGGCGGACCACGTGGCCACGGCCACCGCGGCGGCCGATGCGGCTGGTCTGGGGCTGGAGCACCTGCAGAGCAACCACGAGGGCGTGCTCATCGACGCCATCCACGCGGCTCGGGGCCGGTGCGCCGCCATCGTCATCAACCCGGGGGCGTTCACGCACTACGCGTGGGCGATCCACGACGCGCTCGATGCGTTCGACGGGCCCATCGTCGAGCTGCACCTCTCCGACCCCAAGCAGCGGGAGGCGTGGCGGCACCTGTCCGTGGTCGAGCCGGTGGCCAGCGCCACCGTCGCCGGCCAGGGCGGCGACGGCTACCGGTTGGCGATCGAGGCCGTGGCGGAGATGCTGGAGGGATGACCGACCTGACCCCGATGGACGTCGCCGGCCGGGCCGACCGGCTCCGAGGTGCCATGGCGGCGGCCGACGTGCCGGCGCTGCTCGTCACCAACCTCACCAACATCCGCTACCTCACCGGCTTCACGGGGTCGGCGGCCCTGCTGCTCGTGACCGCCGACGAGCTGCTGTTCGTCACCGACGGCCGCTACGGCCAGCAGTCGGCGGCCCAGCTCGGCGCCGCCGGGGTGCAGGCCCGCATCGAGGTCCACAACCTGAAGCAGAAGGACATCGTGGCCAGTGGCCTGCAGCGGTCCGGAGCGACCCGGCTCGGGTTGGAGGCCGATGCGGTGACCTGGGCCGCCCAGCGGACCTACGACCAGACCTGGTTCCCCGCGGCCGAGCTCGTCGCCACCACCGGCCTGGTCGGTGGGCTGCGCCTCCTCAAGGACGACGGCGAGATCGACCGCCTGGCCGCGGCCGCCGCCATCGCCGACGCCGCCCTGGCCGAGGTCCGCCCGCGGCTCGCCGACGGCCCGACCGAGATCGAGTTCGGCCTGGATCTCGACACCGCGATGCGCCGGCTCGGCGCCGACGACGTCAGCTTCGAGACCATCGTCGCGTCCGGTCCGAACGGCGCGCTCCCGCACCACCGGCCCGGCCACCGCACCATCGCCGAGGGCGACCTGGTGGTCATCGACTTCGGGGCGCTGGTCGACGGGTACCACTCCGACATGACCCGCACCGTGGCCGTCGGCGACCTCAGCGAGACCCAGCAGCGCATGTACGACGTCGTCCTCGAGTCCCAGGCCGCCGGCGTCGCCGCCGTGACCGACGGGATCGAGGCCAAGGCGGTCGACGCGGCCTGCCGTTCGGTCATCGACGGCGCCGGCTGGGGCGAGGCGTTCCTCCACGGCACCGGCCACGGCGTCGGCCTGGACATCCACGAGGACCCCCGGGTGGGGCAGAGCTCCACTGCTACGCTGACCGACCGCTGCGTGGTCACCGTCGAACCGGGCGTCTACCTCCCCGAGCACGGTGGCGTGCGCATCGAGGACACGGTGGTCGTCACCCCCGACGGCTGCCGTCCGATCACGCTCACCCCGAAGCTCGCCGCGGTCTGACGCGGCACCCAGTTCACGCACCTTGCACCCGAAGGAACCCACATGGCCATCACCACCAACGACCTGAAGAACGGCATGAGCCTCAACCTGCCGGAGGGCCTCTACCAGGTGGTCGAGTTCCAGCACGTGAAGCCGGGCAAGGGCGGCGCCTTCGTCCGCACCACCCTGCGCAACGTCCGCACCGGGAACCAGCTGGAGAAGACGTTCCGCGCGGGTGAGAAGGTCGAGCAGGCCATGATCGACAAGCGCGACATGCAGTACCTGTACCGCGACGGCGCCGACTACGTCTTCATGGACTCCGAGTCCTACGAGCAGCTCCACGTGGCGCCCGAGTCCCTCGGCAGCGCCGCCGACTACCTGCTCGAGTCGGCCAGCGCGATCCTGCAGATGTACGGCGACGAGATCGTGGGCGTCGACCTGCCCGCCTCGGTCGAGCTGACCGTGTCGGAGACCGAGCCGGGCGTCCAGGGCGACCGCGTGTCGGGTGCCCGCAAGCCGGCCACGCTCGAGACCGGCAAGGTGATCCAGGTGCCGCTGTTCGTCAACGTGGGCGACAAGCTCAAGGTCGACACCCGCACCGGCGACTACATCACCCGCGCCTAGGCCCGTGCCCCCGGTGACCGACACCCCTGACAACTCCTTCCTGCCGCCGGGCCTCGAGCTCGGCGACGACGACGTGATCGAGGCCTTCGAGGAGGTCGAGATCCCCGTCGACGACGAGCCCGACGTCGACGTCGAACTGGGCGAGGTCGCCCTCGACGACGCCGAGCTCGACGAGGACGCCCCCGAGGCGGCACCCGACCGGGTGTCCGGCTTCGACGGCATCGGCACCCGGCGCGAGGCTCGGGAGCGGGCGCTCGCCCTGCTCTACGAGGCCGAGCAGAAGGGCATGGCGCCCATCGCGGAGGTGATCGACCGGCTGCCCGTGAAGCCCGAGCCCTACGCCGCCGAGCTCGTCGTCGGGGTCAGCGACCACCTCGACGAGCTCGACGAGCTGATCGGCCGGTACTCGGTGGGGTGGACAGTGGTCCGCATGCCGGCCGTCGACCGCAACCTGCTGCGGCTCTCCACCTACGAGCTGGCCCACACCGACGTGCCGGTCGGCGCCTGCATCTCGGAGGCGGTCGAGCTGGCCAAGCGCTACTCGACCGACGACTCCCACACCTTCATCAACGGCCTGCTGTCCCGGCTGGCCGCCGAGTTGCGATCGGAGCAGTGACGATGAGCGATGGCTGGGCCGAACCGTGGATCTTCCCGCTGCCCTGGCCGCCGCTCGCCGACCCTGCCACCCAGATCGGCCTGCGCCCGTGGGGTGCGGGCGAGGAGGACCCCGCGGTGCTCGCGGCCGCGTGGGCCGAGACCGAGGTGGCGCGCTGGACCACGGTGCCCGAGGATGCCTCCGTCGACGCCGCCCGGGCCTGGATCCGGGGCGAGGAGGTCCGCCGCTCGAAGGGCCTGGCCATGGACCTGGTGATCAGCCAGCTCGACCAGCCCCGCACCGTCCTCGGCGAGGTGGGCCTGGTCATGGTCGAGGCCGACAAGGGCTGGGCCGAGCTCGGCTACTGGCTCGCCCCCGAGGCGCGCGGCGGGGGCCGGGCGTCGGCCGCGGCCGCGCTGTTCGCCGAGTGGGTGCTCCGCGAGCTGCCGGTGAAGCGCCTGTTCGCCCGGACCCAGCCCGACAACCCCAAGGCGGGCCGGGTCGCCGAGGCCGCCGGGATGACCCGCGCCGGCGAGCTCGACACCGGCACCGAGGTCTGGATCCGCGACCGCGCCTGACGCTTCGCTGCGAGCATCGGCGAGAGGGGTGTAGGTTCCGCTTCTGACCGTGAAGCGGGTCCCGTGAGGCCCAGACGGACAGGAAGCGAGCCGACATGGCTGAACGAGAACGACGCCAAGCGCCCCCGTACGGGGGCGTCTTCGCGCCACGGACCCGGGTGATGGAGGCCGACGACGTCCAGCGGGCGGTCTGGCGCATGGCCCACGAGATCATCGAAGCCAACCAGGGGATCGACGAGATCCTCCTGATCGGGCTCCAGACGGGCGGGGTGGCCATGGCCGACTCGCTCGCCGGCGCCCTGAACGCCATCGCCCAGGTGGAGGTGCCGGTGGGCACGCTCGACGTCGCCTTCTACCGAGACGACATCGGGCTCCGGCCGGTGCTGCCCGAAGCGGTCACCGACATCCCGTGGTCGCTCGACAGCCGGACCGTCGTCCTGTGCGACGACGTGCTCTTCACCGGCCGCACGATCCGGGCTGCGCTGAACGCGCTGTCCGACTACGGGCGGCCTCGTGCGATCCGGCTGGCCGTGATGATCGACCGCGGCCACCGCGAACTGCCGATCCGCCCCGACTACGTCGGCAAGAACCTGCCGACGCGGCGCGACGAGGTGGTCGACGTCCACGCCGACGGGGTCGACCTGGGGGAGATGATCCGATGAGCGGCGGCTCCTCCGATCCCGTCCGCCACCTCCTCGACATCCCGGACCTCGGCGGCGCCGCCGGGATCGATGAGGTCCTGCGGCTGACCGACTCGTTCGTCGAGGTGTCCGAGCGCCCGATCCCGAAGGTCCCCGCCCTGCGCGGCAAGACCGTCGCCTGGCTGTTCTACGAGGACTCCACCCGCACCCGGCTGTCCTTCGAGACGGCAGCCAAGCGGCTGTCGGCCGACACCATGAACTTCTCGGTGAGCTCGTCGTCGGTGAAGAAGGGCGAGTCCCTGCGTGACACCGCCAAGACGATCGAGGCGATGGGCATCGACGCCATCGTCGTGCGCCACAGCTCGGCGGGGGCGCCCCACCGCATCGCCGGCTGGGTCGATGCGGCGGTCATCAACGCCGGCGACGGCTGGCACGCCCACCCCACCCAGGCGCTGCTCGACTGCTACACGATCCGCCAGCACCGCGGCGACCTGCGCGGCCAGCACATCGCGATCGTCGGCGACATCAAGCACAGCCGGGTCGCCCGATCCGACGTGCTGGCGTTCACGGCGATGGGGGCCGAGGTGACGCTCGTCGCGCCGCCGACGCTGCTGCCGCCGAGCCTGGAGGGCTGGCCGGTCAAGGTCAGCCACGACCTCGACCAGGTGCTGCCCACCGTCGACGTCGTGTACCTGCTCCGCATGCAGCGCGAGCGCATGAACGAGGCCCTGCTCCCGTCGCTGCGGGAGTACACGGCCTGCTTCGGCCTGACCAACCGCCGGGTCGACCTGCTCGCCGACGACGCCCTGGTGATGCACCCGGGCCCGATGAACCGAGGCGTGGAGATCGCCGCCGAGGTCGCCGACCTGCCCCGGTCGGTGATCCTCGACCAGGTGCGCAACGGCGTGGCCGTCCGCATGGCCGTCCTGTACCTGCTGCTCGGCTCCGGCACCGGCCTCGTCGCCCCGCCGGCGGCGCCCCCGATCCGCACCGACCCCACACCGACCGACAGCCCGTCCGCCCACACCGAGGAAGATCCCGCCCGTGCCTGAGTCCCCGTCCATCGTCATCAAGGGCGGGCGCGTCGTCGACGCCACCGGTGAGCGCACCGCCGACGTCGTCATCGCCGACGGCCGCATCGCCGCGGTCGGCGCCGACCTCGATGCCGACCGCACGCTCGACGCCGCCGGCTGCATCGTGGCGCCCGGCCTCGTCGACGTCCACACCCACCTCCGCGAGCCGGGCAAGGAGGAGGCCGAGACGGTCGAGACCGGTGCCCGTGGCGCCGCGCTCGGCGGCTACACGGCGATCCTCGCCATGCCGAACACGACCCCGGCCATCGACAGCGCCGCGGTCGTGCAGCAGGTGCTCGACCTGGGCCGCACCGCGCCGTGCGACGTGTACACCTCCGGTGCCATCACCGTGGGCCGCGGCGGCGAGCAGCTGGCCCCGATGGCCGAGATGGCCGCGCTCGGCGTGCGCCTGTTCACCGACGACGGCTCGGGCGTGCAGAGCAACGCCCTCATGCGGCGGGCCATGGAGTACGCCACCGGCCTGGGCGTCACGCTCGCCCAGCACTGCGAGGACGACGCCCTCTGCGGTGGCGGCCACATGCACGAGGGGGAGTGGTCCGCCCGCCTCGGCATCCCCGGCCAGCCCGCCGAGGCCGAGGAGCTGATGGTGATGCGCGACATCGCCCTCGCCCGCCTCACCGGCTGCAAGGTCCACTTCCAGCACATGAGCACGGCCCGGTCCGTCGCCATGATCCGCGACGCCATCGCCGCCGGCCTCCCGGTCACCGCCGAGGCCACCACCCACCACTTCACGCTGACCGATGCCGAGTGCGCGTCCTACGACCCGGTCTTCAAGGTGAACCCGCCCCTGCGGACCGCCGAGGACGTGGCCGCGGTGAAGGCGGGCCTGGCCGACGGCGCCATCGGCATCATCGCCACCGACCACGCCCCGCACACCGCCGAGACCAAGGAGCTGCCGTTCGACCAGGCTCCTCCCGGGATGCTCGGCCTGGAGACCGCGCTGGCGCTCGCGCTGACGGAGCTGGACCTGCCGATCCAGCAGGTCCTCGCCGCCCTGTCGTGGAACCCGGCCGCGGTCATCGGCGCCGGCGACACCCACGGCCTGCCCGTGGCCGAGGGCAACCCGGCCAACCTGTGCGTCATCGACCCCGAGGTCACCTGGACCGTCGACGGCGCCGCCATGGCCAGCCGCAGCACCAACACCCCGTACCAGGGCCGCGAGCTGAAGGGCCGGGTCCGCCACACGATCCTCGCCGGCGAGCCCGTCGTCATCAGCGGCGAAGCCCAGCGCTAGAGGTCGGCCCGTGGACTGGGGCGAGGGGACCGTCATCGACGTCAGCACTGCCGACGTCGAGCTCCCGTCCACCTGCGACGGGTGCGGCTACGAGCTCGACGGCGGCCAGGTCATCGAGGTGGAGCTGCGCTCGTACGACGAGCGCCCGGTCGTCCGCTCCGCGCTCGTGTGCGAGTCCTGCTTCGAGGCGCTGTCGTCGGACCTGGCCTCGGACCCGGCTCCCGGCGCGACCTTCCTCGTGCTCGTGGACGTGGACGAGGTGCTGGGTGGTGCCGCTACTTGAGGGCGGGGTGCCTCGAGGCGAGGAGCGGGACGAGGAGGCGCTTCGGCGCGAGGTTGGCGAACGTGGCGCCGATGCGGTTCGCCGTGCCGGGGATCGCCACGGGGTGGTTGGCGGCCAGGGCGTCGAGGCCGGTCTTGGCCACGGCCTCGGGCGACTCCCACATGAAGCTCGGGAGGGAGGCCTCGGCCTCGTCCTTGTCGAAGCCAGCGGCTTCGCCGAACCCGGTGTCGACCGGGCCGGGGCAGAGGGCGGTGGCGTGGACGCCCGTGCCCTTGAGCTCGCCGCCGAGGCTGCGCGTGTAGGAGAGCACGAACGCCTTGCAGCCGCCGTAGCCGGCCTGTCCGGGGAGCGGCTGGAACGCCGCGGTGGAGGCCACGTTGAGGATCCCGCCCTGGCCGCGCTCGACCATGCCGGGCAGGAAGCGGACGGTGAGGTCGACCACCGCCACGACGTCGAGCTCGATCATCGCCATCTCCCGCTCGGGGTCCGCCTCGGCGACGCGGCCCAGCGTCGAGAGGCCGGCGTTGTTGACCAGCAGGTCGGGCGTGAGGCCGAGGTCCGTGACCCGGTCGAGCAGCTCGGCCCGCGCGGTGCGGTCGGTGAGGTCGGCGGGCAGGACCTCGGCGCGCACCCCGGACCCCCGGAGCTCGGCGGCCAGCTCGGTGAGCTTGTCGGCCGACCGGGCGACGAGGGTGCAACCCCAGCCGCGCCCCGCGAGGTCGCGGGCGATGGCGGCGCCGATGCCCGACGAGGCTCCGGTGACGACGGCGGTTCGGTCGGGCGCGGGTGCAGGGAGGGCCATGCGCGAACGCTACGACGTTCTGCCGCCTCGGGCGCCGATTCGAGTCGGGCGGGACCGGGCGCGGCTGATACGTTGTCCTCCTGACCGTGAAGCGGGTCCTGTGAGGCCCGCACGGACAGGAGAGTGCAGATGTCCCAACTCGTTTCGCCGCCCGAGCCCCCTTGCGGGGGCTTTCTTTTTGCCCGGGCACAGGTCGTCGGGGGTCGGAAGTGACCGTCCGCGACGCGCTCCTCGTCCTCACCGACGGCACCGTGTTCGAGGGCGAGGCGCTCGGCGCCACCCCTGCCTCGGGCATCGCCACCGGTGAGGTCGTCTTCAACACCGTGCTCTCCGGCTACCAGGAGGTCCTGTCGGACCCGTCCTACGCCGGGCAGATCATCACCTTCACCTACCCGCACATCGGGAACTACGGCGTGACCGCGTCCGACGACGAGTCCCGGCAGCCGTTCTGCCGGGGCGTGGTCGTCCGGGAGCTGGCCCGCCGCCGCTCCAACTGGCGCGCCACCGAGGACCTCGACGAGTGGCTCAGCCGCCACGGCGTGCCCGGCATCGGCGGCGTCGACACCCGCCGCCTCACCCGCCACATCCGCGACACCGGGGCGATGCCCGGGGCGTTCGGCGCACTCGGCGAAGCCCCCGACGGGAGCGTCGTCGACGAGACCGCCCTCAAGGCCGCGGCCCAGGCCGAGCCGGGCACCGACGGCGTCGACCTGGTCGGCCAGGTCACCACCGCCGAGCCCTACACCGTCGCCGGCGGCCCCTTCCGGGTCGTGGCCTACGACTTCGGCATCAAGACCACGATCCTGCGCCACCTCTCCGGCATCGCCACCGTCGAGGTCGTGCCGGCCACCACGCCGGCCGACGAGGTGCTGGCCAAGGCGCCCGACGGGGTGTTCCTGTCGAACGGCCCCGGCGATCCGGCCACGGTCTCCTACGGGGTCGACGCCATCCGCTCGCTGCTCGGCGAGGTCCCGGTGTTCGGCATCTGCCTGGGCCACCAGCTCCTCGCCACCGCGCTCGGCGGCACCACCGAGAAGCTCCCGTTCGGCCACCACGGCGGCAACCACCCGGTCCGCCGCCTCCGTGACGGGGCCGTCGAGATCACCAGCCAGAACCACAACTTCGCCGTCGCCGAGGGCTCCCTCGACCGGGCCGACGTCACCCACGTCAACCTGAACGACGGCGTGATCGAGGGGATCCGGGCGCTCGACGTGCCGGCCTTCTCGGTCCAGCACCATCCCGAAGCGGGGCCCGGCCCCCACGACTCCGCCTACCTCTTCGAGGACTTCGCCCAGCTCATGACCCGCACGAAGGCTGGCAACTGATGCCGAAGCGCACCGACCTCTCCTCGATCCTGCTGATCGGCTCGGGCCCCATCGTCATCGGGCAGGCCTGCGAGTTCGACTACTCGGGCACCCAGGCGTGCCGCGTCCTCCGCGAGGAGGGCTACCGGGTGATCCTGGCCAACTCGAACCCGGCCACGATCATGACCGACCCCGACTTCGCCGACGCCACCTACGTGGAGCCGCTCGACGTCGAGATCCTCACCAAGATCATCGAGAAGGAGCGGCCCGACGCACTGCTCCCGACGCTCGGCGGCCAGACCGCGCTGAACCTGGCGATGGAGCTGGTCGAAGCCGGCGTGCTCGACCAGTACGGCGTGGAGCTGATCGGCGCCGACGCCGAGGCCATCGCCACCGCCGAGGACCGCGAGCGGTTCAAGATCGCCATGATCGAGATCGGCCTCGACGTGCCGTCGTCGGGCTCGGCCCGGCCCCCGGCCGAGCTGAAGCACGCCCCCAAGGGCGAGCAGGTCGCCGCGGCCATGGTCAAGGCCCGCGAGGTGGTCACCGAGATCGGCCTGCCCGTCGTGATCCGCCCGGCGTTCATCCTGGGCGGCAAGGGCACGGGCATCGCCTCGACGCCCGAGGAGTTCGAGAAGGTCGCCAGCTTCGGCCTCGACGCCAGCCCCATCACCGAGATCCTCATCGAGAAGAGCATCGCGGGCTGGAAGGAGTACGAGCTCGAGGTCATGCGGGACCACGCGGACAACTGCGTGATCATCTGCTCGATCGAGAACGTCGACCCGATGGGGGTCCACACGGGTGACTCGATCACGGTCGCCCCGGCCCAGACCCTCTCCGACGTCGAGTACCAGAAGATGCGCGACGCGGCCTTCGCCTGCCTGCGCCGCGTCGGCGTCGAGACCGGCGGCTCGAACGTGCAGTTCGCGCTGAACCCCGAGAACGGCGACATGGTCGTGATCGAGATGAACCCCCGGGTGTCGCGCTCGTCGGCGCTCGCCTCGAAGGCCACCGGCTTCCCGATCGCCAAGATCGCCGCCCGCCTCGCCGTCGGGTACACGCTCGACGAGATCCCGAACGACATCACGAAGAAGACGCCGGCGAGCTTCGAGCCCACCATCGACTACGTGGTCACGAAGGTCCCGCGGTGGGCGTTCGAGAAGTTCCCCGGCCAGCGGGCCGTCCTCGGCACCCAGATGCAGTCGGTCGGCGAGGCCATGGCCATCGGGCGGACCTTCCCCGAGTCGCTCCAGAAGGCGCTGCGCTCGCTCGAGCACGGCCGCCTCGGCCTCAACGGCGATCCTGCGGAGGCCGCGTACGACGAGCTGTCCGACGACGACCTCGTCGCCGCCGCCTCGATCGGCACCCCCGAGCGGCCGTTCCAGCTGGAGGCCGCCATCCGCCGAGGCATCCCGCTCGAGCGCATCTACGACGAGACCAGGGTCGACCCCTGGTTCCTCGACCAGATGAGCCAGATCACCGAGGAGCGGGCCGCGCTCGAGGAGACCGGCCTGGCCGGCATGACCCGCGCCGCCTGGCGCCGGGCCAAGCGCCTCGGCTTCGGCGACGCCCAGCTCGCCCACCTCTGGGGCGCCACCGAGCGCGACGTGCGCGCCGCCCGCCTCGCCGCCGGCGTACGGGCCACGTTCAAGACCGTCGACACCTGCGGCGCCGAGTTCGATGCCGAGACGCCGTACCACTACTCGACCTACGAGGACGAGGACGAGGTCCGGCCCAGCGACCGCAAGAAGGTCCTGATCCTGGGGTCGGGCCCCAACCGCATCGGCCAGGGCATCGAGTTCGACTACTGCTGCGTCCACGCCAGCTTCTCCCTGCGGGACGCCGGCTTCGAGACGATCATGCTCAACTGCAACCCCGAGACGGTCTCCACGGACTACGACACCTCGGACCGCCTGTACTTCGAGCCGCTCACCTACGAGGACGTCATGAACGTCATCGAGGGCGAGCAGGCCTCGGGTGAGCTGGCCGGCGTGATCGTGTCGCTCGGCGGGCAGACGCCGCTCAAGCTGTCGGGCCTCCTGCCCGAGGGCCTGGTGCTCGGCACCTCCGCGGCGTCCATCGACCTGGCCGAGGACCGCGAGGGCTGGAACGCCCTCTGCACGAAGCTCGGGATCCCGCAGCCTCCCGGCGGCACCGCCACCACCTACGAGACGGCCAAGGCCATCGCCGACGAGATCGCCTACCCCGTGCTCGTCCGCCCGTCGTACGTCCTCGGCGGCCGGGCCATGGAGATCGTCTACGACGACGCCCAGCTCGAGAAGGCGATGGCCGCGCTGGCCGGTTTCGGCTCGCTCGGCAAGGAGGGCGGTCTCTCCGCCGAGCGGCCCGTGCTGGTCGACCGGTTCCTCGAGGACGCCACCGAGGTCGACGTCGACGCCATCCGCGACCGCACCGGCGAGGTCGTCATCGGCGGCGTCATGGAGCACGTCGAGGAGGCCGGGGTCCACTCCGGTGACTCGGCCTGCGCCATCCCGCCCTACTCGCTCGGCGCCGAGACCGTCGCCACGATCGAGGCCCACACCCGGTCGATCGCCGAGGCGCTCGACGTCGTCGGCCTCATCAACGTGCAGTACGCCGTGCGCGACGGCGAGGTCTTCGTCATCGAGGCCAACCCCCGTGCCAGCCGGACGGTCCCGTTCGTGGCCAAGGCCACCGGCGTGCCGCTCGTGAAGGTCGCCAGCCGGGTCATGACCGGCTCGACGCTCGAGGAGCTGCGGGCCGAGGGCCTCATGCGGGCCGGCTCCACCGACGGCCACGTCGCCGTCAAGGAGGCCGTCCTCCCGTTCAACCGCTTCCCCGACGCCGACCGGGTGCTCGGCCCGGAGATGCGGTCCACGGGCGAGGTCATGGGCATCGACCGGTCGTTCGGCCTGGCCTTCGCCAAGAGCCAGATCGCGGCAGGGGACCGGCTGCCCGAGTCCGGGCGGATCTTCTTCTCGCTCGCCGACCGCGACAAGCCCGGCGGCGTGAAGGCGGCCCGGTCGTTCGTCGACCTCGGCTTCGAGCTCGTCGCCACCGAGGGCACCGCCGCCGCGTTCGAGGCCGCCGGCATCCCGGTGGCTCGACGGGTCGACAAGCTCGGCGAGGAGGGCGCCGGCGAGACCGCCGTCGACCTCATCGAGGCTGGCGACATCCAGATGGTCGTCAACAGCCCGAAGGGCCGTGGCCCCCGCGCCGACGGCGGCTACATCCGAGCCGCGGCCGGCGTGGCCGGCATCCCGTGCCTCACCACGGCCGCGGCGGCGCTCGCCGCGGCCGACGGCATGGGCGACTGGTCCACCCACGAGCTCCAGGTGAAACCCCTCCAGGAGTTCCACTGATCGTGGGCCGGAAGCGGCTCGCGCCCATCCCGGCCCTGCCGACCCGCGTCGGCAGCATCGAGCTCCGCAACCCCGTCCTGACCGCGTCGGGCACGGCCGGCCACGGTGCCGAGCTGGGGCCCTACGTCGACCTCGCCGGCCTCGGCGCGGTCGTCACCAAGTCGGTCTCGGCCGACCCGTGGCCCGGCAACCCGGCGCCACGGGTCCACGAGGCCACCGCCGGCATGCTCAACGCCGTCGGGCTCCAGGGGCCCGGCGTCGCGGCGTGGATGGCCGACGACCTGCCGGCGCTCCTCGCCACCGGCGCCACCGTGGTGGCGTCGATCTGGGGCCGCTCGGTCGACGACTACCGCCGAGCCGCCGACCTGCTGGCCGATGCCCCCGCCGGGGTGGTCGCGGTCGAGGTGAACCTGAGCTGCCCGAACGTCGAGGACCGCTCCGGCATGTTCGCCCACTCGGCCGAAGCCACCCAGGCCGCCATGGAGGTCACCGCCGGGTGCGGCCGCCCCCGCTGGGCGAAGCTCAGCCCCAACGTCGGCGACCTCCTGCCCATCGTCGACGCCGCGATGGCGGGCGGAGCCGAAGCCGTGACCCTCGTGAACACGGTGATGGGGATGGCGATCGACCCGGCCACCCGGACGTACCGGCTGGGCAACGGCGGGGGAGGGCTGTCGGGACCGGCGATCCACCCGGTCGCCGTCCGGGCGGTCCACGACGTCGCCGCGGCGCGGCCCGACGTGCCCATCGTGGGTGCCGGCGGCGTCGTCGACGGCGAGACGGCGGCCGAGCTCGTGGTGGCGGGAGCGGCGGCGGTCCAGGTGGGGACGGCGACCTTCGCGGATCCCCGGGCCCCGGGACAGGTTGCGGTAGGACTGGTTGACTGGTGTCGCCGTCACGGAGTCCGTGACGTGGGCGAACTGATCGGAGCGATCCATGGACACGACCGCGAACGTTGAGGCCCCCCTGGTCGACGCCGACCACGACGTGCGGCGGCGCCTCGCGCTCATGCTCGACCTCGACGACCTGGTGGCGGCCCGGCGCATGGCCCAGACGCTGCGGCCCTGGTTCGGCGTGGCCAAGGTCGGCCTCGAGCTCTACAGCGCGGCCGGCCCCGACGCCATCGAGACCATGGTCGACCTGGGCTACGAGGTCTTCGTCGACCTGAAGCTCCACGACATCCCCACCACGGTGAACAAGGCATCGAGGGTCCTGGGTTCGCTGGGCGCTTCGTACACCACGATGCACGCGTTCGGCGGCGTCGACATGCTGCGTGCCGGGGTCGAGGGCCTGAACGAGGGTGCCGCCAGCGCCGGCCTGCCCGAGCCCACCGCCCTCGCGGTCACGGTGCTCACCAGCGACAACACCGCCCCGCCGCACATCCTCCCCAAGCGCGTCGCCCTGGCCATCGAGGCCGGCTGCGGCGGCTTGGTCTGCGCTGTGGCCGACGCCCGCGACGCCCGTCAGATGGGCCCGCGCCTCACCATCGTGACCCCGGGCATCCGCCCGGTGGGCACCCCCACGCACGACCAGGCGCGAGCCGCCACGCCGCAGGAGGCGTTCGACGCCGGCGCCGACCTGCTGGTGATCGGCCGGGCTGTCACCCAGGCCGACGACCCCGTCGTCGCGGCCTCCCAGTTGGTGGAGTCGATCAGCCTGTGATCGCTGACGTCTCGTCAGATGTATCCACGCGGTCACTCGATGTGACGTGCGTCGCATCATCACGTACGTGGAACACCAGGCAGGGGTAGGGTTTTCGTCATGGCACAACCTCCGTCACTCACCCCCGAGCAGCGCGCAGCTGCCCTCGAGAAGGCCGCTGCGGCGCGCAAGGCCCGCGCCGAGCTCAAGGAACGCTTGAAGCTCGGTTCGGTCTCGCTGTCCGAGGTCCTCGAGGAGGCCGAGACGAGCGACCTGGTCGGCAAGACCAAGGTGCTCGCGGTCCTCGAGTCCCTGCCCGGCGTGGGCAAGGTCAAGGCTCGCCGGACCATGGACGAGATCGGGATCGCCGACACCCGGCGGCTCCGCGGTCTCGGCAAGCAGCAGCGCGAAGCGCTGCTCGCTGCGTTCTCCTGACCGCGTGCTGATCACCCTGTCGGGCCTGCCCGGCTCAGGGACCAGCACCGTCGCCCGTACCGTCGCGACCCGACTCGGCGTGGACCACCTCGACGGTGGCACCGTCTTCCGGACCCTGGCGTCCGAGAAAGGCGTGTCCCTCGCCGAGTTCGCCCGCATCGCCGAAGCCGACGACTCGATCGACCGCGCCCTCGACGACCGCCTGGTCGAGCGGGCACAGGCCGGTGACGTCTTGCTCGAGTCCCGACTTGCCGGCTGGCTGGCCACCAGAGCTGCGCTCCGTGCCCTGCGCATCTGGATCCACTGCGACGAGGTCGAGCGCGCGCGCCGCGTCGGCGCCCGCGACGGTCACGACACCGACGAGGCGCTGGCCACCAACCAGGAGCGGGAGGCGTCCGAGCGAACCCGCTACCAGGACTTCTACGGGATCGACCTCCAGGACCTCTCCATCTACGACCTGGTCGTCGACTCCACCACCACGGCCCCCGAGGCGATCATCGACCAGATCGTCGCCGCGGCGGAGGCCGTCGAGGCAGGCGATCGGACCTGACGGCGCGACGGGGGGCCTCGGGCCCCTCTCGCGCCGCTTCGGCGCGCCGGTCGGGCCCATCTCGCTCGTCGGCGCGTCCGGTTGGTACGATCGACCGGCCTCACGGCGCACACGACGAAGGACACGGACACCATGACCTGGCAGCACGAGACGATGATGAACCCGCCCATCGAGGAGCTCCTCACCCGAGCCGACTCGAAGTTCCGGCTGGTGACCCTCGGTGCCAAGCGCGCCCGCCAGATCAACTCGTACTTCGGCCAGCTCGGCGACACCTCGGGCAGCCTGGTCCCGCCGCAGGTCACGTCGATCGCGCGCAAGCCGCTGTCGATCGCGTTCGAGGAGATCGCGGCCGACAAGATCGAGGCCGTCCAGATCGACCCCGAGGCCGAGGCCGCCGAGGCCCAGGCCGCGCTCGACGCTGCGGCGCTCGACGCCGAAGCCTGATCCCCGCGCCTCGCTGATCGCTGCCATGTTCGCCGGTCGGCGCATCGTCCTGGGCGTGACCGGCGGCATCGCCGCGTACAAGGCCGTCGAGGTCTGCCGCCGCCTGGTCGACGCCGGCGCCCACGTGTCGCCGATCATGACCAAGGGCGCGTCCCGCTTCATCGGCGAGACCACCCTGTCGGCCCTGGCCTCCGAGCCGGTGCAGACGTCCCTCTGGGACGAGGACAGCCCGATCCCGCACACCCGGCTCGGCCAGGGTGCGGACCTGATCGTCGTCGCTCCGGCCACCGCCCGGTTGCTGGCCGACTACGCCGCGGGCCGCTCGGCCGACCTGCTCACGGCCACCCTGCTCGCCACCCGTGCCCCG
>DATMGQ010000041.1:0-39825 GCA_035555395.1 Acidimicrobiales bacterium
CGTCGGACGCCCATCGGGCCTGCCAGCTGGCCTCGATCTCCTGCGCGAGCGCCGCGTCGTAGCGGTGTCGGGGCAGGTCGTCGGGGGCGGTGGAGATCGCGTCGGCCATGGCGTCACGGTACTGGTCGCCTGTGTCCGGCCCGAAGCTCGATCGGCCCGCCGCGAACCGGATCCGAGTTGGGCGCGGCGGGGCGGCCACCGGCGGTGCCGCAGCGGATCGTTCAACGTTCGCGGTGATCGGGCCGATAGCAGGGGAGGACCTCCAGCCGGTGCGGATCCGTCCCGCACCCCTCCAGGCCCGACCTTGGTGGTGCCCCGTTGGTCGACCGCCGCCCGCCGCCTCCGACAGCGTGGTCGGGGGCGGCGGCGCGCCAGCATCCTGGCCGTCGCTGGTCGAGGCCCGCGGTACCGTCTGCTCGTCGAACCGGAGGACCCGATGGCATCCACCCCGCGCCCCGTCGAGCTGCACCTGCCGGCCGACCCGCACCTGCTCCGCGTCGCGCGCGTCACCGTGGCCGCCGTCGCCGCCGCCCTGCCGTTCACGCTGCAGGACATCGAGGACCTGCGCATCGCGGTCGACGAGCTCGCCGCCCACTCGATCGAGGGCCTGGGTCCCGACGCCACCCTCGAGCTCGAGATCGTCGCCGGGGACGCCGACGTCACCGTCGCTGGACGGGTGCCGGGCGCCGGTCCGCTGCCGCCGCTGCACCCGGTGGCCGCGGACCTGCTGGCGATGACCGGCATCGAGCAGGAAGGCGGTCCGGACCAGCCGGACCGGGCGTTCCGGTTCACGAAGCGGGCGCAGGTCCGCGCCTCGTGACCGGCAGCGGCCCCCCGGGGGCTGCCGGTGACGACCTCGACGAGCTGTTCCGCCGGTGCCAGGCCACCGGGGACCGGGCGGCCCGCAACGAGATCGTCGAACGGCACCGCCACCTCGCCGACGGCGTCGCCCGTCGGTACCGGTCGCGGGGCCTGGCCGTCGACGACCTGCGCCAGACCGCGCTGCTCGCCATGGTGCGGGCGGTCGACCGGTTCGATGCCGACAAGGGTGCGAGCTTCGCCACGTTCGCCGGCCGGACGATGGAGGGCGAGCTGAAGCGGGCCCTCCGGGACAAGTCGTGGACGGTGCGGCCGCCGCGCGCCGCCCAGGAGCGGTACCTGCACGTCCGGCGGCAGGAGGAGGAGCTGACCCACCGTCTGGGCCGGGCGCCCACCGTGGCGGAGCTGGCCCAGGCGATGGACGTCGACGTCGACGACGTCCTCGAGGCGATCGAGGCGGCGGGAGCGAGGTCGGCGGCGCCGATCACCCGGCCCGACGACGACGGCGAGCAGGTCGACAGCGGCGCCATCCTCGGCCACGTCGACGAGGGCTTCGAGGCGGTCGACGGCGCCCTGCTGGTCGACGAGCTGGTGAGCCGGCTCGACGAGCGCAGCCGGATGGTGATCGAGCTGCGCTTCTACGAGCGCCTCGGCCAGGACGAGATCGCCCGCCGGCTCGGCGTCAGCCAGTCGTACCTGTCGCGGTTGCTCCGCAAGATCCTCGCCGACCTGCGGGTCGAGCTCGACGCCATGGACGAGCCGGGAGGCGGCCCTACTCCACCGTGAGGAGCTGGGTGAGGCCGGTGACCTCGAGCACCCGCCGCACGTTCGGGTTGGCCCCGCGGAGGATGAGCTCGGCGCCGCCCGACCGCAGCGCCTCGCTGCCCGCGATCACCGCGCGCACGCCGGACGAGTCCAGGAACGTGATCTGGCCGAGGTCGATCACGACGCTGGAGATGGCGGCGTCGCCGGCGAGCTGGGCCAGCCGGTCCTGCAGCTCCGGAGCGGTGCCGGGGTCGACCTCGCCGGCGAGCGTGAGGGTCGTCTGGGGGCCGCTCGCCACGTCGATCTGGAGCAGCGATCGGCGCGGAGCATCGTCAACCACCTGCGGAGACTAGCTCCGCGACCCGCCCCAGAAACCGTGTCCGGGCCCCGTGCGGCGGCAATGGGCCGTTCGGATCAATCGTCCCCAGGTGCGGACCGGCCCATTGTCCGATCGGTCGCGGAGGCGTATCGTCCTCGCAACTCGAGGGATGCGCGTCGATCCTCCGCCCCGACTGGTCGCATTGGGCGGAGGGGAGTGAAGCGAAACCGGCTCCTCTGGTGCGGGAACACTGCGCGGGAGCGGGAACATGGGCAACCTTCGAGGTACGTCTTCAGCGACGCGTCGCGCCCGGAGGGCGCGGACGCGGCGGTTCGGACTGGGTGCAGCGGCGGCCGTGCTGGTCATCGCCGGGTTGGCTCCGTTGGCGTCGAGCACGCCGGCGGGCGACGGGAACCCGGATCTGCCAGCGGTCTGCGGGCTCGACGTCACGCTGATCCTGGACGACTCCGGATCCATCAGCTCGTCGGAGGCCGACCAGGTCCGCACGGCGGCGAGCACGTTCGCCTCGGCGCTGGACGGGACGCCGTCGCGGGTCAAGGTCGACGTGTTCTCGTCGCGGGCCCAGGGCGTGAGCTCGGGCGGCAGCCTCACCTCCAACCTGGGCAACGTCGTGTTCCGGGACCCGTCGCTCTACACCGATCCCACCTCGGGAGCCGGTGACGGCGGCACCAACTGGGACGACGGCCTCGAGGTGGCCCGGCGCAGCAGCGGCGGCCCCGGTGACCTCGTGGTGTTCATCACCGACGGCGACCCGACCTACCGCAACGAGGACGAGCCCGACGGCCACGCCAACGCCGGGAACCACTCGCTCGACGGCGACGGGAACACGGTCAGCGCCGCGAACCTCTCCGCCGCGGTCTACGAGGCCGACGCCATCAAGGCCAGCGGCGCCCACATGTTCGGCATCGGGGTGGGCCTCACCGACGCCAACAGCGAGCAGCGGCTGAACGACGTGACCGGTGACGAGGAGCTGACCCTCGACGGGCTCGGCAACCCCAACATCCCGTTCGGCACCGCGGACTACACGATCGCCCCGAACTTCACGTCGCTCCAGGCCATCGTCAAGGCGTTCGTCCGCGAGCTGTGCGCGCCGTCGCTCAACGTCACCAAGTTCCTCCAGAAGGCCGATGGCACCACCGTCCAGGCCGGCGCGGGGGACCCCTGGACCTTCCACGCCGCCCTCGGCTCCTCGCCCACCTCGTGGCAGTCGCCGGCCGGGGCGTCGGGCTCGTCCGCCACCCAGGCCACCGACGGCTCGGGCGGCGCCAGCTTCAAGTGGAAGATGGCATCCAACAGCGTCTCGGTCGACCTGTCCGAGGACGCCAAGCCGGGCTGGGTCTACAACGGCGCCCTCTGCACGCGGAACAAGCTCGACGGCAACGACCCGACGGTCATCTTCAACTCGGTGGGGACCAACGCGCCCAACGCGTCGAAGGACCAGGCCGAGCTCCAGGACCTGACCGTCGGCCTCAACGAGGCCGTGAACTGCGACGTGTACAACCGGCAGATCCGCACGGCGACGATCCAGGTCGCCAAGCAGACGGTGCCGGCCGGCCTGCCGAACACCTTCGACTTCACGCTGAAGGACGGCCAGACCACCGTCGACACCGAGACGGGCGTGGCCCACGGCGGCACCGCCACCTTCACGCCGGTCGTGCCCGGCACGTACTCGGTGACGGAGGCGGCCGACGCCGGGTTCACCCAGACGTCCTCGACGTGCGACAACCTCGGGACCCAGCCGGTGGAGGCCGTCGGGGCCGGCCAGCTGACGGTGGGCGAGGGGCAGAGCTGGAAGTGCACCTTCGTCAACACCGCGAAGCCCGGCACCATCAAGGTCGTCAAGAAGGCCGTCGGGGCGAACGGGACGTTCTCGTTCACGTCGAACGTGCCCGACCTCGGCAACTTCGACCTCACGACGGCGGCCGGCACGGCGTCGACGGCGCCGGTCGCCGCAGCCGTCGGCACCTACAACATCGCCGAGTCGTCGCCCGCTCCGTGGCAGCTCACCAGCTCCACCTGCACGGGCGGCCAGTCGCCGGCATCGGTGAAGGTCGCCCCGGGCCAAGACGTCGTCTGCACGTTCACGAACACGGCACCGGCCCCGACCATCCAGGTCACCAAGTCCGCCGGCGTGGCGTCGGTGGCCGAGCCGGGCGGGTCGGTGACCTACACCGTGACCGTGGCCAACACGTCGGTCGAACCGGTGGAGATCACCTCGCTCACCGACTCGGTCGAGGGCGGTGCCGCCTTCCCGATCACCTCGGTGTCCGGGCCGGTGACCGCCACGACCTGCGGCGGCCTGATCGGCACGACGCTCACGGTGTCGGGCCCGGGCTCGTCGGCGCAGTGCACCTTCGCGGTCCCGGTCACCGGTGACGGCGGGGACACCGTCGACGACGTGGTCACCGCCAAGGCCGAAGACAGCGACGAGAACGTCGCCACCGACACCGACGACGCGAGCGTCGCGGTCACCGAGGTCGCCCCGGCCATCTCGGTCACCAAGACCCCGAGCGTGTCGTCCATCGAGGAGCCGGGCGGACCGGTCACCTACACGGTGAAGGTCACCAACGACGGCGTCGAGCCGGTGGTCATCGACGGCATCACCGACGCCATCGAGGGCGGGGCCCCGTTCTCGGTCACCTCGGTCGCCCCGCCGGTCACCGCCACCACCTGCGGGAGCCTGCTCGGGACCTCGCTGGCGGCGGGCGGCAACGCGTCCTGCACGTTCACCATCGCCCACGTGGTCGACCGGTCGGCCCTGCCCGACGGCGACCTCGACGACACCGTGAAGGTCGACGGCCACGACGACGACGACAACGGGAAGGTGTCTGCCACCGCGACCGCCGAGGTCGCCGTCACCGACGCCCTCCCGGTCATCAGCGTGACCAAGACCCCGTCGCCCACCTCGGTCGCGGAGACGGCACCGGGCCAGACCCGGCCCGTCGACTACCTCGTCACCATCCAGAACGACTCCGCCGAGCCCGTCACCATCGACTCGATCTCCGACTCGGTCGAAGGCGCCCCCGGCGTGGCGGCCGGCGGCACCTGCGCGGCGCTGATCGGCACCACGCTCGCCGCGCAGACCGGCACCTCCTGCACGTTCACGATGGGCGTGGCGGGCAACGCGGGCGACACGGTCGACGACGTGGTCACGGTCGGCGCGTCCGACGACGACGGGAACTCGACCTCCGACACCGACGCCGCATCGGTCGCCATCACGAACCTGGCGTCGTCGATCAACGTCACCAAGACCGCGTCGGTCGGCTCGGTGCCGGAGCCGGGCGGCGACGTCACCTACACGGTCGGCATCCAGAACACGTCGGCAGCGGACACGATCACGATCGGTGCCGTCACCGACTCCGTGTCCGGCGGTGCGCCGTTCGCTGCGGGCGGGACCTGCGCGGCACTCATCGGCACCACCCTCGCCCCGGGGGCGTCCACGTCGTGCACGTTCACCCTGGCGGTCACGGGCGGGGCCTTCGGCTCCGTGCCCGACACCGTCTTGGTGACCGGGACCGACGACGACGGCACGCCGGTGGAGGACAGCGGCGACGAGGTCGTCGACATCACCGACGTCCCCTCGTCGATCGTCGTGACCAAGACCGCCTCGGTCGGCTCGGTCGTGGAGCCCGGGGGCGACGTCACCTACGCGGTGGAGGTGGAGAACACCTCGCCGTCGGACTCGGTCACGATCGACGCGATCACCGACTCGGTCTCGGGCGGCAGCCCGTTCGCCGCCGGCGGCACCTGCCCGGCGCTGCTGGGCACCACCTTGGCGCCCGGCGGTTCGGCGACCTGCTCGTTCACCCTCGCCGTCACCGGCAACGCCGGGACCTCGGTGCCCGACACCGTGAAGGTGACCGGCACCGATGACGACGACGGCAGCCTCTCGGGCAGCGACAGCGAGATCGTCGACATCACCGACTCGCAGGCCGCCCTCTCCGTCGTGAAGACCCCGTCGGTCAGCTCCCTCCCGGAGCCGGGCGGCAACGTCACCTACACGGTCGACATCAGCAACGACTCCCCGGCCGACGCCGTGGTCCTCGACTCGATCGTGGACTCGGTGGACGGCGGCGCGCCGTTCGCGGCGCAGGGGACCTGCCCGGCGCTCCTCGGCACGAGCGTGCCCGCGGGCGACTCGGTGAGCTGCGCGTTCACCCTGCCGGTGAGCGGCAACGCCGGTGACGTCGTCCCCGACACGGTCACGGTCACGGGTCACGACGACGATCCGGTCGTCGCCAGCGCACCGGATGCTCCGGCGGCCACGAGCAGCACGCTCGTGGCCTCCGACAGCGCGGTCGTCGACATCACCGACGTGCTGCCCGAGGGCACCGCGTCCAAGACCGCCCGGTCCGCCACCGTGCCCGAACCAGGCGGCCCGGTCACCTTCGACGTCTCGGTCACCAACACCTCCGACGTCGAGTCGGCCACCGTGACCGCCATCACCGACACGGTGGACGGCACGGCGATCGACGTCACCGCGGTGGCCGGCCCGGTCACGGCCACGACCTGTGCCACCGGGGCCGTGCTCGCTCCCGGGGCGTCGTACACCTGCTCGTTCACCCTGCTGGTGACCGGCGCGGACGCCGGTGACGCCGTGGTCGACCAGATCGGCCTCACGCTGTCCGACGACGACGGCAACTCGGTGACGCCCACCGACACCGAGACCGTGGCCGTCACCGACGTGCTGCCCACGATCGAGGTGGAGAAGGACAACGGTGGCGCCACGCTCCCCGCGCCGGGCGGTGACGTCGAGTTCGACGTGACGGTCACCAACACCTCGCCGGCCGAGGCGGTCACGCTCACCGAGCTGACCGACACGATCGAGGGCGGCGCGCCGTTCGACATCACGACCACGGCCCCGCCGGTGGTCTCGACCACCTGCGCCACCGGCGGCACCATCGCCGCCGGCGCCTCCTACACCTGCAGCTTCACCGTGGCGGTCCAGAGCGACGAGGCCTCGACCGAGGCCGACGTCGTCGACGCCGTCGCGGTGGACGACGAGCAGAACCCGGCGACGGCCGGAGACGAGGCCGTCACCACGGTGACCGCGTCGGCCGACCTGGCCATCGACAAGCGGCTCGTCGGCGAGCTGGTGATCGACGAGGGCGGCACCTACGAGCTCGAGGTGACCAACCTCGGTCCCTCGACGGCGGCGGACGTCGTCGTGGTCGACACGCTGCCCGAGGGCCTCACCGGCGTGTCGGCCGGCGGCGACGGCTGGGCGTGCTCGATCGACGGCTCGGCCATCACCTGCGAGCGGGCGTCGCTGGCCGCCGGTGACTCGTCGGTCGTGACGGTGGTGGTCGACGTCGACCCGTCGACGCTCGGCGCCGAGGTCGTCAACGTCGCCGACGTCTCGTCGGAGACCGAGGACCCCGACGACAGCAACAACCACGACGAGGTCGCCTCCCCGTCGACCGAGGTCGAGGAGGAGCAGGTCGACAACCCGACCACCACGACCACGACGGAGGCGTACTCGGGGACCGAGGTGGCGCCGACGCAGACCGGCACCCTTCCTCGCACCGGCTCGGACCCCCGGCCGCTGGTGGCCCTGGCCCTCGGGCTGGTCGCCGTCGGCGGGGTGGTCCTCGTCGGGCGCCGGGTGCGGGTCGCCGGCCGGCGCTGAGGGCCGGGACGGGCGACCCCCGCAACGGCGCCCGTCCCGGCCCTCGGGCCTCGGTGTCACTGGACCTGCGTAGGTTGGGCGGCGTGCCCATCCCCGGACCAGTCGCCCTCGGCCGCGGCGTCGTCATCAACGCCGGCGACGCCATCCCCGCTCCCTGGATGAGCGCCCCGGTCGTCACCATCGACGATGCGGTGCTCGCCCGCCCTGCCGAGGTGGTGGGGGAGCTCCACCGGGCCTGGGCCCGGCGCACCCCCGTCGTGGTGGAGCTGGCGGTCGACCCGGGCCGGTTCCGGGAGCCCGTGGCCATCACCGACGAGCCGTGGTCGCTCGACGCCGACGTCGAGCCGTGGTTCGACCGGCTCCACTTCCTGGTGTGGGCCAACACGTACGACGCCCGCTCCGGCAGCCTGATCTGGTGGTGGGGGCGCAAGGCCGGTCGGGCCGGCGCCACCGACACCCCCGACGGCGAGGCCGACGTCGTGCTCCCGGGCGCGGTCGCGGCATGGATCGACGGCGGCCCGCGCCGCCCGTGGGATCCAGCGCTCGTCGGTGGCCACCGGGTGGTCCACTCGGAGTCGGTCGAGCTCGGGCGCGCCGAGGTGGCCCCGACCCTCGTCGACCCCGCGGCCGACCTCGCGCCGGACCAGCTCGCAGCGGTGGCCCACCTCAGCGGGCCGGCGCGGGTCATCGCCCCCGCCGGCTCGGGCAAGACCCGCGTGCTCACCGAGCGCCTGCGCCACCTGCTCGGCGACCGCGGCTGGGAGCGCGAGGCGGTCCTCGCCGTCGCGTACAACAAGGAGGCGCAGCTGGAGCTGGAGCGGCGGACCGAGGCGTTCCGGCCGCGGGTGCGCACGCTCAACTCGCTCGGCCTCTGGGTGGTCAGCCAGCACCTCGGCCGCTCGCCCGCTCTGCTGGAGGAGCGGGACTGCCGGCGCCTCGTGGAGTCGCTGCTGCCCGGTCGGCGCAGGCAGCGGGCCAACACCGACCCGATCGGCCCCTACCTCGAGGCGCTCGGCCTGGTGCGCCTCGGCCTGCGGTCGCCCCGCGCCGTCGAGGAGTCGCGCGACGACGTCGACGGGCTGGCCGAGATCTTCGCCCCGTACCGGGAGCACCTGCAGTCCCGGGGCGCGGTGGACTTCGACGACCAGATCTACGCCGCCATCGGCGCCCTCTTGTCCGACGGGCCGTTCCGGCGGGCCATGCAGCAGCGCTGCCGGCACCTCCTCGTCGACGAGTTCCAGGACCTCACGCCGGCCCACGTGCTGCTCCTGCGCCTGCTCGCCCTCCCGGCGCTCGACGTGTTCGGCGTCGGCGACGACGACCAGGTCATCTACGGCCACGTCGGCGCCGACCCGGCCTACCTCATCGACTACGACGCCCTGTTCCCGGAGGCGGCGTCGCACCCGCTCACGGTCAACTACCGCTGCCCGGTCGAGGTGGTCGACGGCGCCCGCACGCTGCTCGGCTACAACCGGCGCCGGGTGGCCAAGGAGATCCTCGCCGGGCCGTCCGCCGATGCGTCCGCCGGCACGCTGCGCACCGTGGCGCACGGACCGGACCAGGGCGCCGAGACCACCGTGTCGGTCGTGCAGGAGTGGCTGGCCGAGCCGGGCGTCGCCGCCAGCTCCATCGCGGTGCTCACGCGGGTCAACTCCCTGCTGCTCGCCCCGCAGGTCGCCCTGGCCGAGGCCGGCGTCCCGCTCAGCTCGGTGCTGCGGCCCGAGGTGCTCGAGCGCACCGGCCTCCGGGCCGCGCTGGCGTACCTGCGCCTCGCGGTGGCCGGCGATGCGATGAGCCCGCGGGACGTCGTGGAGATCATGCGCCGCCCCACGCGGGGTCTTCCGCAGTGGTTCCCCGAGCGGCTGGAGCGGCGCACCACGTGGTCGCCCAGCAAGCTCCGCACCCTCGCGGACCAGGTGCCGGACAAGGAGGCCGCCAAGGTCCTCCACCTCGCCGACGACCTCGCACTGGTCGCCGGGGCGGCGCGCGGGGGCACCACCCGCTCCATCCTCGAGCTGGTGCGGGACCAGATCGGCCTCGGCTCGGCGATGTCGATGCTCGACCAGACGGGTGCCGCCCAGGGCTCCAGCCACCTCGACGACCTCGAGGGCCTGCTCGGCGTGGCCGACCTCCACCCCGACCCGGCCGGGTTCGAGCCGTGGCTGCGTGCCCTGTTCGGCCGCGAGCGGGACCCCGACGGCGTCGTCCTCTCCACGATCCACCGGGTCAAGGGCCGCGAGTGGGACCGCGTCCTGCTCTTCGGCGTCTCCGACGGCGTCATGCCCCACCGCCTCGCCGAGGACCGGGAGGAGGAGCGGCGCGTGCTCCACGTCGGCATCACCCGGGGCCGCCACCGGGTGGCCGTGCTGTCCGACACCACGCGGGTGTCCCCGTTCCTGGGCGAGCTCGACGGCACCGCGCCCGTCCGCGCCGAGCGTCCGGCCCCGCCGGCCCGAGGCGGGGTCGAGCCGCTGTTCAAGAAGGGCCCGGCGGTCAAGGGCAAGGCGGCGCGCTCCGCCGCGGCCGAGGGCATCCCCGCCGAGCACGGCCGCCGGCTCAAGGTCCTCGGCGGCTACGAGGGCACCATCGAGTCCGTCGATGCCCGCTCGGCGCAGATCGCGCTGGTGGGCGGCGGCTCGCTCACCGTGCGCTTCGGCGAGCGCGTCGACCACGACGGCCGCACCGCCCCGCTCGCGCCGCCCACCGAGCTGTGGGGCACGGCGGCGTCGGTCGAGGCCGCGCTGCGGGCGTGGCGCACCAAGCGGGCCAAGGCCGATGCCGTGCCGCCGTACGTGGTGCTGAGCGATGCCCACCTGCGGGGCATCGCCCTCGCCCAACCGGCCGATGCCGCCGCGCTGCTGGCGTGCGACGGCATCGGGCCCACCAAGCTCGACCGCTACGGCGACGACATCCTCGCCACCCTCGACACGGTCGAGCCCTGAGCGCTCAGGCCAGGCGGAGCCGTTCGATGGCGGGGGCGAAGGCGCCCGCGGTCGCCTGGTACGGCGCGTAGAAGCTCACCCGGTCGACCAGGTCGCCGAAGCGGGCGAGCAGCTCGTCGCCCACCTGGTCGGGCTCGGCCACCACGGCGAAGGTGTTGAGGATGTCGTCGTCGACGAGCGTGCCCATCTGCTTCCACTCGCCCTGCTTCGACAGTGCGTTGAGCTCGGTCTGCAGGTCGCCCCAGCCGTGGTGCTCGAGCACGCCCCGGTACGCCGGCGTCGACCCGTAGAACGCGATCTGCTCGCGCACGCCCTTGGCTGCGGCGGCCATCTCCTCCTGGGTGGTGCCGGTGACCACGAAGGCCGGGAGGGACAGCTGGATGTCGGACCGGCTGCGGCCTCCGGCCTCGAACCCCTCGCCGAGGGCCCGCATCGTGACCTCGCGGAGGTACGACTCGGTGGTGAAGCCGTGGCACAGCATCCCGTCGCACACCTCGCCGGCGACCTTGGTCATCAGCTCGCCCACCGCAGCGAGGAACACCCGAGGGGCGCCGTGCTCGTTGGCGCCCGGGTTGAAGAACGGGGTCATCAGCGTGTGCTCGTAGAAGTCGCCGCGGAAGTCGAGCTTGGTGCCGTCCTCCCAGCTGGCCCAGATGGCCTGCATGGCGAGCACGAACTCGCGCATGCGGGCGGCCGGGTGCGACCACGGCATCGAGAACCGGCGGGTGATGTGGGCCTTGATCTGCGAGCCGAGCCCCAGCAGGAACCGGCCCTCGGCGAACGCGTTGAGGTTGTACGCGGTCTGCGCCAGCGTCATGGGGGAGCGGGCGAAGGCCACCGCGATGCCCGTGCCCAGCTCGATGCGCTCGGTGTGCTCGGCGGCCAGGGTCAGCGCCAGGAACGGGTCGTGGTTGGTCTCGGCTGCCCAGAGCCCGTCGAAGCCCAGCTCCTCCTGGAGCCTGGCCTGGTCGGCGGCCTTGGCGAGGTCCGACCCGATGCCCCCGTCGACCAGCATCAGCGGCCCTTCTTGGCGTTCTTGCGCGCCTTGGTGGCCCGCTGCCCGGCGACGGCCTTCTTGCTGACCGGGGTCTTCTTCGAGGTGCGCTTGCCCTTGGCGGCAGCCTTCGGTGCCGGCTTCGCCGCCTTCTTCTTCGCCTTGGCCTTGGCCGCGGCCTGCTCCTTCGCCTTGGCCTTCTTCGCCTTCTCCTTCTTGGCCGCGGCGATCCGCTTGGCCTTCAGGTCGTCGGCGGTCTTGCGGGCCGCCTTGGCCAGGCGGTTGCTCACGCGGGCGAGGGAGTCCTCGAACAGCTCCCGGCGCTCGGCATCGCCCCGGTTCTTCTTGCGGGCGGCGCCGCGCGATCGAGCGGCCTGGACGTTCTTCGCTCCGCCTTGCCGCTCGTTCTTCTTGTACTTGTTGCGGGCGCGGCGGACGCGGTTGTGGAGCTCGAGGAGCTCGTCCTCGGACAACCCGTCGAGCTTCTTGGGCCGGGTGTCCATGACGAGCGACTGCTCGCCCTTCGTCAGCGTCTTCACGATGGTCAGGTTCACGAGCTGTCCCCTCGGGGTCCGTGCAGCCGCTGCGCCGCGGCCACCTGGCCAGCGAACCTACGCGAACCGCTCGTCGACCGCTGGCGGTCGTCCGATCACGCTGCGGCGGTGGCGAGCCGGAGGTCGCCGAGGGCCGACCGCAGCTCCGCATCGGCGGCCCGGAGGCCGTGCGCGGCGCACCCGGCCAGGCAGTCGTCCAGGTAGGCCTGCTCGACCACCAGCGGCTCGGCGACGGGCGCGGCGCCGACCACCCGCTCGATCCGGGCCACGAACGCCCAGACCGCACCGGCGTCGTCGTCTCCGACCTCGACCAGCTCGTACGCCGCCTCCCGCGGTGCGAGCGCGGCGAGGTCGGCCTCGGTCAGGTCGGCCAGGAGCCCCTCGCAGCGGGCCTCGTCGGCGGGGTGCAGCCCCAGCACCAGGCGCCGGTGCACCCGGCCCGCGGGATCGCCGACGGGCACGAACGTGCGGGCCGACACCACGTGCCAGGCCCGCTCCCACCCCGGGAGCACGTACGGGCACGACGGCGGCGCCACGGCCCGGTGGGCGAGCGTCCGCATCAGCGACGGCTCGTGCAGCAGCGATCCGTAGACGAACACCCGGCGGACGTCGTCGACCGCCACGGGGAGGGTCCTACTCGGGGCCCTGGTCGCGGAGGAACTGCTCGACCTCGGCGGCCAGCTCGTCGGCCGACGGGATGTCGGCGTCGGGCGCCGGCGCGGCCTGGGTCATCTCGTCGTGGCGGGCCTCGAGGGCGTGGAGCATGGCGAGGTGCTCGGGGTTCCCCTGCACGGCGGCGTCGAGGCGCTGGCGCGTCTCCTCGGCCTCCTGGGGGAGCGTCCCGAGGGGGACCGAGAGCCCGGCCGTGCGCTCGAGCTGGCGGAGCAGGGCGAGCGAACCGGCGTGGTACGGGCTCGGGTCGCCGCTCACGTAGTGGGGGACCTGCGCCCAGAGCCCGAGCGCCGGGATGCCCAGCTCGTCGCAGCGGCGCTCCAGCACGGCCTGCACGCCGGCGGGCACGTCGAGGGTGCCGCGGAGCAGGCCGGTGACCGATGCCAGCTCGGGCGTGGCCGCGGTGACCGACATCGTGACCGGGCGGGTGTGGGGGACCGTGGCCGGGTAGGCGCCCAGGCCGACGACCATGCGGGTGCCGAACCCCTGGGCCAGGTCGAGCGCGGCCTCGGCGAAGGCCCGCCACGAGTGGTCGGGCTCGGCGCCGAGCAGGAGCAGCAGGTCGTTGCCGGCCTCGTCGACGCCGGCGCGCAGCTCGAGGCTCGGCCACGACAGACCGGTGTTCACGCCGTCGACCAGGTGCATCACGGGCCGGCGGGCGCGGTGATCGAGCAGGGTGTCCGTGTCGAACGTGGCCACGGGGTACGAGTCGATGCCGCCGAGCAGCGTCTGGGCGGCGGTGGTGGCGGCGTACCCCGCGTCGATCCAGCCCTCGAGGACCATGACCATGACGGGGTCCTCGAGCGACGGCTGGTCGTGGAGTTCGTACAGCACCGCGATCAGGCCTCCATCCGGTCCAGGGCGTCGAGCGACGCGCGCCCGAGGAGTCGGACGGTATCGCCGAACGCCTCGGCATCGGCACCGTCGTCGCCCATGGCGCCCGCCTTGTAGCGGATGTAGACGCCTTCGAGGATGCAGGCGAGCTTCCAGTAGCCGAAGGCCACGTAGTAGTCGAGGTTGCCGACCTCGCGGCCGCTCGCCTCCTGGTACGCCTCCACCAGCTCGGCCCGGGTCGGGAAGCCCTCGACGGTGGTGGCGCCACCGAGCAGGCCGCCGATCGAGTCGCTCGGCTCGGACCAGTAGACCATCAGGACGCCGAGGTCGGCGAGGGGGTCGCCGAGCGTGCAGATCTCCCAGTCGAGGACGGCGATGACCTCGCCGGCGTCGTCGACCATGCAGTTGTCGAGCCGGTAGTCGCCGTGGACGATCGTGGCCGGGCCCTGCTCCGGGATGCGCTCGAGCAGCCGCTGGTAGGCCGTGGTGACCTCGGTGACCTCGCGGTCGGTGGCCTGCTCGAACTGGCCGTTCCACCGCTTGAGCTGGCGGGCGATGTAGCCCTCCTTGCGGCCCAGCTCGCCGAGGCCGACCGCATCGGGGTCGATGGCGTGGATCTTCGCGAGGGTCGAGGCCAGCGACAGGCCTGCGGCGCGGCGCACCTCGGCGGGGATCTGCAGGGCGACCCCGGCGTCGCGGATGACCAGGCCGTCGACGAAGTCCATGACGTAGAACGGCGCGCCGTTCACCGAGTCGTCCTCGCTGAGGCCCACCACGGGTGCCACCGGGACGTCGGTGGGGGCGAGAGCGGAGATGATGCGGTGCTCGCGGCCCATGTCGTGGGCGGTTGCCAGCACGTGGCCCATCGGCGGCCGGCGCAGGACCCACGCCCCGCCGGCGGTGTCGGTGACCCGGAACGTGAGGTTGGAGCGGCCGCCGGCGATCAGCTCGAACGACAGCGGCGGGGCGGCGTCGGTGTGCTCGGTGAACCAGGCGGTGACCGCCGGGACGTCGATGCCGGTGATGGAGGTGTCGTCGCTCATCGGGGGCGAACCTAGTTCCGTGGCCTCCAGCGGACCGGCGGGCCTGCCGAGGGGCGCCGGTATCGTGACCGGATGGTCGATGTCACCGAAGCAACGTTCGAGACCGAGATCGTGGCCAAGTCCCACGAGGTCCCCGTGGTCGTCGACCTGTGGGCCGACTGGTGCGGCCCGTGCAAGACGCTCGCGCCCATCCTCGAGAAGGTGATCGACGAGACCGACGGCCAGGTCGTGCTGGCCAAGGTCGACGTCGACGCCAACCCCCGCCTGTCGCAGTCGTTCAACGTGCAGGGCATCCCGGCGGTGTTCGCGATCAAGGACGGGAAGATCGCCGGCCAGTTCACCGGCGCCCAGCCCGAGCACGTCGTGCGCCAGTTCGTCGAGTCGCTGCTGCCGAGCGCCGACGAGCAGCTCGTCGCCGACCTGATGGACGCCGGCGACGAGGTCGCGCTGCAGCAGGCGCTCGCCGCGGTGCCCGGCCACCCGGCCGCCACCGTCGCCCTCGCCGAGCTGTACGTGGCCGAGGGCCGCAGCGACGAGGCGCTCGCCACCCTCGCCAAGATCCCCGAGACCGCCGAGACCCGCCGCGTCGCCGCCCTCGCCCGGGTCGGTGCCGACGGCGATGCCGGCTCGGCCGACGCCGACGGGCCCCTCGCCGACGTCGAGGCCACCCTCCAGGCCCTCCTGCCCCAGGTGAAGGCCGACGACGACGCCCGCCAGCAGTACCTCGACCTCCTCGAGCTGATGGGCCCCGACGACCCCCGCACGGCCGACTACCGCAAGCAGCTGAGCCGCCAGCTCTTCTGACCCGGCGCGGCGCCTGACGCGTTCCGGCAACCGGATCCCTCCGTCACGAACGACCTCGACGAGGACTTCTCCACGGGCGGCGTCTCGGCCGATCGAGGTGCCGAGGAGTCGCGGTGCCGGTTCGCACACCTGCGACCGGCTTCGACCGGAGCGAAGGGTGCTCGGCGTGGACAGCAACGGCACGACGTCGTTCCCAGCGTGTCGTCGGATCCACGCGGCGATCGATCGTCTTTCGAGTCGACGGGTCCAAGGCCTCGCCTTCCTGGCGGTGCTGGTGCTGACGTTTGCCTGGGCCTTCGCTGTCGCCAACCTCACGCTGTTCGCTGCACCCGGTTCCGGACCGAGGAACGGCATCCCGTTCCGGACCATCTGGGAGTACCTCTCGGACACCCACGCCCCGGTCCAGATCCGAGTCCGCAACTTGGGCGGGAACCTGGTGATGCTCGCACCGTTGGGCGCCGCCCTGGCGTGGCTGACGACGTGGCGCCTTGCTCGTGTCGCGACGGCACTCCTCGCGATGGCCGTGGCGATCGAGGTGTGGCAGCTGGCCGTGGCCACCGGCCGGAGCGTCGACGTCGACGACGTCATCCTCAACGTGACCGGCGGGCTCGCTGGTTGGCTGGCCGGGCTCGCGCTCCTTCGGGTCGCCGAGACCCTTGCCCCAGGCGCACTGGTGTCGTGTGCGCCTCCGACGGAAGGTCGTCCGTCGGAGGTGCACCGCGCGAGCTGACCCGACCGGGTCGCCCATCCCTGGGGCGCCGGGCTCGGCCCGGCAGGCTGGTGGGCGTGGGACTCGGGAGGATCGAGCGGCGTCCTGGCTACCGGTTGTGGATCGGCGGGCCGGTGCCACCGGGCGCGGCGGCGTGGACGCTCGGCAGCCTCGTCATCGTGCGCACCCGCCACGCCGGCAGCCAGCACCTGATCGCCCACGAGCTCGAGCACGTGCGGCAGTACCACGAGCTCGGCTTCGCCGGGTTCCTCGTGCGCTACCTGCTGGCCTACGGCGCCCTCCGGCTCCGGGGCTACGGCCACCAGGCCGCGTACCGGCGCATCCCAGCCGAGGTCAGCGCCGAGTGGCGCGCCCGGCGGCTGCTGCACATCGGCGCCGACTGAGCCAGATGCGTCGCATCCCGCCGCGGCAACCACCCGGGGCGGCGACCGGTCCCTAGGGTGATCCCGCCTTCCCCGCGCTGCTCGCACCTGCATGCTCGGAGAGGCTCGTGGCCCACCGTTCCGTCCCCCCGCCCGACACCGACGTCGACCCGTTCTGGCACGACGCGTTCTCCGGTCGGCCACCGCTCCTCGAGCGGGTGGCGGCGCTGGCCCGGCCGCTGCGCTCGTGGCTGGTGGGCGCCGTCGGGATCGCCTGCGTGGCCGGGGTGGGCTGGTGGCTCCTGCGGCCGGGTGCACCGCCCATCGAGTCGGCGCTGCCCGCCGCCGAGGCGGCACCGGCGGCGGGCGCGGCGGTCTCGGGGTCCGGGGCCACCACCGTGCCGGCGGCCGCGCCGACCTCCACCACCACGCCGCCGGTCGTCGTCCAGGCCGCGGGCGCGGTCGCGGAGCCGGGCGTGTACACGCTCGACGCCGGGGCTCGGGTCGACGACCTGGTGCGCGCCGCTGGCGGCCTCACCGAGGCGGCCGACGGCGACCGGGTCAACCTGGCCGCGCCCGTGGCCGACGGCGAGCGCATCTGGGTGCCCAGCCGCGGGGAGCAGGCGCCGCCCGACGTCATCGCGGGCACGGGCGGCGGCTCGGTCCTCGCCAGCCCGTCCGACGGGACCGGCGGGTCCACGACCGACGGCGGGGGACGAACGGGACCCACGCCCGCCACGCCCCTGGACCTGAACCAGGCCACCGCCGAGCAGCTCGACGGCCTGCCGGGCGTGGGGCCGGCCACGGCCACGGCGATCCTCGCCTACCGGGACGAGCACGGGCGCTTCGGGTCGGTCGAGGAGCTCCTCGACGTGCGCGGCATCGGTGACGCCAAGCTCGAGCAGCTGCGGCCCCTCGTGCGGGTGTGAGCGACGCAGCGGATGCGGCCGCGGACCTCGCCGTCGCGACGCTGCCTCCGGCGCCAGCGGGGCGGGTGCAGCTCACCGACCGCGGAGCAGCGGCCCTCGCCGCCGCCACCTGGGTCGGCGCGGTCCACCAGCGCCCGGTGCCGGTCGCCGTCGTGGCCTTGGTCCTGGCGGCCCTCGTCCTCATCCGCCGCCCCGTCGTGCTCGTGGTGGCCGCGGCCCTCCTCGCCGGCCTGCTCGGCGCCCGGTCCCAGGCCGGCCTCCGCCCGGTGCCTGCCGGCCCGTGCGATGCGGTGGTGACCCTGGTGGCGGACCCGGCTCCCACGCCCTTCGGGTGGCGGGTCGACGTCCGGCTCGGACGCCGGCGCGTGGAGCTCAGCGCCGACGACGCCGCGGGCGGCGCCCTCAGCCAGGCCCTCGCCGGTGAGCGGGTCCGCGTGGTGGGCCGGTTGGCGCCGCCCCGGCCCGGCTCGCCCTGGCTCGTGCCGCGCCACGTCGCCGGCCGCCTGGCCGCGACGTCGGTCGAGCGGGTCGACGCCGGCGCGGCGCCGTGGCGCGCCGCCAACCGGTTCCGCCGCCTGCTGCAGTCGGGTGCCGCGGTGATGGACGAGTCCGAGCGGTCGCTCTTCGGCGGCTTCGTCCTCGGCGATGACCGGGACCAGCCGCCCGAGGTCGTCGACGACTTCCGCGGTGCGGGCCTCACCCACCTGCTCGTGGTGTCGGGGCAGAACGTCGCGTTCGTCCTCGTGCTGGTGTCGCCGTTGACCGGGCGGCTCCGGTGGCGCGGACGGTGGGCGGTCACCGTCGGCGTGATCGCTGCGTTCGGCGTCGTCACCCGGTTCGAGCCGTCGGTGCTGCGGGCGTCGGCCATGGCGGCGGTGGCGGTCACCGCCGGCGCGGTCGGCCGGCCAGCGGCGTCGGTGCGGACCCTGGCGCTGGCGGTCACGGGCCTGCTGCTCGTCGATCCGCTGCTGGTCCGGTCCACGGGGTTCCAGCTCTCGGTCGGCGCATCGCTCGCCATCGTGGTGCTGGCCAGCCGCATCGCCGCGGCCCTGCCGGGCCCGCGCCTCGTGGCCGAGGCCCTGGGTGTCACCCTCGCCGCGCAGTTCGGCGTGGCGCCCGTGCTCGTGCCGCTGGCCGGCGGCCTGCCGGTGGCGTCGCTGGTGGCCAACCCGCTGGCCGTGCCCGTCGCCGGGCTGGTCACCACGTGGGGGTTGCCAGCCGGGGTGGTGGCCGGCCTCGGCGGTCCGACGGTGGCGGCGGCCGTGCACGCGCCGACCGAGCTGATGATCCGCTGGGTGGCCGCGGTGGCTCGGACGGCGGCCGCGCTCCCGCTCGGCACGCTCGGCTGGGCGCACCTCGTCGGTCTGGCAGGCGCCCTGGCCCTCGCCGCCCGCCCGCCGCCCCTGCGCCGCACGGCGATCCCGGTCGCGCTCGCGGCGGTCCTCGCCCCGGCCGTCGCGCTCCGGTCCGCACCGGCCGAGGTCGTGGCCGACGGCGTGGCCCTGCACCGGGCCGGCGGGGCGACGGTCGTGCTCGTCGACGGCGCGTCGCCCGGGCACGCGCTGGAGGTGCTCCGCCTGGCGGGGGTGCGGCGGATCGACGTGCTGGTGGTCGACGGCCGAGGCGCCGAGGAGGTCGTGCGCGTGCTGCGCCACCGCTGGCCGGTCGGGCGCGTCGTCGACGCCGCCGCCACGGCACCGGTGCACCTCCTGGTCGGGGCGATCGAGGTGGCCGTGGTCCCGCCGGCGCCGCCGGAGGTGCGGGTGCGGCCGCCCTGATCCGACGCTCGCGGGCGGGCGGTAGGGTCCGGACGTGGTGACCGACCGAGTGCGCATCGACGGCCTGGCGGCCGGCCGGGCGCGGCTCGCCCAGGGCGACCTCGCGTCCCGTTCGGTGCTGGTCGTCACGGTCACCCGCCGCGTCCCGGACTGGCTGGACGAGCTGGTCGCCGCCGCCTCGGAGGTGGGCGCCTCCGTCCTGGTCGAAGCGGTGCCGCCCACCCACCTCGTCGGCCCGGAGCGCGACGGCTGGGAGATCGGCGTGTGCACCACCGCCCTCGGTGCCGGTGCGGCCGACGTCGCCGGCGTGGCCCCGCAGCGCGTCGCCCGCGTCCGCGAGATCACCGCCCGCCTGGCCGAGCCGGCTCCCATGCCCGCCCCGGAGGCTGCACCGTGAGCGCCCGCCTGCCGGTCTACCTGGTGAAGGGGAGCGACCCCGTGCTGCTCGGCGGCGCGGTGTCGAACCTGCTCGAGCAACTGGTCGACGGCGGCGACCGGTCGCTGCTCGTCGACGAGTTCGACCTCGACACCACCAAGCTGGCCGCCGCGCTCGACGCCGCCCAGACCATCCCGTTCCTCACCGACTTCCGGATCGTCGTGGTCCGCCGGTTCGGCCGCTACTCGAAGGGCGAGGACGTCGCTCCCGTCGTGGCCTACCTCGAGGACGCCCTCCCGTCGTCGACGCTCGTCCTGGTGGGTGAGCGCACCGCGCTCACGTCGGCCAACGAGGACGGCGAGCCGTTCACCAAGACGCCGAAGATGCCGCCGGCGCTCACCAAGGCGGTCACGGCCGCCGGCGGCGAGGTCATCGAGACCGACGCCGCCACCCGCAACATGGCCGGCTGGGTGGGGGAGCAGTTCGCCGCCGCCGGCCTCGACGTCGATCCCGCGGTGCGGGACAAGGTCGTGAAGACCATCGGCGAGGACGGCGGTGCCGTGGTGGGCATCATCGAGCGGCTCAAGGGTGCGTTCTCGCCCGGCGAGCGCCTGCGGCTCGCCGACGTCGAGCCGTTCATCGGCCCGGCTGGCGGCGTGCCACCGTGGGACCTCACCGACGCCATCGACAAGGGCGACGTCACCCTCGCGCTCGACCGCCTCCAGCGGATGATGGGCGCCGGCGACCGCCACTCGCTGGCCATCATGGCCACGCTCCAGTCCCACTACCTCCGCATGGTGAAGCTCGACGGCGCCAACGTGCGCGGCGAGAAGGAGGCGGCGGCCATCCTCGGGATGAAGGGCTCGACGTTCCCGGCCAAGAAGGCCATGAACCAGGCCCGCAAGCTCGGGTCGCCGGGCATCCGCCGGGCGGTGGCCCTGCTGTCCAAGGCCGATGTCGACCTCCGCGGCGCCCAGGCCTGGCCCCAGGAGCTGACGATGGAGGTCCTCGTCGCCCGGCTCGCCCGCAACTCCCGCTGAGCGGCGCGCCGCCGGGAGCCCAAAACGACGAACGACCCCGCCACCATCGAGGTGGGCGGGGCCGGGTCGGGTGGCCGGCGGACCGGCCGGAGATCAGGCTTCGGCGGAAGCGGCCGCGAGGCGCTTGGCCAGGCGGGACTTGCGGCGAGCCGCAGCGTTCTTGTGGATCACGCCCTTCTGGGCGGCCTTGTCGATCCGCTTCATGGCGAGGCGCTCGGCCTCGGCCGCGTGCTCGGCGCCCGTCTCGGCAGCCGACACGGCGCTCTTGGTGCGGGTGCGCAGCTCAGACCGGACGGTCTTGTTGCGGATGCGGCGCTTCTCGTTCTGGCGGTTGCGCTTGATCTGGCTCTTGATGTTGGCCACGGTGGCTCGTGCTCCACTTCTGCGTTCTGAAAGCTGGACCAGCGTAGTGGTGCCACCCCTCGTTGTCACAACCCGTCCCTACGATGTGGTCCACCACCCCTTCGGCCCACCCGGGTCCATCGCTTGCCAACCCGCACCCGAAGGAACACCATGACCATCGCCGAATCCCGCCGGCTCGCCCTCTTTGAGTCGGCCAAGACCTCCTGGGGCGAGGACACCGCCCAGACGCTGATGGACCTGCTCCCACCCGACCCCGATGACCTCGCCACCAAAGCCGATCTCGCGGTGCTCGGGTCCGAGCTCCGCGTCGAGATGGCGGACCTGCGCGGCGAGGTGGCTCAGCTCGGCGGTGACCTCCGGGCCGAGATGGGCCAGCAGACCCGGCTCCTGATGATCACGATGCTGACCACCACGGTGACCATCGTCCTTGCCGTGCTCGGCGCGGCGCTCGCCTCCTGACCTGGTCAGCTGTCGGGTGAACACACCCGGTTGGTAGCGTCGTCTGACCCCGCTCGGCACGTCTCGAAGGCCCCCATGGACCAGTCCCGCATCCGCAACTTCAGCGTCATCGCCCACATCGACCACGGCAAGACGACGCTGAGCGACCGGATCCTCGAGGTCACCGGCGCCGTGAGCGCCCGGGACATGCGGGCCCAGTTCCTGGACTCGATGGACATCGAGCGCGAGCGGGGCATCACCATCAAGCTCCAGTCCGTGACCCTGGACTTCCAGGGCCACCGCCTGAACATGATCGACACGCCCGGCCACGTGGACTTCGGCTACGAGGTCAGCCGGTCGCTCGCCGCCTGCGAGGGCGTGATCCTGCTCGTCGACGCGGCGCAGGGCATCGAGGCCCAGACCCTGGCCAACTGCTACCTGGCGCTCGAGAACGACCTCGAGATCGTGGCCTGCCTCAACAAGATCGACCTGCCGGCCGCCGACCCGGACCTGTACGCCGCAGAGATCGAGAACATCCTCGGCATCCCCGCCGACGACATCCTCCGCATCAGCGCCAAGACCGGCGAGGGCGTGCCCGAGCTGCTCGAAGCCGTCATCGAGCGCATCCCGGCGCCCGAGGGCGACGTCGACGAGCCGCTCCAGGCGCTCATCTTCGACAGCCACTTCGACCAGTTCCGCGGCGTCGTCTCCAGCGTCCGGGTCGTCAACGGCACCATGCGCACGAACGACAAGCTCAAGTTTATGCAGGCCGGCGTCACCTACGAGGCCGACGAGATCGGCGTGCGCAACCCCACCAACTCGCCGGTCAAGGAGCTGGGCCCGGGCGAGACCGGCTACCTCATCGCCGGCATCAAGGACGTGGCCGAGGCCCGCTCCGGTGAGACGGTCACCACCGCCCGCAACGGGGCGGAGGCGCCGCTCGAGGGCTACCGCGATCCGAAGCCGATGGTGTTCTGCGGCATCTACCCGATCGACGGCGACCAGTTCCCGGACCTCCGGGAGGCGCTCGACAAGATGCGCCTCAGCGACGCCAGCGTGACCTTCGAGCCCGAGACGTCCGGCGCCCTCGGCTTCGGGTTCCGCTGCGGCTTCCTCGGCCTGCTCCACATGGAGATCATCCGGGAGCGGCTCGAGCGCGAGTTCGACCTGAGCCTCATCGCCACCGCCCCGAGCGTCGCCTACCTGGTCAACAAGACCAACGGCGAGCAGATCGAGGTCGACAACCCGTCGGAGATGCCGCCGATCACCGAGATCGAGAGCATCGAGGAGCCGTGGTTCGACGTCACGATCCTCACCCCGTCCGACTACACGGGCACGATCATGGACCTCTGCCAGACTCGGCGGGGCGAGATGGACAAGCTCGAGTACCTGTCGCCCGAGCGGGTCGAGCTCAAGTACAAGATCCCGCTCGCCGAGGTGGTCACCGACTTCTTCGACCAGCTCAAGTCCCGTACCCAGGGCTATGCGTCGCTCGACTACGAGCCGGCCGGCTACCAGGTGTCCAAGCTGGTCCGGGTCGACGTGCTGCTCAACTCGACGCCGGTCGACGCCTTCTCCATGGTGATCCACAAGGACAAGGCCGACGACTACGGCCGGAAGATGTGCGAGAAGCTCCGCGAGCTCATCCCTCGCCAGATGTTCGACGTGCCGATCCAGGCGGCCATCGGCGGCCGGATCATCGCCCGCCAGACGGTGAAGGCCAAGCGCAAGGACGTGCTGGCCAAGTGCTACGGCGGCGACATCACCCGCAAGCGCAAGCTCCTCGAGAAGCAGAAGGAGGGCAAGAAGAAGATGAAGAACATCGGCCGCGTCGAAGTTCCCCAGGAAGCCTTCGTCTCCGCCCTCAAGCTCGACGACTGAGCCCGCGCGCCGTCAGTCCGCAGCGCCCAGCTGGGCGAGGACCTCGCGGAACACCTGGTAGCGATCGGCGCCGACCTCGTCGGCCCACCCGCGCTCCATCTCCTGCATCGCCACCTCGGTGAGAGCGCGGATGCGCGTGCCCTCGGCGGTGCGGCGCACGATGCGCGCCCGCCGGTCGTCGGGGTCGGGCTCGATCTCGATCCAGCCCCGGGCCTCGAGCGCCCGGAGCCGCTCGCCGAGCGACTGCTTGGTGATCCACATCCCGTCGGCGAGGGCCGTCTGGCGGGCGCCATCGTCGGGGATCATCCCGAGCAGCCGGCCGAACGACCCGCGCATGCCGGGCACCTCGGGTGCGACCAACCGGCCCATCTCGCGGTTGGCGCGCCGCTGGAGCGCCTCGTGGTCGACGAAGAACACCGGGGACGGCTCGGGTCGGGGAGCGGGCATGTCGACAGATTAGTCAGGTTCCCTTACCATTGGGTCCCATGACCGCCGTGACGACCACGCAGCTCCAGCCCGCCCGGATCCGCGAGGTCGTCCGCATCGCGCTCGAGCGCCCCGATGCCGAGCTGGCATCGCTCGCCGTCACCCCGGCGGCGCACGTCGTGGACAACATGACCACCGAGAGCCTCCACCACGTGGCCGGCACGCTCGACGACGGCACGGCGTGGCGGTTGTTCGCCAAGGTCCTCCAGCCCGCGTCGGCGTCGCCGCTCATGCAGTTCATCCCGCCGGAGCACCACGAGCCGGTGATGGCCAACCTCGACTGGCTCGACGAGCCCCGGGTGTACCGCAGCGGCCTGCGGGGCGACCTGCCCGACGGGTTGCGCCTGCCGCTGGTGTACGCGATCGACGAGGCCGACGACCGCATCGTCCTGTGGCTCGAGCACGTCGACGACGCGGGCGCGTGGGACCTCGACCAGTACGCCGACGCTGCCCGGCTCCTCGGCCGCCTGTCGGGGCGCTGGCCCGAGGGCCGGGTCGCCGACGAGCTCGGCATCGGCCGGCGGGACCTGGGCTACCTGTTCTTCGGCAAGCTCTCGACCGTCGACATCCCGGTGGTCACGAGCGACTAGCACTGGCGGGACCCGGTCCTGCGCTCGGTGGCCGACGACGGGTTCCGGGCCGACCTCCACCGCCTGATCGCCGCCGCGCCGGCGCTCATCGCCCTCGAGGGCCGGCTGCCGCACGGCCTCGCCCACGGCGACGCCACCCCGCACAACCTCCTGCTCGACGCCGCCGGCGGCGCTGGCGGCGACCTCGTCGCCATCGACTGGAGCTACGGCTGCCGCGGGCCCTACGGCGCCGACCTGGGCCAGCTCCTGGCCGGGCGCTTCGACGCCGGCGACGCCGACCCCGCCGACGCGCCCCGCATCGCCGCCGTGCTCCTCGACGCCTACCTCGACGGGCTCGCCGCCGAGGGCGTCGAGGTGGACCGGTCCGCGGTCGAGGCGGCCTGGGCGATCCACCTGGCGATCCGCTCGGCCATCAGCGCGGTGCTGGTCGACCACCGAACCGGCCTCACCGACGACGAGCGGGCGGCGATGCTCGCCCGCCGTGTGGCCGTCGCCCGCATCGGCCTGGACCTCGCCGCCCAGGTGCGGACGGACTGAACCGCGCGCCGGCGGGGAAGGAACCCCGCCGTGGCTGATGACCTGGTCGTGATGTGGTTCCGGCGCGACCTCCGCCTGGCGGACAACCCGGCGCTGGTCGCGGCGGCCGAGGCCGGGCGCGTCGTCCCGCTGTTCGTGCACGATGCCGCGCTGACCCGGCCATCCGGCGCGAACCGGGTGGCCCACCTGCACGCGGCGCTCGACGCGTTGAGCGGCGACGTCCGAGGAGGCGTGGTCGAGCGGGTCGGGGACCCGGCGACGGTGGTGCCGGAGCTCGCCGCCGAGCTCGGCGCGGTGGCCGTGTACGCGGCCGAGGACTTCGGCCCGTACGGACGGCGCCGGGACGACGCCGTGGCCGACGCCCTCCACGAGATCGGCGGCGAGCTGCGCTTCGAGGGCAGCCCGTACGCCGTGGCGCCCGGCACGCTGCAGACGAAGTCCGGCAGCCCGTTCAAGGTCTTCACCCCGTACTCGAAGGCCTGGCGCCAGCACCGGACCGAGGCGCCCCTCGACGCCCCCGGCGACATCACCTGGTCGACCGGCCACGAATCCCAGCGGCGGCCCAAGACCCCGAAGCCGACGGCGGGCGACGGCCTGCCCGACGCAGGGGAGCAGGCGGCGTGGGCTGCGGCGGAGGGCTTCCTGGCGGACCACGTCGACGGCTACAAGGACGACCGCAACCGCCCTGACCTCGACGCGACGAGCCGCCTCTCGCCCCACCTGAAGGTCGGCACGATCCACCCCCGCCAGCTGCTGGCCCACCTCGGCGACCGCGTCGGCCCCACCACGTTCGCCACCGAGCTGGCCTGGCGCGACTTCTACGCCGACGTGCTGTTCCACCGCCCCGACACCGTCACCGCCAACTTCGTCGACTCGCTCGACGGCCTCCGCTGGGACACCGGGAAGCGAGCCGACGAGCGCTTCGAGGCCTGGTGCCAGGGACGGACGGGCTTCCCGATCGTCGACGCCGGCATGCGCCAGCTGCTCGCCGAGGGCTGGATGCACAACCGGGTCCGCATGATCGTCGCCTCGTTCCTGGTCAAGGACCTGCACCTGGACTGGCGGCGGGGCGCGGCCTGGTTCATGCACCACCTGTTCGACGGCGACGTGGCGTCGAACCAGCACGGGTGGCAGTGGACGGCGGGCACCGGCACCGACGCCGCCCCCTTCTTCCGGGTGTTCAACCCGACGCTCCAGGGCACCCGCTTCGACCCGCACGGCGACTACGTCCGCCGCTACGTGCCCGAGCTGCGGTCGATCGCCGGCACGGCCGTCCACGAGCCCTGGAAGGTCGACGGCGACCTGTTCGCGAGCGAGGCGGCGGACTACCCGGCGCCGATCGTCGACCACGCCGCCGAGCGCGACGAGGCCCTCGCCCGCTACCACCAGCGCTGACGCCGCAACCTGCCCGCAGCGGTTGGCACTCGGTAGGATCGAGTGCCAACCCGATCCCTGCGAGGTCTCCGTGCTCGACGAGCGCAAGGCATCCATCCTCCGTGCTGTGGTGGAGGAGTACATCCAGACCGCCCAGCCCGTCGGCTCCGGCCACATCGCCAGCGCGCCCGGGGTGCAGGTGTCGTCGGCCACCGTCCGCAACGAGATGGCCGCGCTCGAGAGCGACGGCTTCCTCGCCCAGCCCCACACGTCGGCGGGTCGGATCCCCACCGAGAAGGGCTACCGCTACTTCGTCGACGCCCTGACCCAGCCGTCGCTGGACCGCACCGCCACCCAGCAGGTCCGGGCGTTCTTCGACCAGGCCCACGGCGAGATCGAGCAGATGCTCGCCGACACCACCCGGTTGCTCACCGGCCTCACCGACTACGCCGCCGTGGTCGTCGGCCCGGCCCACGAGGCCGCCGCCGTGCGCTCGGTGCAGCTGGTGTCGCTGGCGCCCACGGTCGTGCTGTTCGTCGCCGTACTCGGCAACGGGGCCATCGAGAAGCGGACGCTGGAACTGGCTGCGCCGGCCGACGAGGCGGTGCTGGCCTCGGCCACGGCCGCGCTGAACGCCGCGGCCAACGGCCATCCGCTCTCCGCCGTCGCCGCGGCCCCGGCCGCCCCGGACCCCGCGGTGGAGGACGTGCTCGCCGTGGTGCGCGCCGCCGTCGTCACCGCCAGCGACGACGCCGACCACGTGTTCGTCAACGGCGCCTCGCGCATGGCGGCCTCGTTCGAAGCGGTCGAGACCGTGCGCTCGGTGCTCACCATCCTCGAGCAGCAGCTCGTCGTGGTGACGCTGCTGCGCGACGTCGTCGACCGCGGGCTCAACGTCGCCATCGGCAGCGAGACCGGCATGCAGCCGCTCGCCGACTGCGCGCTCGTCGTGGCGCCCTACACCGTCGACGGGGAGCAGGTCGGCACCGTCGGCGTGCTCGGCCCGACCCGCATGAACTACCCGCAGGCCCTCGCCGCTGTCGCCGTCGTCGGCCAGCGGCTGGGCAACCGATTGAGCGAAGGCTGACGTGCCCACCGACTACTACGAGCTGCTCGAGGTCGAGCGCAACGCCAGTGCCGACGAGATCAAGCGGGCCTACCGCATCGCCGCCCGGCGCTACCACCCCGACGCCAACCCGGGCGACGCCGAGGCCGAGGCCCGCTTCAAGGAGATCGCCAACGCCTACGAGGTGCTGAGCGACGACGCCAAGCGCGCCAACTACGACCGCTTCGGCGCCGACGGCCCGCAGATGGGCGGCGACCCGTTCGGCGGGTTCGGCGGCGGTGGGCTCGGTGACATCTTCGACGCGTTCTTCGGCGGGGGCGGGGCCGCCACCGGCGCCCGGCCCGGCCGGCAGTCGGGCCCGGACCTGGAGGTCGCGGTCGACATCGCGTTCGAGTCGGCGGTGTTCGGCGCCCAGGAGGAGGTCACCGTGCGCACGGCCGTGGCCTGCGAGACGTGCGAGGCCACGGGCGCGGCCCCCGGCACCCACGCCGAGACGTGCGCCCAGTGCAGCGGCACCGGCCAGGTCCGCCAGGTCCGCCAGTCGATCCTCGGCCAGATGGTCACCGCGGCGCCCTGCCCGGTGTGCCGCGGCGCCGGCGAGGTGATCCCCGACCCGTGCCCCACCTGCAAGGGCGAGGGCCGCGAGGTCACCGACAAGACCTACACGATCGACATCCCGGCCGGCGTCGACACCGGGTCGACCCTGCGCCTCAGCGGGTTCGGCGCGGTCGCTCCCCGCGGCGGGCCGGCCGGCGACCTCTACGTCCAGGTCCGGGTCCGCCACCACCCGCGGTTCTCCCGCGAGGGCGACGACCTGATCCACCAGCTGCACCTGCCGTTCACCCAGGCCGCCCTCGGTGCCGCGATCTCGTTCGAGACGCTCGACGGCAACGAGGACCTCGTCGTGCCCCGGGGCACGCAGGCCGGCAAGGTGTTCCGGCTCCGGGGCCGCGGCGTGCCGCACGTCCGGGGCCGGGGCCGGGGCGACCTGCTGGTCCAGGTGGTCGTCGACACGCCGGTCGACCTCGAGCCCGAGGTCGAGGACGCCCTGCGCCAGATCGCCGCGGCCCGCGGCGAGGAGGTCGCACCGGCCGACAAGGGCTTCTTCTCCCGCATCAAGTCGGCGTTCCACTAGACAGCTGCGGTGTCCGAGCCGACCCCACCCGAACCGACGCTCCCCGGGGCCGAGGCCGACGAGATCCCCTCGGGCGGCGGCCCCCTGGTCTACGTCGAGGACCTCGACGCGCCGGTGCTGCGCCTCGACGACCACCACCACCTCGCCCGGGTGCGCCGGGTGCGAAACGGCGATGCCCTGATCCTGGGCGACGGCAGTGGCAGCTGGCGGGCCGCCCGCATGGCCGACGAGGAGCCCGAAGCCACCGGTGAGATCCGCTTCTGCCCCCACCCGACGCCCGCGATCGGCGTGGCGTTCGCGCTGGTGAAGGGGTCCAAGCCCGAGCTCGCGGTCCAGAAGCTCACCGAGCTCGGCGTCGACTGGATCTGCCCGTTCGAGGCCGCCCGCTCGGTCGTGCGCTGGGACGAGGGCAAGGCCGACCTCGCCCAGGCCCGCCTCAACAAGGTGGCCCGGGAGGCGGCGATGCAGAGCCGCCAGCCCTGGCTGCCGATGGTCGAGCCGGTCACCACGTTCGCCGCGGTCGCCGGCATCGGCGGCGCCTGCCTGGCCGAGCGCGACGGCGACGCGCCGAGCCTCGACCACCCGGTCATCCTCGTCGGGCCGGAGGGCGGCTGGGAGCGCCACGAGCTCGAAGCCGACCTGCCCCGGGTGTCGCTGTCCACGGGCGTCCTGCGCGCCGAGACCGCGGCCATCGTGGCCGGCGCCCTGCTCGTGGCCCTCCGCAGCGGCCGCGTCGCCACGCCCTGACCCACCCCGCCCGGTCAGACCCCCACCCGAGGGAACGGGGCGGGACGGGCCGAAAACCGAAAGCGCCTGCTTCGGCGTCGTCCAGTCACGTCGAAGCAGGCGGGTTCGGGTGCCCGTCGCCGGGCGGGCGGCTCAGCGAGCCGGGTTGGTGAGGACCGGGGTGCCCTGGAAGAGCATGCCCAGCTGCTCGAGCCGCTCGGTGGCGTGGTCCGGCGGGGTGTCGAGGATGCAGGCGATGGCCCGCAGGTCGTCGCGGCGGATGGTGAGCACCCGCCCGTTGAAGTCCTGGCGCTGCACCTGGATCATCGCCAGGTAGCGGCGGAGCATCTCGCCGGTGGGCCCGCCGATGTCGTCGAGGCGGCCGAGGTCGATCACGATCTTCCGCGGCGCCGGGGCGGCTGGGGCGGTGAGGTCGAGGTAGGGGCCGTCGGAGCGGGGATCGCCCGCATCGCGGGGGAGGAGCTGGTCGACCGGCACCTGGTACACGGTGGCCAGCCGGTGGAGGCGGGGGACCGAGATGGCCCGCTCGCCGCGCTCGTAGGCGCCGAGGACCGACGCCTTGAACTCCTGGCCTGACAGCTCCTCCGCCTCCTGGAGCGACAGCCGCTTCTGGCGCCGGATGGCCCGGAGCCGCTCGCCCACGAGCCGCGCGTACTCGGTGGACTCCGGGTCGAGCTCGTTTTCCGCTGACGGAGGCGTCATGTGCCTGGTCTCCCCACTCTTGGTATTGATGCGCACGCTTCGCGCTCGTCCGTCACCATAGCCCACGCAGCGCGGTTTTGTCACCATGCGTGGCTACCCCTCGGGTGAATGTCGCTGAGCGTGCTCAAGGGGCGCCTCTCGGGATCGGACGGTTGTTCGGCACGGGGTCCGTGAGCGACTCCCCGGTACGCTCGCCGGGTGGCGTTCGGGCTCTACCTCCACGTGCCCTTCTGCCGGCACCGGTGCGACTACTGCGCCTTCGCGACCTGGACCGACCGGCTCCACCTCGAGGAGCGGTACCTCGCGGCGTGCGAAGAGCAGATCCGCGCCGAGGCCCCCCAGCACCCGCCGGTCACCAGCGTCTTCGTGGGTGGGGGCACGCCCACCCTGGTGGACCCCCACCGGCTCATCCGGGTCCTCCGGTCGATCCCGCTCGCGCCAGGGGCCGAGGTCACGATCGAGTGCAACCCCGACGACCTCGACGCCGAGCGGGCCCGCATCTACGCCGATGGCGGTGTCACCCGGATCTCGATCGGGGTCCAGTCGATGGATCCCGAGGTGCTCGCCACGCTCGGCCGCGAGCACGACCCGGCCAACGTGCGGCGGGCGGTCGAGGCCGCCCACGCCGCGGGCCTGTCGGTCAACGTCGACCTGGTGTACGGCGCGGCCGGGGAGACGCTCGACCAGTGGGCCCGCACGCTCGACGCCGCCGTCGCCCTCGACCCGCACCACATCAGCGCCTACGCGCTCACCGTCGAGGCCGGGACGCCGCTGGCCGCCGACCCGGCCCGCCACCCCGACGACGACACCCAGGCCGACGAGTACCAGCTGGCCACCGCCCGGCTCGGCGCCGCCGGTTACGACTGGTACGAGATCTCCAACTGGTCCAAGCCCGGCCACGAGTGCCGCCACAACCACCTCTACTGGTCGGGCGGCGAGTACCTCGCCATCGGGTGTGCCGCCCACGGCCACGTCGCCGGCCGCCGGTACTGGAACCACCGGACCCCCGAGCGCTACCTCAAGGCCGTGGAGGCCGGCACCTCCCCGGTGTCCGGGAGCGAGGAGCTCGACGCCGAGGGCCGCCGCATCGAGCACCTCCAGCTCGCCATCCGCACCCGCGGCGGCATCCCGGCCACCGAGGCGCCAGCGGGCTTCGTCGACCGGCTCGACGGCCTCGTGGAGCAGCACGGAGACCGGGTGGTCCTCACCCCCGAGGGCCGCCTCCTCGCCAACGAGGTCGCCATCCGCCTGGAGTAGCGCCGCCTAGGGTGCCCGCGTGATCTCGATCGGCGGGCGGTCCCTCCTCGTGGCGGTGCTCCTGGCGGCGGTGCCCGTGGCGTGCTCGGCGGGCGGGGACGGGAGCGAGGGCGCCAGCGGCGGGGCCCGGTCCACCGCCTCCACGACCACCGAGGCCGAGGGCGAGGCGCGCACCGGATCGACGACCGAGCCCGACGAGCCCAGCACCACCCTCCGCGCCCCGGACCCGATCCCGTGGGACCGGGTCGTGGCCGTCACCGCCACCCGCACCGGCCGCCTCCACCAGAGCGCGGGCGCGGTGTGGGACGACACCGGCGAGGTCCTCGAGGGCGGCGGCGTCGAGGAGGTGATCGAGTTCGACCGGGACCGGCTCCTGGCCGAGCGGACGATCACCATCGACGAGGGACTGCCCGATGCGCCCGAGGGCCCCCTGCGCGTCGTCTACACGGAGGACGGCACCTACCTGTCGGCCCCGTGGGTCGAGGAGCGGTGCGACGCGGCGTGGGTGTCGATGGACGGCGCCATGGCCGAGCTGGGCCTGGCCGAGACCGTGGTCGCCTCGGAGCTGTTCCCGGTGGACCCGCTCGGGCCGCTCTCGACGGCGACCCCGCAGCAGCCGCCGGCGAAGGTCACCCGCGTCGCCACCACCTACGACGTCGACCTGCCCGCGCTGCTCATCCTCTCGCCGTCCTACGTGGCGCGGAACCCCGAGGTGGCGGCCGGCCTGGAGGACGAGGTCGTCCGCGCGGCGGTCACCATCCACGACGACGGCGCCCTCGACGTGGAGATGCGGCTTCCGTTCACCGCGATGCGGGACGCGGGCGCCGAGGGCGTCGACGAGATGGCCGACGAGGTGTCGATGTGGACGCGCTGGGCGCTCGACGACGTGGGCGAACCCACCGCCATCGAGGTGCCGGCCGACATCGCCGCCGACCCGGCCTGCGCCGAGTAGCTCGGGACCGGCGCCCGCCAGCCGCCGGTCAGCGCAGCAGGTCCACCACGTCGAGCAGCGAGGCGACGCGCTCGCAGTCGGCGTCGGTGCGGATGTCGAGCGGGTCGACGAGGACCGGCCGAACCCCCGCGGCTCGCGCGCCGCGCACGTCGTACTGGTAGGCGTCGCCCACGTGGATGGCCCGGTCCGGGGTCGCACCCACCAGGTCGAGCGCGATCTCGAAGATCTTCGGGTCGGGCTTGGCCACCCCCACGGCGCCGGAGTCGACGATGGCGAGGACCTCGACGCCGGGCCCGGGGCCGACCTGCAGCAGCCCGGCCTGCCCGAGCACCTGGTCGACGGTGCCGTCGGCGTTCGACACGATCACGATCGGCACGCCGGTGGCGGCGATGGCGGCCAGGCCCTCGGCCGCCCAGGGCAGGGCCTGCTGCCACAGCCCCGAGATCTGCCACAGGCCCTGGAGCACCTCGGTGGCGGCGAGGAGCGAGGCCTCGTCGACCCCGACGTGGGTGGCGTAGGCACGGTGGTAGTCGTCGAACACCTCGGGCGCGGCTTCGGCGACGTCGATGGCCTGCACGCCCCGGTAGTGCGCCTCGAACAGGAGCTCGGGGTCGACGGTGAACCCCGCCGCGGCGAAGCGCTGGCAGATGACGTCGTGGTCGGGGACCACGAGGACGCCGCCTGCATCGAGGAACACCACGTCGACGTTGAGATCGGTCATGCCCCGAAGGTAGACGGCGGCGGTACGGTCGCCCGATGGGTTCCGACGGGGGAGCGGTGCCGCCGCTGGTCACCACGAGGCCGTGGTCGGCGCTCGGACTCGTCGCCGGGCCGGTGGCGTTCGTCGGCGGATGGGTCGTCGGCGGCGGTCGCATGCCGGGGTACTCGCCGGTCGACCAGGCCATCAGCCGCATCGCCGCCGTCGGCGCTCCGAACCGGGAGCTGATGACCGCAGCGTTCGTCGCCTACGGCGCCGCGGTGCTGGTGGGCTCGACCGCGCTCCGCACCTCGCCGCTCCGCTCGGTCTGGTCGATCGCCGCCGTGAACGGGGCGGCGACCATCGCCGTGGCCGCGCTGCCGCTCGAGCACTCCCCGTCGATGGACACCTGGCACGGGGTGGCGGCGGGCGTCGGGTACGTCTCGATCACGGTCCTCCAGCTGGCTTCGGCCCGCCCCCTGCGCGACACCGGTCACCGGCGGGCCGCGGCGCTCGCGGCCGCCGGCGGGGTGACCTCGGCGGTGTGCCTGGCGGCCACGACGGTCAGCGAAGCCAACGGCTTCTTCCAGCGCCTCGGGCTCACGGTGGGCGATGCCTGGCTGGTGGCGGCGGGTGTGGCGCTGTTCCGAGCGGGGCGCCGAGGCAGGTGACGGCTGGGCTGAACCTGGAGAGCGGGCTGGCGGTCGTGGGTCAGGCGCCGGCCTGGACCCAGGACGCCAGCCCGTCGCCGAACAGCAGCAGGCCGCCCACCAGGCAGATCCACGACGCCAACGGCCGGCGGTTCCGGACGACCCAGTCGATGGTGCGGTGCAGCCGGGCCTCGGCCCGGGCCGAGCGGATGGTGGCGATGGCGGCGGCCACCGGGATGCCGGTGGCGAACAGGCAGTAGATCGCCCAGCCGGCCAGCTGGTCGGCCTGGCTCACCTGGGCGGTGGCCAGTGCGCCGGCCGCGAGGACCGAGCCCTGGTAGTCGGCGATCAGGATGCCGCCGATGTAGGACGCCCCGGCCCCCACGCCGTTCAGGCGTTCGAACGCCTTCGGCGTGTCCGGCGCCTCCTTCTTCGCCGGGCGCCGCAGCCAGACGCCGAGGAGGAACAGCACCAGCCCCACCGCGATGCGCAGGCCGATCAGCGAACGCCCGGGGCCCGAGTCGGCGGCGACGGTGCCCTCGACCAGCGAGCCGACGATCACCACGATGACGAACTGGATGCTGAAGCAGCCGAAGAGGTACCACCACACGTTGCGCGTGCCCCGCTCGCCGCCGAGCACCAGGAACATGCCGAGGATGGTGAAGGGCTGCGTGCCGGAGATCAGCCCGCAGACGATGAGCGTCCGGACCAGATCGCTCATGTCGGTTCGGTCATCGGGGCGGGCTCTCGGCGCAGGGGCGGGGCAGGAGACGCTCACCCTTGCACAGCCACCGCCAGCGCCAGCGGACCTGGCGTGGCACGCTCGGGCCGGCGGTTCGCCGGTCGGGCGAGCCGAGGCGAAGGGGAGGCACGGTGCAGCGGTCGACGAGGCGGTGGGTGGCGGCGCTCGGTGTGGCGGTGGCAGCGACGGCGGTGGGACCCGGCCCAGTGCGAGCCGCCCCGCCGGACCCGACCTACGAGGTGTTCACCGAGCTGGACCGGTACGCGGTCGACGACATCGTGAACTACCGCGGCACCTGCTACCCGAACGGGTCCGGCCCTGGTCTGGCCGAGAGCGTCACGATCCAGGTCTACGACCCGGTCACGGGCGGCCACCCGGGCGAGCTGCGCGGCGGCACCGGGCTCGCGGCCGACGGAACCTTCACCGGCTGGATCCAGCTCGCCGCCCACCTGCCCGATGGCCGCTACCAGCTCGAGGCGACCTGCGAGACGCAGCAGCTGGAGACGGTGGCGGTCGTGTACTCGGGCGACTTCACGATCGGCCCGCCGGCGGCCACCACGACCACGACCACTTCCGCCAACACGACGGTCGTGCCGTCGACGGTCCCAGGGACCGGCGCCACCAGCGTCCCCGCCGCTCCGCCCGCGGCGGAGCCGGCGGCCGCGCCGGCCACCGCCACGGCGGGGAGCCCCAGCTACACGGGCTGAAGCTCCCGGCGACCGCCTCGCCTCAGCGGGCGAGCGGCTTGTACTTGATGCGGTGCGGCTGGTCTGCCTCGGCGCCGAGCTCCTTCTTGCGGAAGGCCTCGTACTCGGAGAAGTTGCCCTCGAACCAGCGCACCTGCGAGTCGCCCTCGAACGCCAGCATGTGGGTGGCGATGCGGTCGAGGAACCAGCGGTCGTGGGAGATGACCACGGCGCAGCCGGCGTAGGCCTCCAGCGCCTCCTCGAGCGCGCGCAGGGTGTCGACGTCGAGGTCGTTGGTGGGCTCGTCGAGGAGCAGGACGTTGCCGCCCTCCTTGAGGAGCTTGGCGAGGTGGACGCGGTTGCGCTCGCCGCCCGACAGCACGCCGACGGGCTTCTGCTGGTCCGAGCCGGTGAAGTTGAACGACGCGACGTAGGCCCGGCCGTGGATCTCCCGGCCGCCGACCACGAGGTCGTCCTTGCCGCCGGTGATCTCCTCGTAGACCGTCTTCGAGTCGTCGAGGCTGTCGCGGCTCTGGTCGACGTAGGCCAGCTGGACCGTGGAGCCGATCTTGATGGAGCCGCCGTCGGGCTGCTCCTGGCCGGTGAGCATCTTGAAGAGGGTGGTCTTGCCGGCGCCGTTGGGGCCGATGATGCCGACGATGCCGGCCTTCGGCAGCGAGAAGGACAGGTCCTCGATGAGGAGCTTGTCGCCGAAGCCCTTGGCCAGGTGCTCGACCTCGATCACCTGGTCGCCGAGGCGGTCGCCCGACGGGATGAAGATCTGGAGCTTGGCGTCGCGGCCCTCGGCCTGCTTGGACTCCTCGAGCAGCTTGTCGTAGGCCGCGAGGCGGGCCTTGCCCTTGGACTGGCGGGCCTTGGGGGACATGCGCACCCAGTCGAGCTCCTGGTTGAGGGTGCGCTGGCGGGCCGACGCCTGCTTCTCCTCCTGGGCCAGGCGAGCGGACTTCTGCTCCAGCCAGCCCGAGTAGTTGCCCTCGAACGGGATGCCCCGGCCGCGGTCGAGCTCGAGGATCCAGCCGGCGACGTTGTCGAGGAAGTAGCGGTCGTGGGTGATGGCCACGATGGTGCCGGCGTAGTCGCGCAGGAAGCGCTCGAGCCACGCCACCGACTCGGCATCGAGGTGGTTGGTGGGCTCGTCGAGCAGCAGCAGGTCCGGCGCGCTCAGCAGCAGGCGGCACAGGGCGACCCGGCGGCGCTCGCCGCCCGAGAGGTTGGTGACGTCGGCGTCGGGCGCGGGGAGGCGCAGCGCGTCCATGGCGATCTCGATCTTGCGGTCGAGGTCGTTCGCGCCCTTGGCGGCGATCTCGGCCTCCAGGCGGGCCTGCTCCTCGCCGATCTTCTCGTAGTCGGCATCGGGATCGGCGTACTTCGCCAGGCAGGCGTCGTACGCGGTGAGCAGTCCGGCCACCTCGGCCACGCCGTCGAGCACATTGTCCTTGACGTTCTTGGACTCGTCGAGGTGCGGCTCCTGCTCGAGCATGCCGACGGTGAAGCCCTGGGTCAGGCGGGCCTCGCCGGTGAAGCCGTCGTCCTTGCCGGCCATGACCTTGAGCAGCGACGACTTGCCGGCGCCGTTGGCGCCGAGGACACCGATCTTGGCGCCCGGGTAGAAGGACAGGTTGATGTCCTTCAGCACCTCGCGGTCCGGCGGGTAGAACCGGGTGAGCTTGTGCATCGTGTAGATGTACTGGGCCGCCATGTGAGCGGTACCTCCTGGAGAACGGGTGCGTCGGGCTGCCGACGCCGACGAGCCAGGGTAGTGGGGGAGCCGCACAGGCCCGGCGGGCGGCTGTGCGGCCGGCGTCGACCGATGTTCTCCGATCGGCGGGATGGGCGGTTGGAGCGCCTCGTTAGGATCGACGTCGATGGCTGAGAACCACAGCAACGACGCACTCGGGCCCAACGCATGGCTCGTCGACGAGATGTACGAGCAGTACCTCGACAACCCGGCCGCCGTCAGCGAGAGCTGGCGCGACTTCTTCGCGGACTACCAGCGGGACTCCGACGTCACCGCCAGCACCCTCGACAAGTCCCTGCCGGCCACCGGCCGGACGGCCGAGACCGGGCAGCTGCCGGTCGTGAAGGCCGGTGCACCGGCGCCGGTCGCGGCGGCCGCCCCGGCCCCCGCCGCGCCTCCGGCTCCCAAGTCCACCGGCATCGCCGCCGACGGCACCGAGGAGGTGCCCGGTGACCCGCTCCGCGGCGTCGCCGCCAAGATCGTCGAGAACATGGAGCGCAGCCTCGCGGTGCCCACCGCCACCTCGTTCCGCGAGGTGCCGGCCAAGCTGCTCGAGGTCAACCGCAAGGTGATCAACGGCTACCTGGGCCGCACCCGGGGCGGGAAGGTCAGCTTCACCCACATCATCGGCTTCGCCATCGTTCGGGCCGTGGCCGACAGCGTCCCGGCCATGAACAACTCGTACCTCGAGGGCCCCGACGGCAAGCCCCGCATCGTGCGCAACCCCACGGTCGGCCTGGGCCTCGCCGTCGACGTCGAGAAGAAGGACGGCTCGCGCTCGCTGCTCGTCCCGGTCATCCGCGACGCCGACACGCTCGACTTCCGCGGCTTCCACGGCGCCTACGAGGACGTCATCCGCAAGGTCCGGTCGAACAAGCTCACGCCCGACGACTTCGCCGGCGCCACCATCACCCTCACCAACCCCGGCACCATCGGCACCGTCCAGTCGGTGCCGCGCCTCATGCCCGGCCAGGGCGTCATCGTCGGCGTCGGCCGGCTGGACTACCCGGCGGCGTTCGGCGGGTCCGATCCCGAGGCGCTGGCCGAGATGGGCCTGTCGAAGGTCATGACGGTCACGTCCACCTACGACCACCGCATCATCCAGGGCGCGGAGTCCGGTCTGTTCCTCAAGCGGGTGCAGGAGCTCCTCACCGGCGCCGACGGCTTCTACGACCAGATCTTCCGCTCCCTCGGCGTGCCCTACGAGGCCGTCCAGTGGCGCACCGACGACAACCCGGTGGACCGGGAGCAGTCGCGCCTCGAGAAGCAGATGAACGTGCAGACGCTCATCAACATGCACCGCGTGCGCGGCCACCTCATCGCGGACCTCGATCCGCTGGCGTGGAAGGAGCCGCACATGCACAGCGAGCTCGACCCCGCCACCTACGGCCTCACCATCTGGGACCTCGAGCGCGAGTTCCTCACCGGCGGCGTCGCCGGCACCACCCGCATGAAGCTCGGCGACCTGCTCCACGTCCTGCGCGACGCCTACTGCCGCACCATCGGCATCGAGTACATGCACATCTCCGAGCCGGAGCAGAAGGCCTGGATCCAGCAGCACGTCGAGGGCGTCAGCGACAAGATCGACGCCGACGAGCAGCGCCACATCCTGGGCCGGCTCAACGCCGCCGAGGCCATCGAGAAGTTCCTCGCCACCAAGTACGTCGGGCAGAAGCGCTTCGGCATCGAAGGCGCCGAGTCCGCCATCCCGATCCTCGACGCCGTCCTCGACGCCGCCGCCACCGACGGCCTCGACGGCGCCGTGCTGGGCATGGCGCACCGCGGCCGGCTCAACGTGCTCACCAACATCGTGGGCAAGCGCCACGAGCAGCTGTTCAAGGAGTTCGAGGGCTTCATCGACCCGGAGTCCACGCAGGGCTCGGGCGACGTGAAGTACCACCTCGGCCAGACCGGCACCTTCACCGGCCGCAAGGGCCACACCATCGAGATCGAGCTGGCCGCCAACCCGAGCCACCTCGAGACGGTGGACCCCGTCGTCGTCGGCATGGTGCGGGCCAAGCAGGACGCCATCAACGACCCCGAGGCGTTCTCGGTGCTGCCGATCCTCCTCCACGGCGACGCGGCGTTCGCCGGCCAGGGCGTGGTGGCCGAGACCCTCAACTGCTCCACCATCAAGGGCTACCGGGTGGGCGGCACGGTCCACCTGATCATCAACAACCAGCTCGGCTTCACCACGTCGCCCGAGTCGGCCCGCTCCTCGGAGTACTCCACCGACGTCGCCAAGATGATCGAGGCGCCGATCTTCCACGTGAACGGCGACGACCCCGAGGCGTGCGTCCGGGTCGCCCGGCTCGCCTACGAGTTCCGCAAGGCGTTCCACAAGGACGTCGTCATCGACATGGTCTGCTACCGGCGCCACGGCCACAACGAGGGCGACGACCCGAGCTACACGCAGCCGCTCATGTACAAGCGCATCGACGCCCGCCGCTCGGTGCGCAAGCTCTTCACCGAGGCCCTGGTCAAGCGGGGCGACATCTCCCTCGAAGAGGCCGAGCAGGCGCTCGACGACTTCAGCGCCCGGCTCAACACGGTGCTCGCCGAGACCCGTGACGCCAAGCCGGAGTCGGAGATCATCGCCCGGCCGGTCCCGCCGGCCATCGGCGTGCTGCCCCACGTGCAGACCGGCGTCGCGCTCGCCGAGCTCCAGCGCATCAACGCCGGCCTCGTCGACGTCCCCGAGGGCTTCGAGATCCACCCGAAGCTGGTGAAGCAGTTCGAGACCCGCTCGAAGATGGTCGACGGCGGCGAGGTCGACTGGGGCACCGCCGAGGCCATGGCGTTCGGCTCGCTGCTCCTCGAGGGCACCGACATCCGCATCGCCGGCCAGGACTCCCGGCGCGGCACCTTCTCGCACCGGCACTCGGTCCTGTCCGACTACTCCACCGGCGCCGAGTACGCGCCGCTCGCCAACCTGGCGCCGGAGCAGGGCAAGTTCCACATCTACGACTCGCTGCTGAGCGAGTACGCGGCCATGGGCTTCGAGTACGGCTACTCGGTCGTCGCCAAGGACGCCCTGGTGTGCTGGGAGGCCCAGTTCGGCGACTTCGTCAACGGGGCCATGATCGTGATCGACCAGTACCTGGTCGCCGCCGAGGACAAGTGGGGCCAGACCTCCGGCCTCGTGCTCCTGC
>DATMGQ010000042.1:0-3116 GCA_035555395.1 Acidimicrobiales bacterium
CTACCGGCCGGCCGTCGACGAGCTCGAGGTCGGCGGCGACTGGCACGATGCCTTCCCGGTCGACGACCGCACGCTCGGTGCGTCGGTGGGCGACGTGGTGGGCAAGGGCATCGACGCCGCCTGTGCGATGGGCCAGGTCCGCAGCGCGATGCGTGCGCTCGCCCGCACCGGGTCCGGGCCGAGCGCGGTGCTCCACGAGGTCGACCGCTTCGTGCGCACGGTCCCGAGTGCGTTCGCGTCCACCACCGTCTACGCCGAGGTCGACCTGGTCACCCTGGAGCTCCGCTACGCCGCCGCTGGCCACCCGCCACCCGTCCTGGTCCACGCCGACGGCACCGCCGAGCTGCTGTGGGGCGGCCGGTCCACGCCGATCGGCGCGACGCTCCCCGGCCTCGACCGCACGGAGGGCCGCGCACCCCTCCAGCCCGGCGACCGCGTGCTGCTCTACACCGACGGCCTCTGCGAACGCCACGACCGCACGCCCGACGAGGGCTTCGACCTGGTGGCCGAGGCGGCCGCCCGCGTCCACGGCCTCCCGCTCGGCCAGGCGGCGGACCAGCTGATGGCGACCCGCCTCACCTACGACGACGTGCGCGACGACACCTGCCTGCTCCTCCTCGAGGTGCGGCGCCCCGCCGCGGGCTGAGCCGCCCGCCGCCGTCCCGACCCCACCGGGTCGACGGGGGTCAGCTGGGTCAGCTGGCGAAGTCCGGCGACGCGCCCCGCGCCTGGTCCGCCCGGCCCTTCGGCAGCTCCCACTCCTCCTGGCGGCCCAGCGCGGTGAGGTCCAAGAAGGCGTAGGACCCGCCCGTCCACTCCGCACCGCGGCCGTACGAGGAGTACGTGTGGAACACGTCGTCGTCGACGCGCAGGTAGCAGCTCATCCCCGGCTGCTCACCCGACCAGCCCTCCCACGCCGGATCGTCCGCGACCAGCTCCGCGTAGGGCCGGTAGTTGTACTCGACCGGCGCCACCGACTCGTCGAGCGTGACGTGGAAGTCGTAGTTGAAGGTGCTCCCGAACGAGCTGAACCACGGAAACGTCCAGCCTCGCTGCTGCCGGTACGCCTCGATCTTCTCGATCGGCGCCCGGGACACGTACACGAGGGTCGTGTCCCGCACCGCCAGGTGCTCGCGCAGCCCGTCGGACATCTCGTCGGCGCCGGCGGTGCAGCTCGGGCAGCCCTCCTCCCACTCCGGGTCGAACATGAAGTGGCTGACGATGAGCTGCCGGCGCCCGTCGAACAGGTCGAGCAGCGACGCCGGACCGTCCGGACCGGTGAGCTCGTAGGCCTGGTCGACCCGGACCATGGGCAGCTCGCGGCGGCGGGACGAGATGGCGTCGCGCACGCGGGTCAGCGCCTTCTCCTCGCGGAGGAGGGCAAGGCGAGCGGCCCTCCACTCCTCGGCGGACACGACCGGGGGCACCGTCATGGCGATCCAGTGCCCGCCGCGCGCTCACGCCACACACCACCACCGACGTGCGAAGGTGTCGGGCGATGGGCTCCGTGTCGCGCCGCCGCTTCCTGCAGCTCGGCGCCGGAGCAGCAGCCGGCGCCGCGCTCGCCGGCTGCTCCAAGGGCGGATCCGGGGCGGACACCGACCTCGACGGGATCGCCGACGTCGACGAGGCCCCGACCACGACCCTCAGCGGCACCCGGAGGGGTCGGCTCTCCGACGTGCAGCACGTCATCGTGATCGTGCAGGCCGGCGCCTCGTTCGACCAGGTCTTCGGTGCCCGTCCTGGGGTCCGCGGCTTCGACGACCCCGAGGCCTCGACGCTCCCCACCGGCCAGCCCGTCTGGTACCAGCCCGACCCGACCAACGCCGACGGCCACACCCTCCCGTTCCCGCTCGCCGCCCACGGCCCCGGGCCGAGCTGCATGCCGCCCGTCGAGACCAGCTGGACGGCGCTGCACGGCGCCTGGGCCAACGGCCGGATGGACGGCTTCGCCCAGCAGACGGGCCAGCTCTCGCTCGGCTACTACACCCCCGCCGACCTGCCCTGGTACCACGCCCTCGCCGACGAGTTCACCCTCTGCACGTCGTGGTTCTCGTCCGTGCTCGGCCCGGCCGACCCCAACCGCGTCCTGGCGCTGAGCGGCACGATCGACCCCACCAACAAGGCCGGCGGCCCCGTCATCGACGACCGCTCCACCCGCTTCGGCTGGGAGACCTACCCCGAACGCCTCGACCGGGCCGGGGTCGGCTGGCGGCTGTACGCCGACCCCAGCAGCCGTTCGGCCACCGGGCTGGCGAGCTTCGTCCAGTTCCAGGAGACCCGGCGCCCCCACTCGCTGTGGGAGTCCGGCGTGCGGGACCGCGGGATCGAAGCGTTCGAAGCCGACTGCGCCGACAACCTGCTGCCCTGGGTGTCGTGGGTCGCGGTGCCCGAGCCACCGCCCGAGGCCGGCGGCCTGGGCTGGATCGGCCAGCAGCCCCACGTCGCCCGGGCCGTCGCCGCGGTGATGGGCAACGCCGAGCTGTGGAAGGGCTCGATGGTCGTGCTCACCCACGACACGAGCGGCGGGTTCTTCGACCACGTCGCGCCGCCGACCCCCTCGCCCGACGACCCCGGCGCCGTCGACGAGTTCGTCGGCAGCGAGCCGATCGGGCTCGGCTTCCGGGTACCCGGCCTGGTGCTGTCGCCCTGGAGCCGGGGCGGTGCCGTCTACGACACCGTGGTCGACCACACCTCGATCCTCCAGTTCCTCGAGCTGCGCTTCGGGGTGGAGGCGCCGCTCATCAGCCCGTGGCGGCGCGAGCGCACCAGCGACCTGCTCGGCGCCCTCGACCTCGACGCCTTCGACCCCTCGGTCCCCGACCTGCCGACCCCGACGCCCGCGCCCGCCGGCGGCATCTGCTTCGACGGGGCCTGGCCCGGCGCCCCCGCACCCCAGGCACCGCCTCCGACCACCGCCTGACCGGCCGGTACGATCACGCCGCCATCGCCACCGGACGTCGGACCGGTGCCCCAGGAGGACCCATGCCCCGCACGTCTCGTTCGACCGCATCCGGCCTGGCGGCCGTCGCCCTCGCCGCCTCGCTCGCGCTGGCCGCGTGCGCCGGGAGCTCCGACGCCGGCGGCTCCGAGGGCTCGGGTGGGTCGGGCGGGTC
>DATMGQ010000043.1:0-16767 GCA_035555395.1 Acidimicrobiales bacterium
CCCCGGGCGCCGAGCTGGGGCAGGACTTCGGCGACCAGATCCAGATCAAGGTCATCACGACCATGGTCCTGATGGGCCTGGCGGAAGAGGACGACTCGGTGGACCCCGCCGACTACCTCGGTCCGGACGGACTGGCCGCGTCGCCGGTCATCACCGAGGGCTGCGTGCAGGACATCATCGGCACCATGGCCGGACCGGCGGGGGCTGACGACTACTTCATCCAGGACCCTCGTGACTCGGCCACCGGCAAGGCGTGGGTCGAGCAGAACGACCCGGGCCAGGTCGCCGGGTCGCCCCTGCTGCTCGTCCAGGGCGGCGCCGACACGCTCGTCGTGCCCGCCCGGACCGATGCGCTCTTCGACCGGCTGTGCGGCATCGGTCAGGTGACCGAGCGCCTCGACGTCCCGACGGCCGACCACGACACCGTGGTCGACGAGTCCATGGACCAGGTGACGGGCTGGGTCCAGGCCCGTTTCGCCGGCGGCGACCCCACCGACGACTGCTGAGCGGTCCGGCCGCCGTCAGGCCGGGGGTGCGGTGCGGCGGTAGAGGCACTGGCCTCCGCCGCTGGCCAGGAGCTGCCCCCTGGTCGACCAGACGCGGGCGGTCCACGGGAGGAGGCCACGGGTCGAGAGCGGGGCGAGGCCGTCGCACAGCAGCCACTCCTCGGTGCTCGTCGGCCGGTGGAAGGCCACGTTCAGGTCGAGCGTGGGGGCGATGAACGGCGGCTCCTGCCACGCGTGCGGGCGGTTGCCGGCCGGCCAGCTGGGGAGGTCGACCAGGATCACGCTGCGGCAGGCGTCGATCCACGGGTCGTCGAACGTCGGCGTCGGCGAGAACCGGAGCCAGTTGCGCCAGCGCGGGGCGTGGGGCTCGGTGGGCGGCCACGGCGAGATCCAGTCCAGCGGCCGGGACTCGAAGTTCTCCCAGAAGGGGAACGGCGGCCCCGAGTCCGGTCCGGCCAGCTCGGCGGCGCTGGGGAGGTTCTCGGGGCCGGGCACGTCGGGCGCCGTCGTGTCATCGTGCTCCAGGCCCTCGACCTCGAGCGTGCTCCAGACGATCGCGTCGAGGATCGGGCGGCCCTCCTGCGTGATCGACACCCGCTGGGCCTGGGCGACGCGGCCCGGCTTGCGCGTCTCGACCTCGATGTCGATCGGGGCGAAGTCGGCGACGCCGAAGTAGTGGCAGGAGAACGACGTGGGCCGCCGTTCGCCCGCCTCGGCACCGGCGGCGCGCAGCGCGTGCGACGCGATGGCGCCGCCCATCGGCCCCCAGATCTCCCAGTCCCGGCTGACGGTCGCGGTGTACCGCCCGTCGCCCGCCGGCACCACCGCCGTGTCGATCCCGAGATCACCCATGGGCCTAGGGGAGGGACTCCCAGAAGTCGGTGATGAGCTGGGCGGCGTTCTCCGGCTCGTCGAGCATCCAGAAGTGACCGGCGTCGGCCAGCGTGGCGATCTCGGCGTTCGTGCGGTCGGCCAGGGTCTGCACCCGGTTCGGGTTGCGGAACGGGTCGTTCATCGACTGGATGAGCAGGCCGGGGGCCTGGATCCGGTCGACGCCCGGGCCCCAGTCGTTGCCGATGTCGGTGGCCGAGCGGTAGAGGTCGAGGATGGCATCGGCCATCGTGCGGTCGAGGTGCTCGGCCATCACCGTCGCCCCCGGCTGCGGTGCGCTGACGCCCTCGAGGATGGCAGCCCGGTCGGCGACCGAGGCGCCGAGGAACACCTCCATGAGCGCCTCGCCGTCGCCGGGCGTCTGCCAGGTCTTGGCCGTGTCGTGCCACTCGAACGTCGGGTCCAGGTCGCCCATGTCCGACACCCAGCTGCGGACGTTGGCCGGCTGGTCGGCCAGCACCCGCAGGGTGAGCAGCCCGCCCCAGTCGTGGCTCACCAGGTCGATCTCGTCGAACGCCTTCAGCTCCTCGGCCAGCCACGCCGCATAGGTGTCCATGGTGGCGTCGAAGCCTTCGGGCCGGGGCGAGCCGAACGCGGGCAGGGCGAGCAGCGCCACGTCCTTCCGCTCCAGGTGGGACACCAGCGGCTCCCACACGCGGGTGGTCTCGGGCACGCCATGGACGAAGACAGCGGTCATGGCCGCAGACCGTACCGGCGGTTGCTCGGCGGCGCGTGCTGGCCACCCCGCATGGGCGCCTGGTTCCCAACGGCAACCAAGCGAGCCCGTGAGCCCGTGAGCCCGTGAGCCCGAGGCCGAGCCCCAGCCGCAAGCGCCAGCACGACCGAGGCAGCAACGGCACGAAACGTGCGAGGGCAGCAGGGCGCGAACGAACGAGAGGTGCCGCCTTGGGTGGAGGCGCCCCCGTGTGCTGCGATCGCGGGCGTGACCGCCGTGCCCGTCCTCGCCCACGAGATCATCGAGCGACCCGGGCCGCAGGCGGCCCTGCTGGTGCTGCTCCACGGCTACGGCGAGCCGGCGTCGGACCTCGCAGACCGGCTGCACCTGATCGATCCCGACGGACGGTTCCTGGCCGTCGTGCCCGAGGCGCCGTTCGAGCGGAGCGGCCGGGCGATCTGGCACCGGGCCCTGTCGGCCCGAGACGAGGCCGAGGTCCAGTTCCGGGCCAGTACCGCGGCGCTCGACGCCCTGCTCGGCGACCTCGAGGCCGAGACGGGCCGACCGGCGGGCGAGGCGGTCGTCGGCGGGTTCAGCCAAGGCGGCGGCCTGGCCCTCGGGCTCCTGCTCGGTGCTGACGTGCGCCACCGGCCCCGCGCCGGCTTCGGCGTCTGCAGCTTCCCGCCTCCGGTCCGCGGGTTTCGCGTGGACCGCCAGGCAGCAGGCGGCCTGTCGTACTTCCTGTCCAGCGCCCGGCAGGACCACTTCGCCCCGATCGAGTCGTCCCGGGCCGGTGCGGTCCTGCTGCGCGACACCGGGCTCGACCTCGCCTACACCGAGAGCGACGGCGCCCACGAGATGACCGACGCCGCCGCCCGAGCCGTCGGCGCGTGGATCGCCGACCTCGACGCCGGCATCCGAACGGCAGCGGGCGAGGACCACCTCGCGGGCGTCAGCGCCCGCAGCGACCTCTACGACGCCCTCTGGGACCACGTCACCTGACCCGCCGGCGGGCATTGGGGAGACGGTCGACCTCCGAGCGATGATGGCGGGCATGGACCTGTACCCGGCGATCGACCTCCGCGGCGGCCAGTGCGTGCGCCTCTACCAGGGCGACTTCGCCCAGGAGACCGTCTACGGCGACGACCCGGTCGCCCAGGCCAAGGTGTTCGCCGACGCCGGGGCCCCGTGGATCCACGTCGTCGACCTCGACGCCGCCCGCACCGGCGAGGCCGTGAACCGGCCGGTCATCGCCGCCATCGCCCAGGCGGTGGCCACCCCGATCCAGACCGGTGGCGGCGTCCGCAACGACGACAACGCGCTGCCGCTGCTCGAAGCCGGCGTGCGCCGCGTGGTGATCGGTACCGCGGCGCTGGAGGACCCGGCGTGGGCCCGGTCGCTGGCCGAGCGGTACCCCGGCCGGGTCGCGCTCGGCCTCGACGTGCGGGGCCGCGAGGTCGCGGTGCGGGGCTGGGTCGAGGGCTCGGGCCGCCAGCTCGCCGACGTCGCCGCCGAGTTCGACGACGCCGGCTTCGCCGCGCTCATCGTCACCCAGATCAACGTCGACGGCGCCGGCACCGGTCCCGACATCGAGCTCTACGCCGAGCTGCTCGACAGCATCGAGACCGAGGTGATCGCCTCGGGCGGCGTCGGCAGCGCCGAGCACCTGCGGGCCCTCGCCAGCCTCGGCGAGGACGGGTCGGCGCCGCTGGCCGGCGCCATCGTCGGCAAGGCGCTCTACGAGGGGGCGCTCACGATCGACGACGCCCTCGCCGCCGCCCACACCGAGTAGGCGGTCAGCCGATCCGGTCGGTCGCCACGGCGATGCCGGGAGCGCATCGCTCCGTCAGAGGGCGACGATCACCTTGCCGGTGTTGCCGCCGGTGAACAGCAGGTTGAGCGCCTCGGGGGCGTGCTCGAGCCCGTCGACGACGTGGACCGAGTGCTTCAGCTTCCCCTCGAGCACCCAGCCGAACAGGTCGCCCTGGGCCTCGGCGAAGCGGTCCTGGTAGTCGAGGATGAGGAACCCCTCCATGCGGGCCCGGCGGGTGATGAGGGAGAAGTAGTTCTTCAGGCCGGGGGCGTCGCCGCGGTCGTTGTAGGCGGAGATGGCGCCGCAGCAGACCACGCGGGCCTTGAGCGCCAGGTTGGCGAGGGCGGCATCGAGGATCTCGCCGCCGACGTTGTCGAAGTACACGTCGATGCCCTCGGGGCACAGCTCGTGCAGCCGCTTGCCGACCGACTCGGCCTTGTAGTCGATGGCCGCATCGAAGCCGAGCTCGTCCACCAGCCACGCGCACTTCTCCGGCCCGCCCGCGATGCCCACGACGTTGGCGGCGCCCTTGATCTTGGCGAGCTGGCCGACGACGGAGCCGGTCGCCCCGGCCGCACCCGAGACGACGACCGTGTCGCCCTCCTTCGGCTGGCCGATGTCCAGCAGGCCGAAGTAGGCGGTCATCCCGGTGACCCCGAATACGCTGAGCACGGCGGTCGGGTCCATGCCGTCAGGGACCACCTGCCCGGCACCGGGGGTCTCGTCGATGACGGCGTGGTCCTGCCAGCCGAGCATCCCGAAGATGGTGGCGCCCACAGGGAAGTGGTCGTTCTGGGAGGCGACGACGGTGCCCAGCCCACCGCTTCGGATGACGGCATCGATCTCGATCGGGGGCAGGTAGCCGGGGGCGTCGTCCATCCAGGTCCGGATCGTCGGGTCGATCGACAGGTGGGTGACCTGCACGACGGCCTCGCCGGGGCCGGGCTCGGGGACGGCGACGGTCTCCAGGCGGACGATGGTGTCGTCGACCATCCCCGACGGGCGCTGGGCGAGGACGAGGCGGCGGCTCTGCTGGGTCATGGCGGCATCCTCGCGCCGAATCCCGCTCGGCGCGCTGGGGCCGGTCCGGTAGACACGTCGCCCGTGGACCTGCGCCGGCTCGACGAGATCGCCACCGCGGCGACGGTGTCGCCGATCGAGGTCGACGTCGAGGGCTGGTGGTGCAAGGCCGCACCGGACCTGCCGTTCCGGCGGTGCAACGTGGCCGTCCCGCCCGTCGACGCGGCCGAGGACCGGATGGTGTTCGCCGACGGCCTCGACCAGGTGCGCCGGTGGTACCACGGCCAGGGGCTGCGGCTCATCGTGCAGGTGTCGTCGGCCCTGCCGGAGTGGGAGCTGGTCGACTCGTGGTGCGCCGCAGCCGGGCTGGGCACCGAGGCCCCGGTGCACCTGATGACCGCCGACGGGGGAGCAGCCCCGACGCCGACCGACGACCGGGTCGCGGTCACCACCGGCATCGACGAGGCGTGGGCCCGGGCGTACGGCGCCGTGTTCGGCGGCGGACCGGTCGAGGTGGCCCGGACCCAGGCCTACGGCCGGATGCTGGCGGCGTTCGGCGAACGGGCCCTCGGTGCCGCGTGCCGGGTCGACGGGCAGGTCGTGGGCGTCGGCTTCGGGGTGCTCGACGACGATTGGCTCGGCATCTTCGGGATGGGGACCGCCGCCGCGCACCGTCGCCAGGGCATCGCCACCGCGATCGTCGGGGCGCTCCGAGCCGAGGCCGGCGCGACCGGCGTCGAAGCGGCCTACCTCCAGGTCGAGACCGACAACGCCGACGCCGTCCGCCTCTACCAGCGCCTCGGCTTCGCCGTCAGCCACGGCTACCACTACCGCTCCGAGCCGGAACCGCCCGCCTGATCACGCTTGGGCCGCCGGCCGGGTCGGCGGTACCGTCGCCGCCGTGCGAACCGCCCGGGTGATCCCCTGTCTCGACGTGACCGCCGGACGGGTGGTGAAGGGCGTGAACTTCGTCGACCTGCGCGACGCCGGCGACCCCGTCGAGCTGGCCGCCCGCTACGACGCCGAAGGAGCCGACGAGCTGGTGTTCCTCGACATCACCGCCAGCTCCGACGACCGCGACACCATGGTCGACGTGGTGGCCCGCACGGCCGAGCAGGTGTTCATCCCGCTCACCGTCGGCGGCGGGATCCGCACCGCCGACGACGCCCGCCGCATGCTGCGGGCCGGGGCGGACAAGGTGTCGCTCAACACCGCCGCGATCGACCGGCCCGCGGTCATCAGCGAGGTGGCCGACGTGTTCGGCAGCCAGTGCGCCGTCGTCGCCATCGACGCCCGACGCCGGGTCGCCGACGACCCCGACGCCGGGTGGGGCGTGTTCACACACGGCGGCCGCAACCCCACGCCGCTCGACGCCATCGAGTGGGCGGTCGAAGCCACTGAGCGAGGTGCCGGCGAGATCCTGCTCACGTCGATGGACCGCGACGGCACCCGCGACGGCTTCGACCTGGCGCTGACCAAGGCCATCAGCGACGCGGTCAACGTCCCGGTCATCGCCAGCGGGGGCGTCGGCAACCTCCAGCACCTGGCCGACGGCATCACCGACGGAGGTGCCGACGCCGTCCTGGCCGCCTCGATCTTCCACTTCGGCGAGCACACCGTCGCCGAGGCCAAGGCGGTCATGGCCGCCGCCGGCATCACCGTCCGGCCCGCCTGACCCGAGGCGGTCCCGTGCCCGACGAGCACCTCCGCCCCAGCGCCCGGGCGCTGCTCGTCGACCCGGACGGGTGCATCCTGCTCGCCGAGTTCGTCCTGCCCCACATGCGGTTGTGGGCCACGCCGGGCGGCGGCATCGAGCCGGGGGAGACGTCGCGCGGCGCGCTGCAGCGCGAGCTCGTCGAGGAGGTCGGCCTGGTGCTGACCCACGACCCGCCGCTGGTGTGGCGCCGCACGGTGGTCGTGGAGGGCATCGTCGAGGGGTACGACGGCGTCCTCGAGGACTTCTACCTGCTGCCCGTCGACCGCTTCGACCCCCGTGGCGAGCTGACCGACGAGCAGCTCCGCGCCGAGAACGTCGTGTCGTTCCGCTGGTGGTCGGTCGCCGAGATCCGCGAGGCCACCGAGACCAAGGCGGGCTACTTCAGCCCCCGGTACCTCGGCGACCTGCTCGACGACCTCCTCCGTGGCGGCCCGCCGGCGGCGACGATCGAGCTGGGCCTGTAGGGCGACGGCCCCGGGCCGGTACCGTCGGAGCGTGACCGACGAACCCGACGCCGACACCGCCGCCCCCGCCGAGGAGCGGGCTCCGAAGACCTTCGCCTCGTCCCGGGTCGACAAGCTCCCGGTGAAGATGCTCAACGACCGCATCCTCGTGGACCTGGAGTCCGACGGGGAGCGCCGCTCCACCGGCGGGATCCTGATCCCGGCCACGGCGCAGATGGGCAAGCGGCTGGCCTGGGGCGAGGTCATCGCCGTCGGCCCCAACGTCCGGTCGATGGAGGTCGGTGACCAGGTCCTCTTCAACCCGGAGGACCGCTACGAGGTCGAGGTCCGCGGCACCGACTACCTCATCCTGCGCGAGCGCGACATCCACGCCGTCGCCGCCAAGCGCCTCGAGGAAGGCTCCACCGGCCTCTACCTCTGAGGTCTCGGCAATCGGCTTCCGGGCAGGTCGGGAGCGGGCCGTAGGATTGGCGGCCATGCCTGCTGTGACCCCCATCGCCGTCCGAGACGAAGACCTCGCCACCGTGAAGTACGACAAGGACGGCCTGGTGCCGGCCATCGTCCAGGAGCACGGCACCGGCGAGATCTTGATGATGGCGTGGATGAACGAGACCACGCTCCGGCGCACGCTCGAGGAGGGTCGCACGGTCTTCTGGAGCCGCTCGCGCCAGGAGGAGTGGCGCAAGGGCGACACCTCCGGCGACCGCCAGTTCGTGCGCGAGGCCTACTTCGACTGCGACGGCGACACGCTGCTGTTCGTCGTCGAGCAGGAGGGCAAGGGCGCCTGCCACACCGGCGAGAAGACCTGCTTCTACCGCGCCTTCGGCGGCTGATCCGGTGACCATCCACCCGACGCGGGAGGAGTTCAAGCGCCTCGCCGCCGAGTACTCCGTCATCCCCGTGTGGCAGGAGCTGCTCGCCGACATGACCACGCCGGTCGCGGCCTTCGCCCGGCTCACGCGCGACGGGGAGCCCGGCTTCCTGTTCGAGTCGGTCGAGCACGGCGAGCGCTGGAGCCGCTGGTCCTTCGTGGGCCGCCGGCCCGCCGCCACCCTCGTGAGCCGGGGCGGCACCGTCGAGGTCCGGGGCGGCACCCTGCCGTCGGGCATCGTCCTCGACCAGGGCATCCTGGCCGCGGTCGAGAGCCTGCTCGCCACCTACCGGTCGCCGGTCGACGCGGACCTGCCGCCGCTGCACGGCGGGCTCGTCGGCTACCTCGGCTACGACGTCGTGCGCGAGGTCGAGCACCTCCCCGGCACGCCCGCCGACGACCAGGAGCTGCCCGAGGCGGTCCTGTCGATCGCCGGGGAGATCGCGGCCTACGACCACTTCCGGTCCCGGGTCGTGCTCATCGCCAACGCGTACGTCCTCGGCGACGACGTCGACGCCGCCGGCCTCGACCGCATCTACGACGAGGCCATCGCCCGGCTCGAGCAGCTCGCCGCGGACGGCGCCGCCCCGCTCGACGAGCCCTTCGTGGCGCCCCCGGCCGGTGGCGACGAGCTGCCCGACGTCACCTCCAACCTGGGGGCCGAGGCCTACGAGCGGGCCGTGGCCGCGTCGAAGGAGTACATCCTCTCCGGCGACATCTTCCAGGTCGTCCTCTCGCAGCGCTTCGACTTCCAGCTCGATGCCGACCCGTTCGACGTGTACCGGGTGCTGCGCCAGATCAACCCGAGCCCGTACATGTACCTCGTCCGCCTGCCCGAGGTGACCCTGGTCGGCTCGTCGCCGGAGCCGATGGTGCTGCTGCGCGACGGCGAGGTCGTGTCCCGGCCCATCGCCGGCACCCGCTACCGGGGCAAGACCGACGAGGAGGACCGCCGCCTCGGCGCCGAGCTGCGGGAGCACCCGAAGGAGATCGCCGAGCACGTGATGCTCGTCGACCTCGCCCGCAACGACGTCGGCCGGGTCGCCGAGTTCGGCACCGAGAAGGTCACCGAGATGATGACCCTCGAGCGCTACAGCCACGTGATGCACCTCACCTCGCAGGTCGTCGGCCAGCTGCGCACCGGCCTCGGCCCGATCGACGTGTTGAAGGCCACGCTCCCCGCCGGCACCGTGTCGGGCGCGCCCAAGGTCCGGGCCATGGAGATCATCGACGAGTTCGAGCCCACCAAGCGCGGCCCCTACGCCGGGGTCGTCGGCTACCTGGACTTCTCCGGCAACATCGACACGGCCATCGCCATCCGCACCATGGTCTGCCTCCCCGACGGGCGGGCGTGCGTGCAGGCCGGCGCTGGTGTCGTGGTCGACTCCGTGCCGGCGCACGAGGAGCTCGAGACCCGCAACAAGGCCCGGGCCCTCCTCGCCGCCGTGCCCGCGGCCCGGCGCATGACCGCCGACCGGGCCGCAGCCCGCACCCGCTGACCCGGGCTGCGTGAACGCGGAGGCCGGTCGGCAGACTGGTCCCATGACCGTCACCTACGCCTGGACCCTCCGCGACGTGGTGGGGGTGGCCGGGCCCGATGCTGCGACCTACCTCCAGGGCCAGCTCAGCCAGGACGTCCTCGGCCTGTCCGTCCGGCAGGCGGCACCCACGTTCGTGCTCGCCCCGCACGGCAAGGTCGAGGGGTGGGGCCGCCTGGCCCGCACCGGCGAGGAGGCGTTCGCCATCGACGTCGACGCCGGGGCCGGCGCCCGCTGGCAGGCCCGGCTGAGCCGCTTCCTCCTGCGCACCAAGGCCGAGGTCACCGTCGTCCAGGACGTGCCGACGCTGGCGATCCGCGGCCTGGCGGTCGACGGCGGCGTCCCTGCGCTCGGGCTCGGCGTGGTCGGCAGCGACCTCGTCGGCGCCGACGGCCCCGGCCTCCCGGTCGGCGTCCCGGCAGACGCGGTCGAGATCACCACCGACGAGCTCGAGGTCCAGCGCATCCTCGCCGGCGTCCCGGTCTGGGGGAGCGAGCTCGACGAGGAGACGATCCCGGCCACGGTGGGCCAGTGGGTGATCGACGAGTCGGTCAGCTTCACCAAGGGCTGCTACACGGGCCAAGAGCTCGTCGCCCGGATCGACAGCCGGGGCGGCAACGTCCCCAGACGGCTCATGGGCCTGGTCATCGACGGTCCGCCCCCGGCGTCCGGCACGGTGATCACGGTGGACGGCACGCCGGCCGGCGACATCACCAGCAGCGCGCTCGACCACACCCGCGGCGCGTCGGTCGCGCTCGGGTTCGTGCCGCGCAGCGTCGAGGTCCTCGACGAGGGCATCGCGGCCGAGGTCGCCGGGGTCCCGGCCACGCTCGCGCCCCTCCCGATCGGCTGACCCGGCACCCGCCGGAGCACCGCCCAGGCCGGTACCGGCGCGCCCCAGCGTCGCTGGCTAGGGTGCGCGCCGGGGAGGTGGGCCATGGCGGCCGAGGCGGTGTGCGAGGGATGCGGAGCCGAGCGCGAGGCCGGACGTTCGGTGTGTGCGTCCTGCGGGCTCCTCGCGACGCCGACGCCGACGGCCACGCCACCGCCGCCGACGCCGACGCCGCCGGCCCGAGGTCCGTACGCGCCGCCCGGTTCCCCGCCCGGCGCGCCGTCCGCGGGTCCCGGCCCCTACGCGCCGCCCGGCCCCTACGCCGGCCCGCCGCCGATGGCCGGTCCCCAGCCGCAGGCCTGGGCCGGCCCGTCCTACGGCGCCGCGCCGTACGGCGCCTGGGTGAGCCCGCAGCCGGCGCCGACCCGTCCGGCTCGGCGGAAGGGGAGGTCACCGGTCGCCCTCTTGCTGGCCATCGTCCTCGGCATCGGCGCCTACGTCGTGGCTCGGAACGTCACCTACGACGCCCTGAGCAGCCGCGCGGACCGGGCTGAGGCGCACACCCCTTCGTCCGACGACGCGGAGGCGGCCGACGCGTCCGCCGCGGTGCCGGTGGAACGGGTGGAGGTGTCGTCCGAGAACCTGCACTGGACGATGCGGGCCGACCCGGTCAAGACCCCGCTCGACGCGCCCGCGGGTGACGGCACGACCATGCACGGCGAGGCCATGGCCTCCGACGTGGGCACGTTGGGCGCGCAGTCCGCCGACCTGGTGATCCTCTACGAGCTCGAGGGCCGGACGGTCGACCTCGACGGAGGCCTGCGCGGTGCGGTGTCGGGCAACGGCGGCGAGGTGCTCGAAGGGCCCAACCCGGTCACGATGGGCGGCCAGCCCGGCCGCATGGTCACCGCGTCGTTCGAGCGGGGCGGCGTGTCCGGCATCGTCCGCTACGCGATCGCCCGGTTCGGCGACCGACTGCTCGTGGTCGGGGTCGTGGACGAAGGCACCGACCGCTCCGTGGGCCAGCAGACCTTCGCCGACATGGTGGCCTCGGTCCGGGCCGACTGAGCCGCCGTGCGACCGCTCGGCGGTCCCGCAGGCCGCACGGGCGGCGAAGACGGGTGTTGCGGGCCTGGACCCGTACGATCGGAGACCGGTGAACCACTACGAGGTGCTCGGGATCGGGTCGGAGAGCGATGCCGCCGACATCCGCAAGGCGTACCTCGCTGCGGCGCGCCGCTACCACCCGGACTTCCACGCCGACGCCGACGACGCCACCCGCGCCGGCAACGCCCGGCGCATGCAGGAGCTGAACCAGGCGTGGGAGGTCCTCGGCGACGCGTCGTCCCGCACGGCGTACGACCGTTCGCTCGCCATCGCGTCCGACCCCGGCGTGGCCAGGCGGGCGGCCCGTGAGCAGCCGCTCCCCGACGTCCCGCCGGGCAAGGGCTGGACGCCGCGCGCCGACGACACCGGCTGGATGACCGATTTCGACGCCTGGGCCGACGAGCACGACGAGCTGGCCCCCGACGTGCCCCGGTCGTCGCGGCGGCGGGCCGTCACCCTGCTCCCGATCCTCCTGTTCGCCGCCGCCGTGGTGTGCGCCTTCATCGGGCTCGTCGTCCAGCTGAACGAGCTGGTGGCGCTGGCCTTCGTGTGCGTGATCCTGGCTGGCGGGCTGTTCATCATGCTGCCGATGTACGAGATGTCGAGGGGCCGACGCCGCTGACGGGGCGGTACCGTCGAGCGGTGGCCACCTACCTCGATCGCATCATCCACGCCCACCGCTCCCAGGCGGCTGCCGACGACCGGTCGCTGGAGGTGCTGCGGGACGAGGCCCTGGCCTGCCCGCCTGCCCGGGGCTTCGCCGCCTCGCTGGCGTCGGCCGACGGGCTCGCGGTGATCGCCGAGGTGAAGCGGGCGTCGCCGTCCAAGGGCGACCTCAACGTCGGGCTGGATCCGGCGCTGGTCGCCAAGGCCTACGAGTCCGGCGATGCCACCTGCCTGTCCGTCCTCACCGACGAGGACTGGTTCCAGGGGTCGTCGGCCGACCTGCGGGCCGCCCGTGCGGCGGTGGGCATCCCCGTGCTCCGCAAGGACTTCACGGTGGCGGCTGCCGATGTGTGCGACGCCCGGATCATGGGCGCCGACGCCGTCCTCCTCATCGTCGCCGCCCTCGACGACACCGAGCTCGCCGACTTCCACGCCCTGGCCGTCGAGCTCGGCCTCGACGTGCTGGTCGAGGTCCACGACGAGCCCGAGCTGGAACGGGCGCTCGCCGTCGGCGCCACGCTCGTGGGCGTCAACCAGCGCGACCTGGTCACCTTCGAGGTCGACACCGAGCGCGCCGTCCGCATGGCGCCCCAGATGCCCGAGGGCGTCGTGCGGGTCGCCGAGTCCGGCGTCCGCGGCGTCCCCGACGCCACCGCCCTGCACGAGGCGGGGTACCACGCCGTCCTCGTCGGGGAGTCCCTGGTGACCGCAGGGGACCACGGCGGGGCCGTGGCGGCGCTGCGCGGCATCGGCCGGAGCTGATCGGGCCGGGCGGGAACTCCCTGGCAGCTGGCGCCGACTACCAACCAGGCCCGGTCGCGGGCCAAGCTGGACCCCGGAGCCTCCCTGTCGATGACCCCCACCTCCCGTTCCCCGCTCGTCGCCGTCGCGCTGGGCGCCCTCCTCCTGGTCGGAGCCGCTGCGTGCGGTTCCGACGACAAGGGGAGCGCCGCGGCCCAGCCCAGCGACCCCGCGGCGGTCCACGTCGAGGACGCCACGATCGACTGGCCCGCCAACCCCGAGACCGCGGCGGTGCGCATGGTGGTCGTGAACGACACCCGCACCGACGACGTGCTGGTGTCGGTCAGCAGCCCGGCGGCCGAGCGGACCACGGTCCACCGCACCGAGACCGACGACCAGGGCCGCTCCACGATGACCGAGCAGGACGACCTGCCGATCCCCGCCGACTCCGAGGTCACGTTCGCCCCGGGTGGGCTGCACGTGATGCTCGACGGCATCACCGAGGACCTCGAGGTCGGCGACGAGGTCGACCTCACGCTCACGTTCGAGCACGCCGGATCCGTGTCGGCGACCGCACAGGTCGTCGAGCCGGGCTCCGTGGTCGACGACACCGAAGGAAGCCATGACCACTGATCCCACCGCCTGGAGCCGTCGCCGGTTCCTCGGCGCCACCGTCACCGCGTCGGGGCTGGCCATCGCCGGCCTCGCCGGGTGCAGCCTCGGGCCCGCCAGCTCGAGCGACCCGTCGGTCGACACCGGCGAGTCCAAGGCCTGGGGCGGCGAGGTCGATGAGCAGGGCCTGGCCAAGCCCGACGTGACCTTCACCGACATGAACGGCGAGCCGTTCCCGTTCGTCGAGAAGACGAAGGGCAAGCTCGCCCTCCTGTTCTTCGGCTACACGAACTGCCCCGACGTCTGCCCGGTCACCCTCAGCTCGCTCGCCCGGGCCCTCGACCAGATCGGCTCCGGGCCGGGCAGCGACCCGATGGTCCTGTTCGTCGGCGTCGACGTCGCCCGCGACACGCCCGAGCAGCTGCAGACCTACCTCGGCCGCATCAACCCGACCTTCCTCGGCCTCACGGGCGACGAGAGCGACGTGATCGCCGAGGCCAACCGGCAGGTGTTCAACCCGCCCATCGTGATCGAGGAGCCCGACGCCGACGGGGAGTACGCCGTCGGCCACTCGAAGAAGGTGCTGGCCTACAGCCCCACCGACGACCTGGCCCACCGCTACTACGACGGGGACAGGGTCCGGCCCCAGACGTGGGTGAACGACCTGCCCCGCTTGGCCGAGGGCGAGTACCAGTGACGGGCGGTCGGCCGTGAACTGGTGGTGCTCCGCCACGGCGCGCAACTGGACGTGGACGCCGCGCCCGTACCTCGGTGCCTGGGTCATGCTGCTCGGCGTCGTCGCCCTGGCGGCGTGGTGGCACTGGCGCGGCCGGCTCAAGGAGCCGGTGCTCGACGCCCGCGAAGCCGCCGCGCTCGAGGTGGGCAGCGGCCCGTACCCGGGCTCGGGTGCGAGCCGCGTGGTCGCCTTCGTGTTCGGCATCATCGGCCTCTGGGCCTGCCTCGACTGGCCGCTGGCCTCGCTCGGCGCCGGCTACCTGGCCACCGCCCAGATGGTGCGCCAGGTGCTGATGGTCTTCGCCGTCGCCCCGCTGCTCCTCTACGCCTGCCCGCCCGGGCTGGCCGTGCGCCTCTTCGGCTGGGGCCGGCGCCTCACCGTCCTGCGCTGGGCTGCCCGTCCGCTGCTCGCCATCCCGGCGGCCGCCATCACCCTGCTGGCGGTGAACGCGCCGGCGATCCTGGACCCGCTCGTCGCCACGCCCTACGGCGCCTTCGCCATGGACCTGGCGTGGATCGTGGCCGGCTTCGTGCTCTGGATGCCGGTGCAGTGCCCGCACCCCGGCGTCCGCCGCCTCGAGGGCGCCTTCGCCCTCGGCTACCTGATCCTCCAGTCGATCATCCCGCTGCTGCCGGGCTTCTTCATGACGTGGGCGGACAACGCCATCTACTCGACCTACGACCTCGCCCCGCGGGCCATCGCCGGGTTCGACGCCGTCAACGACCAGCAGACGGCCGCGGCCATCCTCCAGGTCGGCGGGATGATCTTCCTGTGGATCCAGATCTCGTTCCGGTTCCTCCACTGGGGCTACCAGGAGCTGGAGAAGGACCGCCAGCCCCGCAAACCCATCACGGAGACCCGGGCGACCACCTCGTAGATTCATCGTCGTGTTCGTGAAGATCTGCGGGATCACCCGGGAGGACGACGCCCTGCTGGCCGTGGCCATGGGGGCCGACGCGCTCGGGTTCAACTTCGTCTCGGGCTCACGACGCCAGATCGCCCCGTCGCTCGCCCGCGACATCGCCCGCCGGCTGCCGCCCGAGATCCTCACCGTCGGCATCTTCCGCGACGAAGCGGCGTCCCGGGTCGTCGAGATCGTCAACAACGCCGGGCTCCGCGCGGCGCAGCTGCACGGCCGCGAGAGCGCCGAGACCACCCGGTGGGTGCGCGAGCGGGTGCCGTACGTGATCAAGGCGTTCGCCGCCGGCGACCCCGCCCTCGAGCACGCCGCCAGCTTCGGGGCCGACTCCATCCTGATCGACTCGCCCGGCGGCGGCACCGGCCAGGTCTTCGACTGGACGCTCGCCGAGGGCCGCACCGACGGCCTGAAGGTGATCCTCGCCGGGGGGCTGGACCCCGAGAACGTGGCCGACGCCGTGCACCGCGTGCAGCCCTGGGGCGTCGACGTCGCCACCGGCGTCGAGGCCGAGCGCGGCGAGCCCGGCCAGAAGGACGCCCGCAAGGTGCGCCTCTTCATCGAGAACGCCCGCAAGGCGGCCCCGGAGGAGCAGGAGTTCGGTCCCGATCCCGGTTCGGGTGCGCCGTTCGACTGGATGCAGGACGGCTCCCCGTGAGCCCGCACCGCCTCGACGGGCGATGGCGCCGCTGCTGAAGGCCTGACCGGGCCCGCGTCCGCGCGCCCGACCTTCCGCAGTTGTCCACCCGCCATCCCTGCTCCGTAACGTGAGGACCCCATGACTTCCACCACGCCCGACTCGTCCTTCATGGGCGAGCCCGACGCCACCGGCCGCTTCGGCCGCTTCGGCGGCCGGTTCATCCCCGAGACGCTCATGCCGGCCTGCATCGAGCTCGACGCCGCGTTCCGCGACGCCTGGGCCGATCCCGCCTTCCGGGCTGAGCTCGACGAGCTGCTCGGCAGCTACGCCGGACGCCCGTCGCCGCTCACCGAGTGCCACCGCCTCTCCGAGGACCTCGGCGTGCGCGTCCTGCTCAAGCGCGAGGACCTCAACCACACCGGCTCGCACAAGATCAACAACGTGCTGGGCCAGGCGCTGCTCACCAAGCGCATGGGCAAGAAGCGCCTCGTCGCCGAGACCGGAGCCGGCCAGCACGGCGTCGCCACCGCCACCGCCGCGGCCCTCATGGGCTTCGAGTGCACGGTGTACATGGGCGAGGTCGACATGGAGCGCCAGAAGCTCAACGTCTTCCGCATGCGCCTGCTCGGCGCCGAGGTGAGGCCGGCCCTGTCGGGCAGCCGCACGCTCAAGGACGCCGTCAACGAGGCCATGCGGGACTGGGTCGCCACCGTCGAGACCTCGCACTACTGCCTCGGATCGGTCATGGGCCCGCACCCGTACCCCTGGCTGGTGCGCGAGCTGCACCGGGTGATCGGCGACGAGGCCCGCACCCAGTGCCGCGAGCTGCTCGACGGCGCCGACCCCGACGTCGTCGTCGCCTGCGTCGGCGGCGGCTCGAACGCCGCGGGCATCTTCTCCGGCTTCGCCGACACGTCGGCCGCACTCGTCGGCGTCGAGCCGGCGGGCGGCGCCGCGGTGGGCGCCGGCATCCCCGGCGTCGTCCACGGCATGCACTCGTACCTGATGCAGGACGAGTGGG
>DATMGQ010000044.1:0-4694 GCA_035555395.1 Acidimicrobiales bacterium
CGACCGCCCGCAACCCGGCCTGGGCGACGCCGGCTCCCGCGAAGGTGCCGAACGCGAGGATCTCGCGGCTGAGCCACGAGCGCCGGATGCCGAGCATCGCCCGCCAGGCCAGCAGCGGGCGCCCGAGGTGGAGCACCGACGCGGCGAGGGCGACCAACCCGGTGACCAGTCCGACCGTCGTGAGCGCGCTGGTGGCGGCGGCGTCGAGCGTGCCGGCGGACCGCAGCCAGGCGGCGGCGACGGTCATGCCGACGGCGGCCTGGGTCAGCACGAGCATCACCGCGAGGGGCGTGTGCCCGTGCGACGGGTGGATCGACGACTCGTCCGACGCCACCCAGGTCTCGGGCACGGGGGCAGCGGAGACGTAGGTGGTGGTCGGCACGGTGAGCGAGGACCGGGGCGCCGACGGCACCAGCGCCGCGGCCGGATCGGCGCCCGCCCCGCGCACCCGGGCTACGAGCTCGTCGACGGTGGCGATCGAGATGGTGATGGCGCCCTGCGGGCAGCCCTGGACGCAGGCGGGCGCCTCGCCTTCGGCCAACCGGTCGCTGCACAGGTCGCACTTGCGGACGATGCCGAGCGACGGGTTGTACACCGGCACCTCGTACGGGCAGGTCAGGGTGCAGTAGCTGCAGCCCATGCAGGCGTCGTCGAGGTGGCGGACGATGCCGGTGACCGGGTCCTTCTCGTAGGCCTGGGCCGGACACCCCTTCATGCACGCCGGGTCCACGCAGTGGTGGCAGGCGCTCGTCACCGTGACCGAGCCGGGGCGGTCGCCGGCGTCGTGCAGCGAGCCGACCCGGCGCCAGCCCTCGCCCTCGTCGAGCCCGTTCAGGTTGTGGCAGGCCGCCACGCACGCCTTGCACCCGGTGCACGCGTCGAGGTCGACCTCGAACGCGTACTGCTGGCCCGGCCCGGGCCCGTGGGCCGGCAGGCGGTCCTGCCAGCGGGCCTCGGGCACCGTGCCGGCGTCGTGGCGGGCCGCGAACCGCTCGACCGCCGTCAGGTCCTGCTGGCGCAGGAGCCACACGTCGATCGGGGTCGGCTCGTCGGGCACGCCGACCGCACCCGGGGCGAGCAGCGTGGTCATGCGCCACCCGCAGGGGCCAGGCGGCCCGGTGCCGCGGCCGGCGTGGCCACGGCGGTCGCTCGTGCCGGCTCGTGGCCGCCGGCCGGCTCGACCAGGCGCCGGGCGGCCACGCAGGCGAGGAGGCTGGCGACGCCCATCACCACGAACACCGTCTGGACCGGTACGAACAGGAGCGTCGTGAGGAAGGCGATGCCGCCGACGTTGCCGTAGGCCCCGGCCATGCCGGCGATCTGGCCGCTGACCCGCTTCTTGACCAGGGGCACGATGGCGTACACGGCGCCGTTGCCGGCCTGGGCGAACAGCGAGGTGACGAGCACGAGGGCGATGGCGAGCCCGAGCGGCCACGAACCGGTGAGACGGGAGAGCACCAGGTAGCCGATGGCCAGGCAGCCGAGCAGGGTGGCGAGCCACCGGCGGCGGCTGGCCACGAGGTCCGAGATGAGCCCGCCGGCCGGGCGGCTGACCAGGTTCATCACCGCGAAGGCCGAGGCGGCGGCGCCGGCGACGGCGGCCGAGAGGCCCCACGTGGTCTCGAAGAACGTCGGCAGGAACGAGACCGCGGCCAGCTCCGAACCGAACGTGCAGGCGTAGGCGAACGACAGCACCGCGACCGAGCGGAACGGGTAGCGCTCCTCCGGCGGGTAGCCGTCGGCTCGGGCGGTGGCGTTGGTGCGGTGGACGGCCAGCAGCTGGACGGCCAGGAGTACGACGGAGGCGGCGATGGCCGCGGCGAGGCCCGCCGACGTGATGACCCCGACCTTCCAGATGCGCCAGCCGATGACGCCGAGCGCGACCGCCAGCGGGACCGACAGCGCCATCAGGCCCCAGACGGCGCCGGGGCTGGTGACCTCGAGCGCCGCCGCCTTCTTGGTGCGCTGGTAGGCGACGCCGTCGGGGGTGTCGGTGACCGAGCGGAAGTAGACGAGCCCGTAGACCGCAGCGACCACGCCGGTGCCGGCGATCACCCACCGCCAGGCCTCCTCGCCGCCCACGACGTCGGCGATCACCGGCAGCGCCAGCGTCGCCGCGGCCGCCCCGAAGTTGCCCCAGCCGCCGTAGATGCCCTCGGCGGTCCCGACCTCGCTCGGCGGGAACCACTCGGACACCATCCGGATCCCGACCACGAACCCGGCCCCGACGACGCCGACGAGCAGCCGCCCGATGACCAGGGTCGTGAAGTCCTGGGCCGTGGCGAACACCAGACAGGGGATCAGCGCGTAGACGAGGATCGCCGAGAACGTGCGGCGGGGGCCGAACCGGTCGAGCAGGCTGCCCACCACGAGGCGGGCGGGCACCGTGAGCGCCAGGTTGCACAGGCCGAGCGTCACCAGCTGGCCCTTGGTCAGGTGGAACTGGTCGCCGATCGTCGTGGCGAACGGGGCGAAGTTGAACCACACCACGAAGGTCGTGAAGAAGGCGAACCAGGTGAGGTGGAGGGTGCGGGTGGCGGGTCCGGCCCGGAACACCCCGCGCAGGAGGCTGCGGGGGGAGGGGGCCGGTGCGGGGGCAGCGGTGGGGAGGGTCATGCCGGCATCTTCCGCTCGCCGGTTTTCCCGGTCGTGTGCCGGGGATTACGCCATCCGAACGGCAGGCGCACGGTGCCCGATCCGGGCTGTGCGGGGCCGTTCAGCTTCCTGACACGGCGGCGGGCCATCGGCGTCAGCCGGCCGCCAGCCGGTACCCGCGCCGCATCACCGTCTCGATCGACCCGCCGGCCGGTCCGAGGCGGCGGCGCAGCCGGCCGACCGTCACCTCGACGGCGTGCTCGTCGCTGTCGTCCTGCCACACCCGCTGCAGCAGCGTCTGCTTCGAGATCACCGCACCCTGCCGCTCGGACAGGACCTCGAGCACGGAGCGCTCCCGCTCGGTGAGCGACACCGGTTCGGCGTCGCCGACGCGGACCAGGTTGCCCTGGAGGCGGACCGGGACCCGGTCGAGCGAGAGGTCCAGCGCCCGCTCCTCGAAGGTGGCGGCGAGCCGGGCGACCATGGCGCCGAGGCGGGGCTGGGTCGGCTCGATCCGCCCGTCGAGCCCGAGCCGCTGCGCCCGGGCCGCGGTGACCGGCCCCACGCAGACGACGGCGACGCGGCCCGGCCCGCACGCGGCGCGCACCCGGTCGAGTACGCCGAGCGACCCGGCGATGGTGGCGAAGTTCGCCACGGCGTGCGCCGACGTGAAGCTCACCGCGTCGACGCGGCCGTCGGCCACGGCCAGGACCACCCGCTCGGCAGGCCCCAGGTCGTCGGGCAGCAGCCACCGGTAGACGGGGACGGGCACCACGTCGAATCCCAGGTCCCCCAGGCGCTCGGCCAGCCCGCCGGAGTCTTCGCCGTCCAGCTGGACCGCCACGCGGACCGGCGTGCCGTCGGCCCCCACCGGGCTCCGGTCGACGAACGCCTCCACGATGGCGGCATAGGTCGGACTGGAGAGCGGCACGGCTTCGACCAGGCCGCTGGAGACGATCGCGCCCACCGCCTTGCGGCCCCGGGCGACGACCTCGGCCGGGGCGAGCGCCTCGAACAGCTCCTCCTCGAGGCCCATGCCGGCGGCCGCCGAGAACCAGCCGCGCACGCCCAGCGCGGTCGAGAACACGACCACGGCCGGCGGCTGGGCGATGAGCGCCTGCGTCGCCTCACGGGTGCCGCCTTCGTCGTCGAGCGGCAGCGTCTTGATGACGGGCCCGTGCAGCACCTCGCCGCCGCGGCGCGCGATCAGCGAGGCCTGCTCTTCGCTGCGACGGTCCGCGGTCACGGCGACCGTGAAGCCGCTGAGGGATCCCAAGGGCACCGGGGCAGTGTCCACGGTGCTGGTTACGGGGCCGTTTCGGGTCCGTTGCTCCAAGGTGATGCCTGCCGGCCCACCTCGACGACGCCGTCGACGACCCGGGCCGGCCAGGTGGCGACGGCGGCATCGGCGTCGAGGCAGCGCCCGGAGTCGAGGTCGAAGCGCTGCTTGCGCAGGGGCGAGGCGACGTAGCGGACCGGGAGCCCGTCGACGTCGGTGTGGCCGACCAGGCCGCGGGACAGGACCGAGGCACCCGAGCAGGGGTCGACGTTGCCGATGGCGCGCACCGACGCGTCGTCGAGCAGGAAGAGGGCGACGGCGCCGCCGTCGACGAGGACGGCGGCGCCGCGCCCGGCCACGAGCTGGGTCACGTGGCAGACGGGGGTCCAGGTGGTGCGGTCGGCATCGAGCAGGGTCATCGGGTCGCTCCCACGAGCTCGTCGGGTCGGGCGGGTCGGATCTGGTCGCGCTCGCGGACGAACACCACGGTCGGGTCGGGCGCGTCGGGAGCGTTCACGTAGGTCACGAAGCGGGCGAGGCGATCCGGGCGGTCGAGCGTGGCCGCCCACTCGCACTCGTAGGCCTCGACGTGGGCCGCCATCGCTTCTTCGAGCTCGGCGCCGAGGCCGAGCGAGTCGTCGACCACCACCTCGCGGACATGGTCGATGCCGCCGTCGAGCCCCTCGATCCACGAGGCCGTGCGCTGGAGGCGGTCGGCGCAGCGGACGTAGTACTCGAGGAACCGGTCGATCGTGCGGATGAGCGTGGCGTCGTCGAGGTCCTCGGCCAGCAGCTCGGCGTGGCGGGGGCGCATGCCGCC
>DATMGQ010000045.1:0-1985 GCA_035555395.1 Acidimicrobiales bacterium
CTGATCGCGATGTTCCCGCAGATCTCGCTGGTCAGCCCGCTGTTCGACATCGAGCGGGCCATCGGGCTCTTCGACACATGGCCCGGCCTGATCCTGCCCTACATCACCTTCGCGCTGCCGCTGGCGATCTACACGCTGTCGGCGTTCTTCCGCGAGATCCCGTGGGAGCTGGAGAAGGCGGCCAAGATGGACGGTGCGACGCCGCTGCAGGCGTTCCGCTCCGTCATCGTGCCGCTGGCCGCGCCGGGCGTCTTCACCACCGCGATCCTGGTGTTCATCTTCTGCTGGAACGACTTCCTGTTCGCCGTCTCGCTGACCTCGACGTCGCGCTCGCAGACGGCGACGGTGGCGATCTCGCAGTTCACGGGCGCCTCGCAGTTCGCCGAGCCCACCGGCTCGATCGCGGCGGCCGCGGTGCTGCTCACCATCCCGATCATCATCTTCGTGCTGTTCTTCCAGCGCCGGATCGTGGCCGGCCTGACCTCCGGCGCAGTGAAGGGGTAGGACTCCAATGGCAGACATCGTTCTCGACCACGTCTACAAGCGGTACCCGGACGGCACCCTCGGCGCCGACGACGTCAACATCGAGATCGCCGACGGCGAGTTCATCATCCTCGTCGGGCCGTCGGGCTGCGGGAAGTCGACGACGCTCAACATGATCGCCGGGCTGGAGGACATCTCCGAGGGCGAGCTGCGCATCGGCGGCGACCGGGTCAACGAGAAGGCGCCCAAGGACCGCGACATCGCGATGGTGTTCCAGTCCTACGCGCTCTACCCGCACATGACCGTCCGGGAGAACATGGCGTTCCCGCTGAAGCTGGCCAAGGTCGACAAGGCCGAGATCGCCCGCAAGGTGGAGGAGACCGCGCAGATCCTCGACCTCACCCAGCACCTGGACCGCAAGCCCGCCAACATGTCCGGCGGGCAGCGCCAGCGCGTCGCGATGGGGCGGGCGATCGTCCGCAGCCCGAAGGCGTTCCTCATGGACGAGCCGCTGTCGAACCTGGACGCCAAGCTCCGCGTCCAGATGCGGACGATGGTCTCCAAACTGCAGCAGCGCCTGGAGACCACCACGGTCTACGTCACGCACGACCAGACCGAGGCCATGACGCTCGGCGACCGCATCGTCGTCATGAAGAGCGGTGTGGTGCAACAGATCGGCTCGCCGCAGCATCTCTACGACGAGCCGGCCAACCTGTTCGTCGCGGGCTTCATCGGCTCGCCCGCGATGAACTTCCTGCCCGCCACACTGGAGAACGGGTCGCTGCGCACCTCGCTCGGCGACCTCGGGATGCCCGACCGGGTCCGGCGCGCGCTCGAGGCGGCCGACGCGCCGCGCGAGGTCATCGTCGGTATCCGGCCGGAGCACTTCGAGGACGCGGGCGTCGTCGAGGACCACGTCCGGGCGCGGGGGTCGGTGTTCACCGCCGAGGTCGACGTCCTGGAGTCGATGGGGTCGGACAAGTTCGCCTACTTCAAGATCGAGGGCGAGCAGGCCATGTCCGACGACCTCGCCGAGCTCGCCGCCGACGCCGGCACCGCCGACGTCCCCGACAGCGCGGGGCAGCTCGTCACGCGGCTGTCGGCGACCTCGCAGGCGAGGGAGGGCGAGCGTTCCGAGGTGTGGGTCGACACCGACAAGATCCAGATCTTCGACCCGCACTCCGGCGCGAACCTGACCAGCAAGGACCCGGCCACCGCCAACGCCTGACGCTCGTCCACCGGAAGCGGCGTCCTCCTGCGGGAGGGCGCCGCTCCTGTGTGCGTGCAAAGCGCCGGGATGTCGGTGCTCCGGCGGTGTGCCGCTGGTTCGCCGCTGGTTCTGCAGGAACGGCACTTTCCCGCAACCCGGTTGCGGGAAAGTGCCGTTCCTGCATTCGGGGCGGGCGGGTGCGGACGTGTCGTGAGCGCTCGGCCGACGCGCTGGTGGCACGTTCGGCAGTGAGCAGAGATGCGGTGGGGTTGACGGACCGGCGGCGTGCAGT
>DATMGQ010000046.1:0-1880 GCA_035555395.1 Acidimicrobiales bacterium
CTAGCAGCGGCTCGTCGACCTCGACCCGGTCACCCCCGCTTGAGCCATCGGGTGACCGTGCCCTCGGTGCCGCGCTCGCCGAGGGCGGGCATCTGGACTGAGAAGGCCACGGGGGTCGAGATACCTCTACGCACGATCGGATTGTGAGACCCCTGGCCCGGTTCCGGGCCGCGTGAAGCTGCGGAGCTCCAGGAGTCGCCCAGACGGGACGGTCAGAGCCGACGGTTGAGTAGGGCGAGTCCGTCATCGGCTCTGCGCAACGCCTGCTCTGCGCGGGGCACAGTCGACCGGTGACAGTCGCCCCGAGGAGCGGACGTTACGGCCGGACGACGATCCGCCCGCTCACCGATCCTGACTCCATAGCCGCGTGGGCCTTGGCCGCGTCCGTCAGCGTGTAGGTCGCACCGACCCGACCGCGAAGCAGTCCGCGCGAGAGCGCGTCGTTCATCGCCTCGGCGGCGTCTGCGAGATCCGACACGGATGCATTGCTGATGGCGAAGCCGCGCAAACTCGCGTCACGCACGTACAGCTGGCCGACCGGAAGAGCCGGTGTTGCCCCGAGACCGGCCAGCACGACGACCCGGCCGCCCTGGCGCATCAGCGGAAGCGCTCGACTGAAGTCATTCCGGCCGCTGTTGTCCCACCAAACGTCGAAGCCGTTCGGGGCCGCTGCCTTGAGCCGCTCATCGAGGTCCTCGGCGTCATAGGGAACGACTGTCTCGGCGCCACACTCGCGACACCACGTCGCATCCTGCCGTGACGCGGTTGCCACGACGTGTGCGCCTGCCGTCGACGCGAGTTGCACGACCGCGCTTCCCACGGCTCCGCCGGCACCGGCGACGAACACCATCTCGCCGACGGTCAGATTGGCCTCGCGGAACAGTCCGAGGAAGGCCGTCCCACCCGCGTGCAAGACCGGGGCGGCATCTTCGGCCGCTACCTGCTCCGGAAGTGAGTAGACGCGTTCGACAGGCGCGACAGCATATTCAGCGAATGTTCCTTGCCGGCCGGCGTGACCCAGACTGTTGCACCACACCCGGTCACCCGGTTCGAACTGAGCGACCCCCGATCCAACAGCGGCCACAGTACCGACGATGTCACGCCCGATGACGAACGGGAACGGTGTATGCGTCTGGTACGCGCCGGAACGCACAAAGAGGTCGACGTGGTTGACGGCGGTGGCTTCCATTCGAATCAGCACGTCGGTCGGCCCCGGCTTCGGGGTCGGCAAGTCCCCGACCTCAATGCGTTCCACACCACCCGTCTCGCGGATGTAGGCCGCCCGCATGGAGTTGGGAACAGTCACTGCTCGGCCTCCCCGGTAGGGGGGGTACCGAGATGAACCTCTGTCACAGTCTTGCGATAGCGCTCCTCCCACGCAGCGGTGAGGGGCTCCTGCTCGCTGTTTCCCCAGGTGTAAGCCGGCGACAGGATCGGCCGCACCTGTTCGACGTGCACGATCGCGACCTCGTTAGCCGGGTATCCGGGACCGTTGAGCTCGAGTAACCAGGTGTTCAACCACTCGTACTCCGCTTCACCAGGCTGGGCGAACGCCGCCTTGCCCTTGAAGCGGTAGCCGCGGCGACTGAAGACATCGATGACGTTGATCTCGATGCGCGGGTCCCGCTTCAGGTTCGCCATCGTGGTCGGCGAGGCGATATCCATAAAGATGAGGTGCTCGTCGTCGTAGACCCGAAGCGAGCCCTTCGGAGAAAGATTCGGCGAGCCGTCTTCGCAGACCGTGGCTACGAACGCGAGCCACGCCCTTTCCACGATGTTGCGCATGTCTTGATCGATGCGTGCCATGAAGCCTCTCTCTTTCAGATTTCGTCCCGACCCAACCTACGTCGAGCGACGGGACATGAGCTACGGGGTCACGC
>DATMGQ010000047.1:0-26822 GCA_035555395.1 Acidimicrobiales bacterium
TCTTGCCGTTGCCGCGCACCGGGCCGTCGAGGCGCTGGAGGTTGCAGTTGATGACCCAGGTGAGGTTGTCGAGCCGCTCGCGACCGGCGAGGGCGATCGAGCCGAGCGTCTCGGGCTCGTCGCACTCGCCGTCGCCGACGAAGCACCACACCCGGTTGGTGGAGGTGTCCTCGAGCTGGCGGTGGTGGAGGTACTTGTTGAACCGGGCTTGGTAGATCGAGTTGATCGGGCCGAGGCCCATCGACACGGTGGGGAACTCCCAGAAGTCCGGCATCAGGCGCGGGTGCGGGTAGCTGGAGAGGCCGTCGCCGCCGATCTCGCGGCGGAAGTTGTCGAGCTCGGGCTCGTCGAGGCGGCCTTCGAGGTAGGCCCGGGCATAGATGCCCGGGGCGGCGTGGCCCTGGATGTAGACGGAGTCGCCGTTGTTGCCGTCGTCCTTGCCCCGCCAGAAGTGGTTGAAGCCGACGTCGTAGAGCGATGCCGACGACGCGAACGTGGCGAGGTGGCCGCCGATGCCCTCGGCCACCTTGTTGGCCTTGACCACCATGACGGCGGCGTTCCAGCGGATGAACGCCCGGATCCGCCGCTCGAGGTCGAGGTCGCCCGGGAACCAGAACCGGGCCTGCTCGTCGGCAAGCGGGATCGTGTTCACGTACGGCGTCTGCACCAGGTGGGGGATCTGGAGGCCGATGTCGTCGCTGTGCGCCAGCAGCCGCTGGATCAGGTACTCCGCCCGGCCCGCCCCATGCTCCGAGGCGACGGCGTCGAGCGATTCGAGCCATTCGCGGGTCTCGCCCGGATCGGCGTCGTACAGCTGGTCCACGAACCCGTCATCGATGCCCATCCGTCCACTGTGCCAAGCCAGGTCGACGATTGCACCGGATCGCGGGACGCTTCGCCCAGCGTTCACGGAGGCCTGTGCCATGGTGGCGGGATGGTCGAGCGGTTGCGGGTGTACACGGACGGGGCGTGCTCGGGGAACCCGGGACCAGGCGGATGGGCGTGGGCGTCGTCGTCGGACCACTTCGACAGCGGGGGCGATCCGGCCACGACCAACAACAAGATGGAGCTGCTCGCGGTGCTGCGGGCGATCGAGTCCAATCCCGGTCCGCTGACCGTCGTCATGGACTCCACCTACGTGAAGGACGGCCTCGAGAAGTGGTCGGTCAACTGGATCAAGAACGGTTGGATGACCAAGGCCAAGGAGCCGGTGAAGAACCGGGAGATCTGGGAGCCGCTGATCGCCGCCCGTGACGCGCGCCGCGACGAGATCTCGTTCGAGTGGGTGAAGGGGCATTCGGGGGACCGGATGAACGACCTCGTCGACGAGCTCGCCGTCGTGCAGCGCGACCTGTTCCGGGCGTCGATCGGCGGGACCGTCGCGGGAGCCCCGGGAGGGGGCGGCAAGCTCAGCGACCTGCCGCCCGAGGAGCAGCGGGCCGAGCGGCGCGCCCGTGACGGCCGGATCCCGGCCGGGCACCTCCTCCTCGTGATGGGGCTGACGCCCGACGGGCTCGGCGGCTGGGACCCCAACCCCACCACCGACCGCGTGCGCGACGAGCTCCGCCAGATCATCGAGGCCCAGGCCGCCTACACCCCGGACCTGAAGGTCCTCACCGGGCTGCGCCCGGGTGCCGAGCTGCTCGGGGCCGAGGCCGCGATCCGCGCCGGCGTCCCCTACGTCGCGGTGCTCGGGTTCCCCGACCAGGACCGCAACCTCAAGCCACCGTCGAAGGCGCGCTTCGCCGACCTGGTCAGCCGGGCCGACGAGGTGGTCCGGCTGGAGAAGAAGAGCCCCAAGGACCGAGACGAGTTCATCAAGGCGATGCGGCGGCGCGACGTGTGGCTGTCGACCGCGGCCGACGAGGCGCTGCTGGTGTGGGACGAGGTCGACGACCGGCTCGACCGCCTGCACGCCGACCTCGACGCGCGCCTGGGCGCTCGGCTCGTCGTGCTGCACCCCTGACTAGGTTCGATGCCGTGAACCAGCGCCAGATCCGCATCGTCGCGATCGTCCTCGCCGCCATCCTCGTCCTCGGCGTGCTCGCCGCCGTCGCCGCGCCGCTCCTCGCCCAGCCCGCGACCCCCGCCTCGCTCCGGGCCCCGGCGGGGACCACGGTGGAGCCGTGGTCCCAGGTGAGCGGCACCGACGGGCGCGAGTACATCGCCGACCAGCAGGGCCGGGCCCTCCAGTTCCGAGGGATGAACGTCAAGACCGAGCACCCCGCCGCCGACGCCAGCGACGAGCTGCTCGCCGATGCCGAGGCCCGCGGCTTCAACCTGCTGCGCCTCTCGGTCTACTGGGACGAGATGGAGCCCACCGACGACGCGTGGGACGAGGCGTACTTCGCCGAGATCCAGACCGTGCTCGACCGGGCCGAGGCCCACGGCATCTGGGTCGTGCTGACGATGCACCAGGACAACTTCAACACGAGGTTCGGCGGCAAGGGCATGCCCGACTGGGTGACCGACGACGAGGGCCTGCCGTTCGTGCCGCAGGACGTCTGGTTCCTCAACGCGCTGCAGCCCGCCCTCATGGAGGCGTGGGAGAACCTGTACGAGCGCCCCGAGTTCCGCGCCGCGCAGATCGATGCGTGGGAGGAGATCGTCACCCGCTTCCACACCTCGCCGGCGGTCATCGGCTACGACCTGCTCAACGAGCCGTTCGGCAAGATCCGCGAGGGCGAGGACCTGGTCGCCGCCATCGAGCGCTTCGAGACCACCCAGCTCACGCCCATGTACCAGCGGCTGACGAACGCGATCCGGGCCATCGAGCCCGACCAGTGGGTGTTCGTCGAGGCGCCGAACCAGGCGTCGCTCGGCATCCGGACCTGGCTGGGCGAGCTGTCGGGCGGCAACATCGCGTTCTTCCCGCACCTGTACGACTCGACGATCGAGACCGCCACCTACACGCCGGGTGGCGAGGTGGCCTACGACCCGAAGTTCTTCGACACGTACGCCGGCGTGATCGACGTGTACCCCGACGCCCACCACGTGCCCGTCCTGTTCGGCGAGTGGGGCGTGGCCCATCCCGAGGCGAAGGGCATGGACCAGTTCGTGGCCGACGCCCTCGAGCTGATGGAGGACCACGGCTCGGGGTGGACGATGTTCAACGGCTGCCGCGGCACCGGCTACTGCCCGTTCGACGCCGACGGCAACGATCGCCCCGGCATCGGCCAGATCGTCCAGCCCTACGCCCAGGCGACGGCCGGCGCCCCCACGAGCTTCCACTGGGATGCCGCGGCCAAGACGCTCACGGTGGTGTTCACCGACGGAGCGGCCACGGGCAGCACCGACCTCGTCGTCCCGAGCGGCACGGTCTACCCGGATGGCTGGGTGGTGGAGACGAGCGACGCCGACGGCACGTGGTCGTCCACCGCCGCCGAGGGTCTCGACCCGAACGTCGAGGTCATCTCGGTGACCACGGCGGCCACCGGCCAGCCCCACGCCATCTGCCTCAAGCCCGCTGGTGCGCCCGCCGGGTGCGCGGTGCCCGTGGCCGAGGTCCCGGGCTCCACCACGACCACGACCACGGTCCCGGGGACGGGCGATGCGCCGGCGGCGGTGCCGGTCTCCGGCCAGGCCGGCTACACGGGCTGACGCCGTGCGCATCGGCGTCGACACCGGTGGCACGTTCACGGACGTCGTCGCCGACGACGGCACCATCGCCAAGGTCCCCTCGACACCCGACGACCCCGGCCAGGCGGTCCGTTCGGGCGCGGCTGCGGTGCTCCCGGAGGGAGAGGTCCGCCCGGCCTCGCTCGCCCACGGGACGACGGTCGCCACCAACGCGCTGCTCGAGCGGCGGGGCGGCCGGGTGGCGCTCGTGACGAACGAGGGCTTCGCCGACGTGATCGAGATCGCCCGCCAGGACCGGCCGTCGCTCTACGACCCCTGGGCCGACCGACCGCACCCGCTGGTCGACCGGGAGGACCGCCTCGAGGTCCCCGGCCGCCTTGCCCCCGATGGCACCGAGCTGGCGCCGGTCACGGCGACCGAGGTGCCCGAGGTCCCCGATGGCGTCGAGGCGGTGGCCGTCTGCCTGCTCCACAGCGACCTCAACCCCGACCACGAGCGCCGCATCGCCGGCGTGCTGGCCGGCCGGGGCCACGACGTGTCGGCCTCGATCGACGTGTCCCCGGAGTTCCGCGAGTACGAGCGCACGGTCACGACCGTGGCCAACGCCTACCTGCGCCCCCGTTGCCGCCGCTACCTCGAGGGGCTCGAGGGTGCCGCCGACGAGGTGCTGGTGATGACCTCGGCGGGCGGCCTGGCCGAGGTCGAGCGGGGCGCAGCGGTCCCCGTCAGCCTGCTGCTCTCGGGCCCCGCCGGGGGTGTGCTGGCGGCCGCTGCTGCTGCCGAGGCGGCCGGCTTCCCCGACGTGGTCACCTTCGACATGGGCGGCACGAGCACCGATGTCTGCCTGGTCCAGGGCGGCATCCCGGCGCCGGCGGGCGAGCGCACCGTCGGCGGGTTCCCGATCCGGATGCCGTCGCTCGACGTGCACACCATCGGGGCAGGCGGCGGCTCGATCGCCGCGGTCGACCCGGGTGGTGCGCTCCAGGTCGGCCCGCGCAGCGCCGGCGCCCGGCCCGGCCCGGCCTGCTACGGCTGGGGCGGCGAGGAGCCGACGGTCACCGACGCCAACCTCGTGGCCGGTCGCCTCGATCCGGACGCCGAGCTGCCGGGGATCGGCCGGCTCGACGTCGACGCCTCCCGTCGTGCGCTGGCCCGCGCCGGCGTCACCGCGGACGACGTGCTGACGGTGGTCGATGCCGCGATGGAAGAGGCGGTGCGGGCCGTGTCCGTGGCTCGAGGCGTCGATCCGGCCGGGCTCGCACTGGTCGCCTTCGGCGGCGCCGGACCGCTCCACGCGTGCGCGATCGCCGATGCCCTCGGCATGGCGGCGGTCGTCGTCCCCGCCCGCGCGGGCGTGCTGTCCGCGCTCGGCTGCCTCGCCGCGCCCCGCCAGCACGACCTGGTGCGGAGCTGGCCCCACGGTGCGGACACGACGGGGCTCGACCAGGCCCTCGCCGACCTGGCGGAGGAGGCCGGCTCGGCTCTGCCCGGTGCCGAGGTCACCACGGCGGTCGAGTGCCGCTACGTGGGCCAGAGCCACGAGATCCGGGTCCCGGCGATCGGCGAGTTCGCCGCCGCGCACCAGCAGCGCAACGGCTACGCCCGTCCCGACGCCACCGTGGAGGTGGTGGCGCTGCGGGCCACCGCCCGCCGTCCGTCGCCGGTAGCGATGGACGGCCTGCCGCCGGTCGACCGGTCCGCCGCGACCGGGCCCGCGATCGTGGCCGAGCCCGACTGCACCATCTGGGTCCCGGCAGGGTGGCGAGCGGAGCCGCACGCCAGCGGTGCGCTCGTCCTCACCCGGGTGGCACCGTGAACGAGCCGACGCTGGGACCGGCGCAGCTGGCCGTGCTGATCGCCCGGCTCACCGGCGTGGCCCACGAGATGGGCGAGGTGCTGCGGCGCGCTGCGTTCAGCCCCAACATCAAGGAGCGGGCGGACTGCTCGGCCGCCCTGTTCACCGCCGACGGCACGCTCCTCGTCCAGGCCGAGCACATCCCCGTGCACCTGGGCTCGATGCCGGCCTCGGTGGCCGCGGCGATCGAGGCGTTCGGGGACCAGATCCAGCCCGGCCAGCAGGTCATCCTCAACGACCCCTTCGCCGGCGGCACCCACCTCAACGACGTCACCGTCGTGATGCCCGTGTTCGGCGCGGGCGCGATCGTCGGCTGGGTCGCCAACCGGGCCCACCACGCCGACCTCGGCGGCACGGCGCCCGGTTCGATGCCGGCCGACGCCGTCCACATCGACGAGGAGGGCCTGCGCCTCTCGCCCCAGCTGCTCACCGACGAGGTCGCCGCCACCATGGCCGCCGCCAGCCGCACGCCCGACGAGCGGGCCGGCGACCTCGACGCCCAGATCGGCGCCAACCGCCTCGGCGCAGCCCGCTTCGCCGAGCTGGGCACCGACGGCGTCGCCGAGGTCGTGGCCTACGGCGAGCGGCGGATGCGGGCGGCGCTCGCCGAGCTGCCTGACGGGACCTGGACCTTCACCGATGTGATCGACAGCTTCGGCCCGGCGGAGCACCAGCAGGTCCCGACCACGATCGCACTGACCCTGACCATCGACGGCGAGCGCATCAGGTTCGACTTCACCGGTACCGATCCCCAGCGGGAGGGCAACGTCAACGCGGTCGAGGCGGTGACCGTGAGCGCCGTCGCCTGGGCCCTCCGCTCGGTGCTCGACCCGACGATCCCCGCCAACGGCGGTGCCCTCCGGAGCGTCGAGGTCGTGGCGCCCACGGGGACGATCGTGGCGGCCCGGTACCCGGCGGCGGTCGGTGCAGGCAACGTCGAGGTCAGCCAGCGGGTGGCCGACGTCTGCTTGGGTGCGCTCGCCCAGGTCGTGCCCGACCTGGTCCCAGCGGCACCACAGGGGACGATGAACAACCTCCTGCTCGGCGGCAAGGGGTGGGTCTCCTACGAGACGATCGCCGGCGGCCAGGGCGGCCGCCCGCCCCACCCGGGCACCGGCGGTGCGCCCGTGCCCGGCATGAGCGGCGTCCACACCGCCATGACCAACACCCGCAACACGCCGGTCGAGGCGTTCGAGCGGGCCTACGCGGTCCGGGTGCTCCGCTACCGCCTGCGCCGCGGCAGCGGGGGAGCAGGCGCGGCCCCGGGCGGCGAGGGCATCGAGCGCGACCTCCAGGTCCTCGAGCCGGTCACGGTCTCGCTCATCACCGAGCGCCGGGTGTCCCAGCCGTGGGGCCTCGACGGCGGCGGTCCCGGCGCGGTCGGCGAGAACTGGCTCCTCCGCGGCGGCGACGAGGACCGAGCCGAGCGCCTCCCCGACAAGTGCACGATCGAGGTCGAAGCCGGCGACGTCATCCGCATGCGCACCCCCGGCGGCGGAGCGTGGGGTCCACCGAGCTGACCTGCGATGCCGACGCAGGACAGCAGAGCCTGATGGCGTCGTCACCTGAGTCGCGGATCACCTAAGGTCTCACCCGAGCCGGGGAGGGCTCGGGCGGAATCGAGCGGGGGAGGTGAGGGTGGACGGGCGATGCGCGTACCTGAACAACGCCATGACGTCGTTCCCCAAGCGCGTCCAGGCGGTGGATGCCTTCCTGGCGGAGGTGCACGCCCTGCCGGTGGCGGCGCGCCACGAGGCCGGTGCTGCGGTCCAGTCGACGAAGGAGCACATCGCGGCCCACCTCGCCGTCGACCCGCACGAGGTCTTCCTGGTGAGCGACGCCACCCTGGCGCTCAACATCGCGGTCCACGGACTCGTCGGGCCGGGAACCACGGTCGCGGTGGACAACCGAGCGCACAACGCGGTGCTGCGGGCGATCACCGGGCGCGGCGCCCGCCTCCTCGAGGTGCCCGTCTACGACCGTGACGAACGGGTGGACGGCGGGGCCGTCGCCGCGCTGCTCGCAGACGCACCACCGGCGGTGTGCCTGACGCACGTCAGCAACGTCACGGGGACGGTGTACGACGTCGGCCCGCTCGTCGCCGACCTGAAGGCGGCCGGGTCGGTGGTCATCATCGACGCTTCGCAGGCCGCCGGGGTCGTGCCGCTGGCGCCGGTCGCTGGTGCCGATGTCGTCGTCTTCCCGGCTCACAAGCACCTGCACGGCCTGCCGGGAGCCGCTGCGCTCGTGACCCGTCGACCGCTCGCCCCGCTGGTGTTCGGTGGCACCGGAACCCGTTCGGCGAGCACCGTCACCGATGAGCCCGGCCGCCTCTTCACCGAGGTCGGCACCGGGAACCCGATGGCCGCGGCCGCGCTGGGCGCCGTCGTGACGGACCTGGACCAACGGCTCGTGGTGCGCGACCAGAAGCTGTCGACCCTCGTCGCCCGTCTGCGATTGGGTCTCGACGAGATCCCGGGGGTCCGCTCGCTGCCGCGCGGTCCCAGCCCGTTCGAGTCGGGGATCGTCTCGGTCGCGCCCCAGCACGGCGATCCCGAGCTGACCTGGGCGCCTCGTCTCGCTCGAGCCGGCGTGGTCGTCCGAGGGGGCCTGCACTGCAGCCCGTCGGTGCACCGCCAGTTGGATCTGCCGCTCGGTTCGGTCCGGCTCTCCCTCAGTGGCTACACCACCGAGGACGAGGTCGACCTCGCCCTGGAACGGATCGCCGAGCTCGCAGGAGCGCTCGATGCCATCGCCTGAGTCCGTCGTCCTCCGCCTCGCCGAGGTGCGACCCTGCGCGGACGATCCGGAGCTGGTGCACCTCGTCGGTCGGCTGGTACCGCCGGATCCGCCCCTCACCGGTGCCGCCGTCGATCCCCGTCGCAGCCGACGCGTCGAGTCGTTCGCGACGTTGTTCGTCAGCGGCCCCCGACGTGTGGCCATCGAGCTGGAGGACGACGGAACGGTGACGGTCACGTTCGCCGAGTCCCAGCCGATCGCCCTCGAGGTCCTCCAGTCGATCGTCGCCTGCCCCGTCATCGTCGAGGAGATCGACCCATGAACCACTTCGGAACGCGGACGACCGGTCTGATGCTCGCAGCAGACCTGCCGTCGTTCGAGGAGAACGCCCGCGTCCTGGACGCCGTCAAGGGCGATGTCGATGTCATCAAGGTGGGGACGCCGCTGGTGCTGACCGAGGGGATCGACGTGATTCGGCGCTTCCGCGATCGCTTCGGCAAGCCCGTGTTCGCGGATCTCAAGGTCGCCGACGTGCCCCACACGAACGCGAAGCTGATCCGAGCCGCGGCGGGCGCGGGCGCGGCCGCGGTGATGGTCCATGGGGTCATCGGGTTCGCCGGGCTGAAGGATGCCGTGGCCGCCGCCGAGGGCGAGGTCGGCATCATCGTCCAGGTCGAGCTCACGAACGAGGGTGGCGACCGGTTCACCAAGGACCACGCGGTCGACGTGATCGCCTTGGGCACCCTCGCGGGCGTCTACGGCTTCCAGGCGCCCGGCAACCGACCCGAGCGCGTCCGCGAGTTCCGGGAGGCTGCGGGTGACGACGCGGTACTCGTCTGCTGCGGCGTCGGCCGCCAGGGAGGCAACTTCCAGGAGGCGGTCGCAGCCGGAGGCACCTACCCGATCGTGGGCCGCGCGATCTACGAAGCCGACGATCCGGCGGCAGCGTGCGCAGCCATCCTCCGTCCGGAGGTCTCGTGAGCGACGACCAGTTGATCTGGGCGCCGAGCCCCGCCTACCACCTCGTCCCGACGTCGTTCGAGGCGGGCCTGACGGAACGTCCGCTGTTCGACGCCGACGGCGAGGTCGCCGTGCACGTCCCGGAGGAGGTGCTCTTCGATCTCGGTGCGGTCGGCTGGATCGACGTCGGAGCGCTGGTCCAGTTCGTCCTCATCGTCGACGCCGTCCACCGCTCCGGTCGATCGGTCTCCGTCGCCCTGCCCTACGAAGCCGATCTCCGCCACCCCACCCCCGATCTCGAACCGAGCCCCCCCATCGGCAAGAAGACGCCACTCCAGCGCCGAGTTGACGCCGTGGGCTACCTGGCCACCGCGCGGTTCGCCGAGGCGCTGGCGGGCGGTCCGTTCGCGGGGCGGCCGACAGCGGTCCACCTGGTCGCGGGCCGCGACCCCTCCGCTCCTGGTCGTCCTGCGGCGCCACCTCGCCACCGCCCACGGCGATCGACCCCGACGTACAAGAACCTGCTGCCGCTGACCTGGGTCGGTGATCCGAAGGACCCGCAGGTCGCCCGGTACGCCGAGATGACGGCGGACATGATCACCGAGGACGGGATCGACGGATCGGAGGGATCTGGGGACGTCGCTGATCGAGGTCGTCTGAGCACCGTCGATGCGGCAGACCTGTCCGCGGTGGTGATGTTCGAGTTCGTGAAGAACGTGGTCGACCACGCCGGGGTCGACATGGCCCTCGTGATGGCTTGGCCCCGTCCGGCCCAGAAGAACGTCCGCGGCGACGAGGTCCTGGCATCGGAGGGCTCCTACGTGGGCTGGCTGACCAACGCCGGCATCCCGACCGCCGAGGTCGTGGTCGGCGATTCGGGCCGCGGGCTGGCTCGGTCCCTCCGGAGCGCCTACGAGGCGGAGACCTCGCTCGACCCGTCCAAAGACGATGAGGTCGCGCTCTGGGCCTTCGAGCGGTGGTCGACCCGCACCGACCGGGACGCGAGCCGCGGCACGCGCGGGCTGTACCGAGTCGACCGCGTCGCGATCAAGCACGCCGGTCTCGTGACGGTGCGCACGAGCAGGAGCTTCGTCGGGAAGGTGCACGACAGCGCCGCCGTCCGTGCCGGCTTCTATCACCGATCTGAGTTGGCCGACGTCCCCGGCACCGTGCTCCGCGTGCGCCTCCCACCGTTCCGGCAGGAGGTCGTCCGTCCGTCTGCGCCTCGCGGCGCGCCCTTCGTCCTCGAGTTCGCTTCGGTCGCCCTGCCCCCACTCGGTGATTCCGGGCTGACCGATGAGGCGAGCCGGATCCTCTTCCAGGCCGTGACCTCCCATCGAGAGCCCCGCGGCTTGTTGGTGGAGATCGGAGGCGGGAGCCGGGATCCGCGGGCGATCGAGGCAGCGATCAACCAGGTCGCCCGCCTGCGCGCGCCGCATCCGATCGTCCTCACCGGGTTCGCTGCGGACTGGGACAAGGTGGCGGAAGCGTGTCACCACGTGTGCGCGGCGATCCCCTTCAACCAGAACGTGGAGGCGACCGCACACGACCGCTACACGACCTTCGATCCGGTCCTCGTGCTCGGCGCCGCGCTCGACGAGTGGCAGTGGTCGGGCACCACCGATGAGGTCGCCCTGGTGCTGAACCGCCTGACGGCGACCGAGCACGGCACCTTGTCGCTCGATGCGGTCCGCCAGCTGGTTCCCGATGCAGCCGAGTTCGAGCTGGTCCTGAAGGCGCTGCGGTTGGATCACGCCATCGTCGAGCTCGACCACCACTCGGTTCGACTGCGACTGACGGTCTCGACGGTGACGGACGGCGTCAGCGAGCTCGTGCAGCGAGGCGCGGACGACGCGCTGCGCAGGTCGGAGGAGGGTGGCCGGCAGACCTACCTCACCCCGTCGCTCCGCTACGTGCGGCATTGGTTCGATCCGCGCACGAGCGTGAGCAGCTGGTGCACCCCCCGCTTCCTCGCGTTGGCCGTCGCCGACCGGCTCAAGCTGCCGGAGGGCAGCGCGCCGATCGTCGTCGCTGACGGCAACACGAACGAGATCGCCGGCCACCTCCGCACCGCGCTCGGGGGCTCGCGCGTGGACCTCCTGCCCTCCGAGGTCGCATCCGAGGAGCCCGAAGGACTGCAGCGCTACGACGCCGGCGCCACGGTGCTCGTGTTCGTCGACATCCTGGTCTCGGGCCAATCGGTGCGGCGAGCGATCGAGCAGATCCGCCGCAGCGGTGCTCGACCCGTCGCGCTCTTCTCGCTCCTCGACGCCAGGGAGGAAGGAGCGGTCGCGGCCCCGCCGACGGTCGGCATGCGCGAGATCTCGCTGGCGGCGATCGACCTCGACGCCCCGGCCGTCCCCGATCCCCACATCATCGATCCGTCCCAGCGGTCGGCAACCTCATCGGAGCACCAGTACGACTACGCGCTCACCGGGGACGACCTGCGACAGCTCGTCCGCGAGAGCGGAGCGCTCCAGCTCGGTCACTGGGGGAGCGCTGGAGGCCGCCACTTCACCTTCTACCTCGATGCCGCGAGCCTGTTGCAGCAGCGGACCCTCGTCGACGGGGTGGCCGGGCTCGTCGGTAGCTGGCTGGGCGAGGCCCCGGATGGCCACCTGGAGCTCTGGCACCCCGAACCCGAGCAGCGCGTCGCCAAACCCGGCCAGACGCTTGCGAACGAGCTGAGGGCGGGCCACCCGACGGCGACCGTCCGGTCGGTCAGCCGCCGGGGCTCCCGTCCCACGGTGGCTTCGGGCGAACCGGCTCGCGGCGACGGCCCTCTGTCGGTGGTGATCTTGGATTGGGGGGCGATCACGGGCACCACGGTCTTCTCGATGCTGAGCGAGGCCGTCCAGGCCGGTGCGAGCCGGGTGCTGGTCTGCCTCCTCCTGAACCAGCTCCCCGCCGACATCGCGTCGTTCATGACCCGCCTCCGTTCGCTGTCGGACCCATCGCAGGGGAGTGGCACTCCCGGTGCTGCCACGACCGGACCTCCGTCGATGACGGTGGACATCCGGTTCCTGGCTCCCTTCCCGATCGCTGGCTACGAATCGAACTGCCCGGTCTGCCAGCGCCTCGCCCGGCTCCCGATCGACACGTCGCGGCTTCCGACGCTCATCGACGACGAGCAGCGGCGGGTGAAGCGGGAGTGGACGCTTCGCCCGCGCGAGGACGTCGCGTCCGTCACCGGCGACGCCCGGTCGACCGAGCACCAGGTGCGCCTGCTCGAGACCATGGCGCTGCGGTCTCGGATCCAGACGACCCTGTCGTCAACCCGTGCACGGCTCGCCTTCGTCGAGTGGATCGAGCTTCAGGCCGCCTTGCTGGAGGGGACGGGGCACGGGGGGCCGGCAGCGACGGAGGAGAAGAGGAGCGAGGCACTCGACCACGCCCTCGACCTCGTGCGCCTGCTGAGCGCCGAGCCCCACTGGATCATGAAGCCGCCGCTCGTGATCGACCGAGCGAGGTCGGTGCTCATCCGCATCGCCCGGCTCGTCGCCGTCGACCCGCGATGCGACTCGCGCGAGCGCGCCGATGCGACGGTCATCCTGCGAATCGCCTCGCAGGAGGCGTTCGCCCATGCCGTGACGGAGATCTTCGGAGCCTCGAGGGATGATCGAGAGATCCACGGAGCCCTCTTCCACGGTGCCTACACGATGTTGACGCGCGGGTACGTCGACGCTGATTCGGTGACCCCGCTCGCCTCGGCGATCGCCCAGCTCAAGAAGCAGACCGACCAGCTGCCGCACGGCTCGTCGACGGATGTCAAGGCAGCGCTCGACCGCCTCGACGGCGTCGCCCAGATGCGGGACCGGCGAGCGCAGATCGCCGGTCTCAGCCCGTGCGAAGCGTGGCGCGGCCTGGTCGAGCTGCTCGACAAGGAGTTCGTGCCTCACGAGTTCGAAGCGCTCGAGCGCATGGATCCGTCGAACTACGTGCCGGAGGTCGCGGAGGTCATAGCGAACGGCTCGACGGCGAGCGCGGAGGTCGTCACGGCATGGAGCGAGGAGCTGTCCGACGAATGGCGTGACGGCTCGAGCGACTTCATGAACGACGTGGCGCCTCGCCTCTCGCTCATCACCCGCGAGCTGTCCGGGCGGGATGCCGGTCGCGTCCTCTCCTCCGCTGGTCGCTTCCACCTGCTCAACCTGGTCGAGAGCTCGGACGCCGAGCACACCGTGTTCGGCGAGTTCCTCGTGGACGTGGCTGAAGGTTCTCGGCCGTTGATCGAGGAGAGCGTCTGGAAGGACTACGGCAACCTCTACGACGACGTCGTCCGCAAGCTGATCACCACGGGGGAACCGAGTCGAACGAAGCCCACCCGCCTTGTGCAGTTCCTCCGATCGCTGCCCTGCGACATCGTCGCCGAGACGACGCAGGTCGCCCGTCGGTTCGAGCGAGCCATGAACATCTCGCTCGACGTGTCCGACGCGGAGCAGTGGGCCTATGCGCCTGCCGCACTGGCGCACGACATCATCTCCACCTTCCTGGCGAACATCCAGCAGCGGACGACCTCCGAAGGTGGCCGCCCGGACGTCCAGATCAGCGTCACCTCTGACGCCGATCACGTGATCTTGCGCGTGGTGAACGATCGCACCGACCCGTCCCTCCACTTCTACCGCAGAGACCTGGCCGGCCTGCGGGACCGGATCGGGAGCTTCGGCGGGTCGATCCCACGCGCGACCCGGAGCGCGAGGTGGACGTTCGAGATCGAGGCGCGCTTCGTCGCGTGGCCAGCGACCCCTGATGAACCCAGAAAGGACCATCGTCCATGAAGACCCTGCAGGTGCTCTACGTCGACGATGACAAGTCGTTCACAGGAAACAAGAACAAGATCGAACGCCTGTGGACGTTGCTCAAGGTGTCACCCATCCCGATCGAGGTCGAGCAAGCGGCGACCCCTGACCGCGCGCTCGAGATCCTCGCGGCGCGACACGACGAGTTCCACATCGTGATCATCGACATCTTCTGGGGTCCGCGGAAGGACCCGGTCAAGGAAGGCATCTCCCTCATCGCCGAGGTCCGCAACAGTTACCCGGACCTCGCCACCATCGCCTTGACGACCGGCGGTGACGGCGTCGAGTCGCTCGCGATCACGCAGGGCGTGCACGCGGTCCTGCTGAAGAGCGAGCTGCGCGACGACCACAGCGGCCTCAAGTGCCTCGAGACCCTCCGGGACGCACTCGCGCAGGTCGGGGAGAACCTGACGCCCTTCGACCAGAAGGTCCACGTCCCGCCGTACGAGGGCGACGACGAGCTCCTCACGGACCTACCCCTGCGCGCGGTGATCGGCCAGATGGGTTGGGAGACCCTGTGGGTCGCGGTGTTCGAGCTCTGCGAGTACGCCCTCGAGAAGATCAACACCGTCAGCTTCGTCGCCCCCGGCCTGTCCGGGGCGGCCGTCCTGGGTGTCGACGTGCAGCTGAGGCTGCCCGACGGGACGGTCCAGCGACGCCAGCTCCTGATCAAGTCCTCGAAGGAGATCGGCGCCCTCGAGCGCGAGTTCGCAGGACGGTCTCGGGCAGGTGACCTGGGCGTGGACTTCGCGGAGATCCGGAGCTCGTCGGTCTGCATCGTCAACGGCTGGTCGTTCATCGCGTACGACTTCCGGCGGGAAGCGTCCACCGTGCGGTCGTGGGTCCCGACCGCGGACCCCACGCGGGTGACCTCGGCGATCGATGCCCTGATCGACGGGTTGATCGATTCGTACTCGGCTTCGGCCGACACGGTCTCGGCCCCCGCGATCAGCGTCCTGCGCCGGGACCTGCTGCCGACGGGACGACGTGCCCGAGTGCTCATGGCCATCGACCGGCTCACCCCGCTGCCGACGCGGTTCGCGCCAGAGGCTGCGTTCGATGCGACCATCCTCCGTCACCTCATCGGCAAGAGCACGCTGGTCGACGGCGTCGAGCTCGGCGACAACCCCCATCGCACGGTCAAGGTCCTCAGCCACGGCGACCTGCACGGCGGGAACTGCCTGATCACCCGGCAGGCCCAGCCGGTCCTGGTCGATCCTGCGAACGTCGGCCACCTCCACTGGGCCAGTGACCTCGCCCGGCTCACGGTGGACATCGCCGTGATGGCCGCCGTGACGGGCGACGACGTCTACGACTGGGCAGAGGTGCCACGTTGGGTTGATGTCGTGGAACGCCTCGGCGCAGGCGATCCGGCCTCCGGGCCCGACGCGGCGCTGCAACGGCTCGTCAGCGGCCTGCACGAGGTCGGAGCGGCGTTGGCGGAGGCCACTGGGGTCGACCTCAACGTCACGTACGAACTGCACCTCGCACTTGCCTTCGAGTTCCTCCGCGCCGGGTACCGCAAGGAGGAGCTGAGCGTGCAGGGGCGGTTGGTGGCGCTGTGCGCAGCGGATCACCACGTCAGGCTGGCGGTCGAGGCGTTCACCGCCGCTGGCGAGCGCTGAGGAGGCCGGGTGTACGCTCCGCACGGTTGCCGGCGACAGAGGGTTTGGCATGGATAACTTCGCGGATCGGCTTCTGGCCGCCATCGCCCAGAAGGGCAATCCCTGCACCATCGGTCTGGACCCGAGGCTCGACCTCATCCCGTCGTTCGTCATCGACGAGATCCGGCACCTTCCGACCGACGACGCCATCCGAGGTGCGATCGCCGGCTTCCACCGGCGGATCATCGAGCAGGTCGCGCCCCTCGTCCCGGTCGTGAAGCTGCAATCGGCGTTCTACGAGCAGTACGGGATCCCGGGCCTGCTGGCCTTCCAGGACACGATCGAATGCGCTCGGTCGCACGATCTCATCGTCGTGGTGGATGCGAAGCGGAACGACATCGATTCGACGGCCCGGGCCTACGCCGACGCGTTCCTCGGGGCTGCCGACGTGTTCGGAGCGCCCCGGCCCGCGTTCGACGTCGATGCGCTGACGGTGAACGGGTACCTCGGTGAGGACAGCCTCGAACCGTTCGCTCGTGTCTGTGCGGAGTACGGCAGGGGCATCTTCACCTTGGTCCGGACGTCGAACCCGGGCGCCGACGACCTCCAGGGACAGAAGCTCGAGACGGGGACGGTGGCCGATCGGATGGCCGGCTTCGTCGACCGGGTCGGATCCGGTCTCGTCGGGCGATCTGGGTACAGCTCGGTGGGTGCCGTGGTGGGTGCCACCTGGCCGCAGGAGGCGGAGAAGCTCCGAGGGTTGATGCCCAGGGCGATCATCCTCGTGCCCGGCTACGGACACCAGGGCGGCACGGGCGACGGCGCAGCGCCCAACTTCAACACCGATGGGCTCGGTGCGATCGTCAGCTCATCTCGGTCGGCCACGTATCCGACCGGGGCGGAGGCGAATGCGTCGGCCGCGGCGTACGCCGCTTGGCTCGACGCCACGACCCGGGCGATGGTGGTCGACGTCGCGGCGGGAGCGAAGTCGCGCAGCCAGGGATCGGTCGCCAGCTCGCTCGACGCCTGATCCGACCGCACCCGTCGGCGCGCGGACGTGACCCCGACCGGGTCGCCACGATCCGCCGGCTGGGCGTGGGAGCATGCGGCATGGACCGGTCCGTCAGTTGCCGCTTCGACGCCCGCATCGACGGGACCGCGGACGTGGTGGTGTCGGTGGCGGTGGCGGACGGGGTGCCCCGGCGATCGGAGTCGCTGGCGGTCACGCTCGACAGCGCCGAGGTGGCGGTGAGGGAGGTGCTCGACCAGCACGGGACCCGGCTGCACCTGGCGCCGGCGCTCGGGCCGGGCCGGCTGGAGGTGGTGTACTCGGCGTCGATCTCCGGCTCCGAGCCGGAGGTGCCCCAGGACGAGGTGGACCTCATCCGCTACACCCGGCCCAGCCGGTACTGCGAGTCCGACGAGCTCGCCCCGTTCGCCCGCGACGAGTTCGGCTCGCTCGCCGGCCCCGAGCTGGTCGAGGCGGTGGCCACGTGGGTGAGCGACCGGATCGCGTACATCGCCGGGTCCAGCCGGCCCACGGACGGCGCGGTCGCCACGCTGCTGGCGGGTCAGGGCGTCTGCCGGGACTTCGCCCACCTGGTGGTCGCCCTCCTCCGGGGCTGCGACGTGCCCGCTCGCATCGCCTCGGTCTACGCGCCCGGTCTCCAGCCGATGGACTTCCACGCCGTGGCCGAGGTGCTGGTCGACGGCCGCTGGGTCGCCGTCGATGCGACCCGCCTGGCACCGCGCTCGTCGCTGGTCCGCATCGCCACGGGTCGCGACGCAGCCGACATCGCGTTTCTCACCACCACGGGCGACCGCGTCGACATGGGGTGGCTCGACGTGATGGCCATCACCGACGGCCCGCTGCCCTCCGACGACCACGCCTGCTTCGTCGAACTGGGCTGACCTCGCCCGACCGGGCCGGTGGACCGGTCAGGCGGTGATGAAGACGGGGACGCCGAGCGGGAGCTGGAGGTCGACCAGCTCCTGGATGTCGTCGTTCGACAGCCGCACGCATCCGTGGGAGACGGCCTGGCCGATCAGGTCCGGGCGGTTCGTGCCGTGGATGCCCACCTGGCCGTCGCCGCCGCCGAACTCGCTCAGCGTGTCGGAGTGCATGGCGAGGCCGAACGCGTAGGGGCCGTAGGCGCCCTCGGGCTCGGTGTTCTGGATCAGCTCGGTGACGTAGGTGCCGTTCACCGGGGTGGGGTTCTCCTCGGTGCCGATGGCGATGGTGGTGGTGAAGACGCCGGTGCCGTCCTTCTCGACTCGGAGCGTGCGGCCCTTGAGGTCGACGAAGATCCGGAAGGGCGTCTTGGTCACCTCGACGGAGTCCTTCGGCACCCAACCTGTGGACCCGTTGGGCCGGTCGCGCAGGGCGACCTGGTACCAACCGGGCACCTCGAGGTTCGCGTCGGCCGAGGCGTCGCCGATGATGGCGAAGGTCGTGGGGGCCCCGGCGTCGGTCTTGGCGCCGACCTGGATCGGCGTGGCGCCGGCCTTGGGCTCGGTGAACACCTGGGGGTCGCCGTTCGGGGTGGCGATCCACCCGAGGAGGTCCTCCGGACCGAGCTTCAGGTCGACGGGTTGCGGCGCGGCGGTGGTGCTGACCACGACCGCCGAGGTGGTGGTGGACGGCGGCAGCTTGGGCGGCAGGGACCCGAGGGACGCCCGCTCGCCCGAGCACGAGCCCAGCAGCGAGACGGCGGCGACGATGGCGACCACGACGCCGACGATCGGTGCGGCGCCTCGGACGGTGCGGCGGACTCGCGGGTCGATCGTCGGAGGCACGGGTGGCGATCGTACTCGCCGCCACGGAGCCGTCTCCTTCGCCCTGAACCTGGGGCCGCCATTTTCCATACTTGACCGACCAGTCAATAGAGTTCCACCCATGGAGATCAACGGCATCAGCGCAATCGTCACCGGTGGGGCCTCGGGGCTCGGCGAGGCCACGGCCCGCCACCTCAGCACCCTCGGTGCCAAGGTCGTGGTCGCAGACCTCGACCGCCAGCAGGAGAAGGGCGAGGCCCTCGCCAAGGAGATCGGCGGCGTCTTCGTGGCCACCGACGTGACCAACACCGAGCAGATCATCGCCTCGGTCGAGGCCGCCAAGGAGCTCGGCCCGCTCAAGGCCCTCGTGAACTGCGCCGGCATCGGCTGGGCGACCCGCACCATCGGCAAGGACGGCGAGTACAGCTCCGCCCACGACCTCGACATCTTCCGCAAGGTCGTCGAGATCAACCTGATCGGCACCTTCGACTGCATCCGCATCGCCGCCACGGCCATGTCGCAGAACGAGCCCGACGAGTTCGGCGAGCGCGGCGCGATCGTCAACACCGCCTCGGTCGCGGCCGAGGACGGCCAGATCGGCCAGGCCTCGTACTCCGCCTCGAAGGGCGGCGTCGTCGGCATGACCCTCCCCATCGCCCGTGACCTCTCGGCGGTCGGCATCCGGGTCAACACCATCCTCCCCGGCCTGATCGACACCCCGATCTACGGCCAGGGCGAGGCTTCGGAGCAGTTCAAGGCCCGCCTCGAGGTCGGCGTGCTGTTCCCGAAGCGCCTCGGCCAGCCCGAGGAGTTCGCGAGCCTCACCGCCGAGCTGCTGTCGAACAGCTACATGAACGCCGAGTCGATCCGCATCGACGGCGGCATCCGGATGCAGCCCAAGTGAGCTGACCCGACGAGCTGCGCTGCCGCACCGGCAGCGTCCGTCATGCGGTCCGAGGACCGGAGAACGACCGCCCAGGCCGAACGGCCGGGCGGTCGTTCCGTTCCTGGGACCGGCGCCGGCCGGCGACCCACACGGGCACGTCGGCCATCGCCAGCAGCTCCGTGTCGCCGCTGGAGTTCCCGTACGCCCACAGCATCTCGGGCTCGTCGCCGTCGAGCCAGCTCCGCAGGCGGACCGCCTTCTCCTCGCCCCGCACGTTCGCCCCGGCCATCTCGCCGGTGAGGATCCCGTCGTCGCCCGCCTCGAGCTCGACGGCGATCACGTGGTCGAAGCCGAACGACGCCGCGAACGGCTCCAGGTAGGTGGCCAGACCGGCCGACACGATGATCAGCTCGTGGCCGGCCTCGCGGTGCCAGCGCACCTGCTCGACCATCTCGGGGCGCAGCTTGGCGTTGAGGCCCGTGGCGTACTGCTCGCCCTGGGAACGCAGCCAGGAGGCCGTGCGGCCCGCGAGGAGCTCGCGGAGGAGGGCGGCCTTGGTGGCGTCGCGGTGGTGCACGTCGGCGGCGAGGCGGCCCGTTCGGGCTCGCACGGCGGTGGGGGCGATGCGGCGCACGGTCCGTCCGAACGTGGTGGGGCCGCACGCCCGGGCGAGGAAGGGCAGCAGCGTGTCCCGTCGGGTGAGGGTCCCGTCGAAGTCGAAGGCGGCGATGCGGCGACCGGACATGGCCGGTCACCCTAGGAGCCGCACCGGGGCGAGGTGCGAATCCCCAGGGCCGATCGGCCGTTGATCAGCGGCGGGCCAGGACGGCGTCGAGCGCGGTGCCCAGGTCGGGGTGGTCGAAGGCGAAGCCGGCGGCCTGGAGTGCGGCCGGCTCGACCCGCTGCGACACCAGCAGCAGCGACTCGACCAGCGGTCCGATCCCGAACGGCGCCTTGCGGGCGAAGCGGGGGATGGTGAGGAAGGTGGGCCGGTGCAGGGCGTCGCCGACCGCGTCGGTGAACGCGGCGTTGGTCACGGGTCCCGGCGCGGCGAGGTTCACCGCGCCGGCCAGCCCGGGCTCCTCGAGCGCAAAGCGGATCGCCCGCACCTCGTCGTGCAGGGTGATCCAGGACATCCACTGCCTCCCGTCGCCGGCCTTGGCGCCGAGCCCGAGCTTGAACGCCGGGAGCTGCTTGGCGAGCGCGCCGCCGTGGGCGTCGAGCACGATGCCGGTACGGATGTGGACGGTGCGGATGCCCGCAGCCTCAGCGGGCGCGGTGGACCCCTCCCAGGCCACGCACACGTCGGCGAGGAAGTCGTCGCCGGGCCGGGAGCCCTCGGTGAGGACCTCGTCCCCTCGATCGCCGTAGTACCCGATGGCCGAGCCGCTGACGAGCACCGACGGCGGCCGGTCGAGGCCGGCGAGGGTGGTGGCGAGCAGCTGGGTGCCGCGCTCGCGGCTGGTCCGGATGCGGTCGCGCTGCGCGTCGCTCCACGGGCCCGAGGCGATGCCCTCGCCGGCCAGGTGCACCACGCCGTCGACCCCCTCGAGGCCGGCGGCGTCGATCGTGCCCGCCTCCGGGTCCCAGCGGAGGCTCCCGGTCCCGGTCCCGGATCGCACGATCGGGATCACGTGGTGGCCGTCGGTCCGCAGCGAGGTGGTGAGCGCCTGGCCGATGAGCCCGGAGCTGCCGGTGATGGCGATGTCCATGCCCTTGGTTGTACCCGGCGGGATGCGGGTCAGAACGCGACGGTGCCCCGGCCTTGGGACCGGGGCACCGTCGAAGAGCGGGGTGGCGCCGGAGCGCCGAGGATCAGGCCCGGGCCTGGTGGCGGCGGGACCGGGTGGCGATGAGGATGATGCCACCGACGGTGATCAGGCCGGCGCCGGCGAGGCCGAGGCCGTTGAGGTCCGAACCGGTGCGGACGATGGGAGCCGTCGAGCCGCCGGAGGGCGCCGTGGAGCTGCCCTCGACGAGCACCTCGCCGCGGAACTCCTGGTCACCACAGGTGGCCAGGATGTCGTACCAACCAGGGGCGGCATCCGTCGGCATGGCGAAGCTGTAGGTGAACTCGCCGTTGGCGTCGGTCTCGTCGGTGGCGGTCAGGATGACGGTGCCCGTGGACCGCTGGGTGACGGTGATGTTGACGGTGGCGAACGGGGCGCACCCCTCGCCGCTGATCGTGACCTCCTGGCCGGCGACCACCGTGCCGGGGCTCACGTTGAAGTCGTAGGTCTGCGCGGCAGCAGGCGCTGCGGCAGCCATCACGAGCATCGCTGCACCGATCAGCATCTTGCGAATCATTGGGGTTCCTCTCCCTCTGGGCACCGTTTCATCCTCGCGAAAGGGTGCTCCCCCGCGAACCTTGGCGAGGTTAGCTCACCATCGGCTCCAAGTCATGGTTGTTGACCGAATCAGTTCGGACGGATCACCAAGGTGGTCGCGTCCTTGCAGGTCAGCGACGGTGCTGGCTGCAGCGCGTGGTCAGCGCTCGACGGGGACCCGGATCCGGGTCGGCGCTTCGAGCGGCTCGTCGTCGAGGAGCGTGTCCTCGGTGGCTCCGGTGCCCTTGACCTGCCCGTTCTCCACCGTGAGCGTGCTCGAGAAGCGGTCGGGGACGGCGACGGGCTGGGGGAGGATCGCGAGGCGGTAGCCCTTGGCCAGGTCGACGCCGCCCGCCAGCTCGATCTCGATGGTGATGGTGGCGCCAGCCGGGATGTTGAACTGCGGCGTGTCCCACGCGTTGAGGCCCCGTTCGGTGCCGGGACCCATCGTCAGCGGCTTGCCGTCGATCGTGGCCTTGGTGACGACGTTGCGGGTGAAGAGCGAGAGCGTGGTGACGTTCGTGCCGTCCGGTGCGCCGCGGGTGTTGCCCCCGACGGACTCGGGGAGGATCGCGAACGGGATCGCGTTCGTCATCTCCACGGTGAGCACGGCCTTGAGCTCCCCGGTCTTGGCGTCGACCGTGGGCTCGTAGGTGATCTTCCGCTCCAGGTAGGCGTCGATCTTGTTGTTGCCCGCGTTCTGCTGGACGAGCGAGAAGCCGTCGGACCCCGGCGGGATGACCAGGCTGCCGTCGGCGCCGAGGCGCTCGAAGAGCGACTGTTCGCGCTCCTCGGGGCTCCACAGCCGTAGGTGGCCGCCGCGAGCCGCGGGGCTGAGCACGTCGGCGAGCTGGCGCGGGGCCGGGAGCGATGCGTTGATCAGCTTCTCGAACGTGGCCTTGGTGGCCGCGCTCAGGATCTCGCCACGAGTGGCACGGTCGCCGAGCTCGAGGTACTGCGACCGGGTCAGGATCTCGACCGCGTTGTCGGAGCTGAGCGGCTCGGGGAGGCCGTCGACCGTGACCGGACCGGTGAGCTCGAGGAGCGATGCGAGGCCCGCGGGATCGACCGCGATGACCCCGTCGACCTCGCTGCCGCCTGCCTGCGGGTACAGCTCGGCGATCACCTGCGCGTCGCTCGGGAAGTGCGGCGAGTAGGTGACGTCCTGGAGGAACGTGCCTGGGTCGAAGCGGCCGTAGCGCAGGAGGTAGTCGGCCGGTCCGCTGATCGTCCGCGAACCCTGGTTGGGCCCTTCGAGCAGGTCGTCGATCCGGCCGGAGCGGGTCAGCGTGGCCTGGCCGTCGTCGAGGACCAGTTCGGCGTAGCTGCCGATGAAGCCGCCGGCGCCGCGGAGCTCGGCTGGGGTGAGGAAGACGATCAGGTAGCGGCGGGGGCCGCTGGCGCCGAAGAGGTCCGGGGTGGTCTCGAGCAGGTCGGCGGCGAGCGCGGTGTCGGTGCGGGCCTGGTCGATGTCGGCGGCGAACTGGTCGACCCGATCGGCGAGCGGCGGCAGCAGCGAGCTGTCCTGCAGGCCGTCGAGCTCCGAGCGGGCCTCACCCAGGATCCGGTCGGCCCGACGGGCCGGATCGGCGAGCGCCGCCACCTGCTCCAGGTCGAGGCGGCCCTCGTACTGGAGCCGGTCGTAGTCGGCCGTGGCGACGAGGTCGTCGCCGGCGTCGCTGATCCGCAGGCCCTGGTCGACGGTGGTGCGCACCGCGTTGACCTGCTGGGCGAGACCGGGGACCAGCTGGGCCGGGGTGGTGAGGTGGCTGTTCACCTGCGACGACGCTGACTCGAACGAGGCGCTGGCGGTGGCGAGGTCGGCCCGGGCGGCCTCGGCGTCCCCGTCGCGGGCGCCGTTCAGCGCATCGCGTGCCGCCGCGGAACCGGTGCGGACGTCGCTGAACGCCATCGCCATCGCGGCGGCCGCCCCGATGCCGGCGAGCACGATCAGCACCGAGACGCCGATGAGGATGTCGCGCGCCACCCGGCGCTTGCGGCGGCGGAGGTGCGGGTAGCCGTTCCCGACCACGAACAGGAGGGCGACGGCAGCCGCCACGACGCCCCAGGGGGCGGCACTCTCCGGGTACCAGAACACCGCGTTGACCATGAGGCCCAGGCCGAGCGCGCCCCACGTGCGGGAGCGGCGCTTCGGAACGGTGGACGCGGCGACGACCACGAGCGCGGCGAGGGCCAGCAGCTGCGACACCCCTCGGGTGGGCACCACGACCACGGCGCCGGCGACGAGCCACGACCAGCGTCGGCCGTGGGCGCCGACGTAGGACACGAAGGCGGCGATGAGGGCCCGCTCGATGGCGTCGACCGCCGGGATGCCGGTCAGGCTGGCGGGCGCGAACAATGCAGCAGCCGCCGCGAGGGCGCTGATCCACTCCGGCCGGATGGCGTTCGCCCCCCGGGTGTTGCGGCTGCGCCGTTCGCTCATGGCCCCTGGATCCCCGCCGACGGGGTCCATCGACGGTTGAATGATGGACGAGGTGATTCGATGACGGTAGTGTCCAGTGCGGCGCGGAATCAGATCAGTACCTCGGGGGGAGGGATTCGTTGACCGCCAAGAACACAGGTTCCCGTGGCTTCGGGCTGAACGTGCTGTTCCAGCCCGCCGGGAGCTCGGCTCGCCGACGCCTGCAGGTGTTGGCCGATGCCACTGCGATGGGGATGTCGGTCGTGTTGGCCGCAGCGCTCCGCTACGACTTCTCGATCCCGAGCAAGCAGGTCGACGAGATCCTGTGGTTCTCGATCTTCTCGGCCGCCGTCTTCGTCATCTGCGGTACGGCCCGCGGGCTGTACAAGGGCCGCTGGAGCTTCGGCTCCTTCGAGGAGGTCTCGGCCCTCGTCTCGGTGATCGGCGTCGTCGCCGCCATCACCTGGGTCGTCGCCCTCGTGCTGCCCAAGGCCGGTGCCGTCCGACCGGTGCCGCTCTCGGTGCCGCTGATCGCCAGCACGATCATGCTCTGCTCGAGCGCCGGCGTCCGCTACGTGTGGCGCCTCTTCTACGAGAAGCGCCTCCGGCCCCAGAGCCTCGAACTCGAGCGGGTCGTGGTCATCGGTGCGGGCGAGGGCGGTCAGCAGATCATCACCGCCATGGTCCGCAACCCCGCCGGCCGCTACCTGCCCGTCGCCCTCATCGACGACGACCCCTCGAAGCGCAACCTGCGCATCCGCCACGTGCCGGTGAGCGGCACCCGTGACGACCTCGCCGCCGTCGCCGCCCGCCACGACGCCAAGATCGCCCTGCTGGCCATCCCCACCGCCGACTCCGCCCTGATCCGGGTCTACGCCGACATCGCCCGCGACAGCGGCCTGCGCCTGATGGTGCTGCCGTCCGCCAGCGAGCTCTACGGCGCCGAGGTCGGCACCAGCGACATCCGCCCCGTCACCCACGCCGACCTCCTCGGCCGCCACGAGGTCGACACCGACGTCGACTCCATCGCCGGGTACGTCACCGGCAAGCGCGTGCTCGTCACCGGCGCCGGCGGGTCCATCGGCTCCGAGCTGTCCCGCCAGCTGTACCGGTTCGCTCCGTCCAGCCTCGTGCTGCTCGATCGCGATGAGTCGGCGCTGCACTCGGTGCAGCTCTCGATCGAGGGCCGGGCCCTGCTCGACAGCCGGAACCTGGTGGTCTGCGACATCCGCGACACGGACCGGGTCAACCAGATCTTCGAGGAGCACCGCCCGGAGGTGGTGTTCCACGCGGCGGCGCTGAAGCACCTCCCGCTGCTCGAGATGCACCCGGCCGAAGCGCTCAAGACGAACGTGTGGGGCACCCAGGTCCTCGTCGACGCCGCCATCTCCTCCGGGGTCGAGCGCTTCGTCAACATCTCCACCGACAAGGCCGCCGATCCGAGCAGCGTCCTCGGCTACACGAAGCGCCTCGCCGAGCGGCTCACCGCTGCGGCGGCCGACCGCAGTGACGGCATCTTCTTGAGCGTCCGCTTCGGCAACGTGCTCGGCAGCCGGGGTTCGGTGCTCACCGCCTTCGCCAAGCAGATCGAGGACGGCGGCCCGGTCACCGTCACCGACCCCGAGGTCACTCGGTACTTCATGACCGTCGAGGAAGCCGTCCAGCTGGTCATCCAGGCTGGCGCCGTCGGCCGCGACGGCGAAGCGCTCGTGCTCGACATGGGCGAGCCGGTGAAGATCGACGACGTCGCCCGCCGGCTCATCAGCGAGGCCGGCCGCCCGATCGACATCGTCTACACGGGCATGCGCCCGGGCGAGAAGCTGCACGAGGTGCTCTTCGGCGCCGACGAGGTCGGTTCGTCGCCGATCCACCCGCGGATCGCCCACGTGGGCGTCCCGCCGCTGTCGATGCGCCAGCTCCCGGTGCCGCGTGCCGACGCCACCGATGCCGAGACGATCGCGATCCTGCGCGACGCGGTCGTCGCCCAGGACATCCGCAGCACCGCCAGCTGACGCGGGTCCTGCCGGATCCGGCGGTCCCGGCGGTCAGGTCAGGCGGAGGCGGCGGGCGAGGTCGCTGACGATGCGCTGCCCGGGGTCGACCTCGTGGCGCACGGCGAGCCACTCGTCGAGGCGCGGGTACATCTCGGGGAGCAGCTCGGGCCGCATCCGGCTGTCCTTCGCCAGGTAGAGGCGCCCACCGGCTGCGGCCACCCGCTCGTCGAGGCGGTCGAGGAGCGGGCCCAGCGCGGTCCCCGGCGTGGCTGGCACGTCGAAGGCGAGGGTCATGCCCTCGATCGGGAACGACAGGGGACCGGCGTTGCCCGGACCCATGCGCTTGAGCACGGCGAGGAACGACGGGCAGCCGGACTGGCTGAGCTCGCCGATGATCGAGCGCAGCTCGTCGGTGGCCGAGAGCGGCAGCACGAACTGCCACTGGAGCAGCCCGTCGCGCCCGTAGAGGCGGTTCCACCGGTCGACGAGGTCGAGCGGGTGGAAGAACTCGGTGATGCCCATCACCTGGTCGCGCCGGCGCTTCGGGGCCTTGCGGTACCAGGCCTCGTTGAAGGCCTTGATGGTGAGCGGGTTGATCAGCTTCGGCGGCACGAGCGCCGGCGCGGTGGCGATCGTGGACGACGTGAAGTGCAGCGGATCCCGCTGCTGGCGGTGGCTCAGCTGGTCGACCGTGGCGAAGCGGCCGCGGCCCAGGATCGACCGGCCCATCGAGGTGCCCTTGGCCATGAGGTCGATCCAGGCCACGGAGTAGTCGTACGCGTGGTCGCCGGACTCCATCAGCTGGAGCGTGGTGTCGAGGTCCGGGGTGCGGTCGGTGTCGACGCTCAGCCGGCTGGTCTCGATCCGGTTCAGGCGGAAGGT
>DATMGQ010000048.1:0-18873 GCA_035555395.1 Acidimicrobiales bacterium
AGCCGCCACCGCCATCGGCACCCAAGGCCCCCGCATCAGCAACATCGAGAACGACCACGGCCGCCATCCCGTGCTCGCCGAGCGCTACAGAACCTGGATCAGCAATCTCCCAACGACTTGCACCCCATAGGAGCATCAGCGGAATCCGGTGCGCGATGGCCGGGAAGGGGGTACCGGCCGGGAAGAATGGCCCCCATCGCTTCCGTCGACCCGGCTCCCGCGGAGTCCCCCACCGGCCGTGCCCGCACGAAGCGCGGGCGCTCCCAGAGCGTGCAGAGCCGCGCCGTCAAACGCACGTTGTTCCTGGTCGTCGGCCTGTTCGTCTTCTACTACCTGGTCATCCCGACCCTCGCCCGCTCGAAGGACTCCGCCGAGCGCCTCGCCGACCTGAACCCCTTGTGGGTGCTGCTCGCGGTGGGCCTCGAGATCGCCTCGCTCATCTGCTACACGGTGCTCACCCGGGTGACGCTGCCGCCCGAGCCACGGCTGTCGCTCTTCACGATCTTCCGCATCCAGATGTCGACCAAGGCGGTCGGCAACCTCGTTCCGGGCGGGTCCGCAGCCGGCAGCACGCTCGGCTACAGCCTGTTCACGACGGCCGGGGTGCCGCCCACCGCCGCGGGGTTCACGCTGGCCACCGTGGGCCTCGGCTCGGCGGTGGTCCTCAACCTGATCCTGTGGATCACGCTGCTCATCTCGATCCCGATGAACGGCTTCCGGCCGGCCTACGTGACCGCCGCCATCGTCGGCGTGCTGCTCCTCGCCCTGGCCGCCGGGCTCGTCTACCTGCTGATCGAGGGCCGCGACCTCGCCGAACGGGTGCTGCGGGCGATCTTCCGGAAGCTGCCGTACGTCGAGGAGGAGACGGCCGCCCGGTTCGTCCACCAGACCGCCGACCGGATCCAGGACCTCGCCCAGCAGCCCGAGCTGGTGCGGCGGGGGGTCCTCTGGGCCACCGCCAACTGGCTGCTCGACGCCGCCGCGCTGTGGGTCCTGCTCTACGCGTTCGGGTACACGATGAACCCGATCAACCTGATCGTCGCCTACGGCGTCACCGGGGTCGTCGCCTCGATCCCGATCACCCCCGGCGGCCTGGGCGTGGTGGAGACGGCCCTGCCGTCGCTGCTCGTCACGTTCGGTGCGCCGGTCGGTGCGGCGGGCTTCGCGGTCCTGGCGTGGCGCCTCGTGCAGTTCTGGATGCCGATCCCGCTCGGCGGCCTGTCCTACGCGTCGCTCAAGCTCGGTCCGCTCGGGCGACGGCGCCGCCTCGCCGCGGTGCGCGACCTGGCCCGCGAGGCGGGCGAGAACGCCCGCGTCCGGGTGTGGGACCAGCAGACCGGCGAGTACCGGATGGTCAAGGCCGAGCAGGCCGAGGCGCTGCTGGCCGACGAGGCCGAGCACCTGTCGCTGGAGCCGCCGCCCGACCACCCGGTCCCCGAGGACCAGGACGACTTCGACGGCGATGACGAGCTCGGCGACGACGAGTTCGGCGACGACGACCCGCAGGTGGCCGCCGGCCCGATCTGATCAGGCGATGGGGTGCAGCCGGCGCTCGAACAGGTCGAGCACCTGGCTGAGGGCATCGTGGGTGGGGTGCCCGGCCTCGTCGACGAGGTCCTCGGTGAGCACCGAGTGGGCCATGGACCGGATGCCGTGGAGGTTGCCCTTCGACGAGTCGATGGTGACCCCGACGAACGAGTCGCCCAGCTCCTGCTCGAGGCGGGCGAAGCGCTCGGCGGGTGCCATGAAGTCCCCGGAGAAGCGCAGGCCGAGGACGCAGAGGTCCTCCTCGTCCTCGCACCGGGCCTTCACGGCGGCGAGGTCCTCGGGCGACAGGTTGAGGTCGCGCTTGTAGGCGCCGTTGAGGACGAACGGGAGCGAGGGCTGCGACAGCACGGGCGCCACGACCACCGGGTCGACCATCATCGCCAGGGCGAAGTTGCCGGTGAGGCACATGCCGACGACCCCCACGCCGGGTCCGCCGCACTGCTCGTGCTCGTGGCGGGCGAGCGCCTTGCACCAGTGCGTGGCCGGCGAGGTCTTGTTCCGAGCCCAGGTGGCGAACTCCTTGGACACGCAGGCCCAGGCGAGGGTCTGGGCGGCGTAGGCGTTCGAGATGTCCTTGCCCGGCGTGCCGAACAGCGAGGGCAGCACCGCGGTGAACCCGGCTTCGGCGACGCGGCGGCCGAAGTCGGCGACGAGCGGGGTGATGCCGGGGATCTCCGAGATCACCAGCACGGCGGGGCCCTCGCCCCGCCGGAACACCGTCCGGGTCTTGCCCTCGAAGGTGAACGTCGTCTCGGTGTACCCGTCCAGTGCGGCCATCTCCGAACGCTACGAGGCGTCAGGTGCCGGGTCGGCGATCCAGCCAGTCGACGAGCTCGTCGCGCCCGAGCGGCATCGTGGCCACCTGGCCCTGGACGGCGTCGATGCCGAAGCCGAACAGCACGGCGCGCTGGTGGTCGGTCTCGACGCCGACGGCCAGGCTCCGCCACCCGAGGCCGTGGGCGAGGATCACCAGGGACCGGGCGACCTCGACGCCGGCCGGGTCGTCCTCGCGGATGCGCGCGACGAGCGCGGGCCCCAGCTTGAGCCCGCTGACCGGCAGCTCGGCCAGGTCTGCGAGCGACAGGCCGCCCTGGCCGACGTTCTCGACGAGGACCGGGAGGCCAGCGGCCGCGAGGTCGCTGACGACCGCTCGCAGCGCGGCGTCGGCCAGGTGCCGCTCGCGCACCTCGAGCACCACGTCTTCGAGCGCCACGTCCGCTTCGTCGAGGTCGGCGAGGACGCTGTCGACGAGGTGCGGCAGCGCCAGCTCGGCATCGGCCACGTTCAGGTGGACCGGGACCGTGGCGGACGGGTCGAGGTGCCCCTGCCAGCGGCGCCGGTCGGCGAGCGCGGTGCGGCGCACCCAGCGGCCGAGGGGCCCGGCGAGGTCGTCGTTCGCGGCTGCCGAGAGGATCCGGACCGGGCCGACGGGTCCGAGGATGGCGTGGTCCCAGCGGACGAGCGCCTCGACGCCGGTCAGCGATCCGTCCCGCCCGACGAGCGGCTGGTGCACGAGGTGGAGCCCGTCGTGCTCGATCGCCGCGGCGAGGTCGAGCCCGAACGGGTCGGTCCGCCGCACCGGTTCGGGCTTCGGTTCGACGGCGCCGCTGCGCTCGAGGGCGGCCCGTTCCACGCTGCCCAGCTCCCGCTCGGACCCGGCGGCTTCGGCGGCGTCGGCCGCCTGGCGCTCGGGCTGGCCGGCGGGGTGGCGCTGGGTGGCGGCGCGGTGCTGCTTGCGGGCGTACATGGCGAGGTCGGCGGTGCGCAGCAGGCGGTCCGGGTCGTCGACGGGCAGGTCGGCCACGGCGACGCCGACGCTCACGGTGCACGGGAGGCGGGTCTCGCCGACGTCGATCGGGTCGGTCTCGATGGCGGCGCGCACCCGCTCGGCGATGGTGTGGGCCTGGTCGGCGTCGGCGAGGTCCTCGCAGACGATGACGAACTCGTCGCCGCCGGTCCGACAGACCGTGTCGGAGGGCCGCACGGCGCGGCCGATGCGCTCGGCGACCTCCACCAGCAGGCGGTCGCCGCGGTCGTGGCCGTACTGGTCGTTCACGGCCTTGAACCCGTCGAGGTCGCAGAACAGCACCGCCACGTTGCGACCCGAGCGCTTGGCGCGGGCCAGGGCGAGCGTGAGCCGGTCGAGCAGCGCAGCCCGGTTGCCGACCCCGGTGAGCGGGTCGTGGGTGGCCTGGTGGGCGAGGCGGCGCTCGTCGATCGACCGTTCGACCGCGACGGTGACGAGCGACAGCACCGAGTCGCGCACGGCGGGCCGGGCGATGGGGGCGCCGGACTCGGCCCCGAGGAGGCCGACGAGGGCGAGGGTCTGGCCGTTGCGGGGCGAGCGGACGGGGAGGATGGTCGCCGACCGGCACGCCTCGTCGGGCAGCACCGGGTCCGAGTAGCGGGGGTCGCCGAGGGCGTTGGCGACCATGACGGGCTCGCCGGTGATCACGGCCTGGCCGAACGGGTTCCCGAGGCCGGGCTCGAGGGCGGCGAACCAGGCGGCGAGCGCCTCCTCGTCCGGGTCGTCGGGGTCGGTGACGAGCGACAGGCGGCCGCCCTCCTCGACGGTCGCGATGACCACCGTGGCCCCCAGGGTGTGGCGGGCCAGCAGCGAGCGGGCGGCGAGGATCGCGGTGGCCACCGGCGCGCCGCGGGCGATCAGCTCGAACACCTCGGCCTGGCCGTCGGCGAGCAGGGCGACGCTGCGGCGCCGGAGGGCGCCGAGGAAGGCGTCGGCGGCGAAGCGCACCAGCCCGAGGACCTCGTCGGAGGGCGGGGGCTCGTGGGTCCGCCAGGTCAGGCCGAGCACGCCGACCAGTTCGCCGCCGTAGCCCAGCCGGACCCAGAGGACGCCCTTGTCGTCGGCGTCCACGAGGGCCTGCTCGGTCGCCTCTCGGGGGATGGTGCCGGGGCCGCGCACGAACACGTGGCCCGCTCGCTCGAACCGGGCGGTCAGCCAGCCGAAGCCCTTGACGTCGACCTTCTGGCCGCGGGCGCGGGTCGGGACCGTGCGGCGGCGCGACCACTGGTGCGAGACCCGGAGCGTGGATCCGTCGGGGGCGAGCTCGTCGATGAACGCCGTGTCGGCCCCGAAGAACGAGGCGATCTCGCCGAGGCCCACGTCGATGGCGTCGTCGAGGAGCAGCGGGGCGCACCCGATCAGGCGGGTCGAGATCGAGGCGACCAGGGCTTCGAAGGCCACCTGCTCGGCCAGGGCGAGCTCGGCGCGGTGGCGCTCGGTGATGTCCCGGACGATGCACAGCACCACGTCGTCGTCGCCGGGCACGAAGCGGGCCTCGACCCGCCTCGCATCGAGGCCGGGTCCGGCGGCGTAGACGTCGGTCTGGAGGCGGCCGGTGTCGAGGGCGGCGGCGACGGCGTGCTGCACCAGTTCGAGGGTCGCCGGGTCGGCGGGGGTGCCGGCCGGGCGGGCGCTCGCCGTGGGGTCGAAGATGCCGAGGACGTGGTCGCCGTCGTCGGCGAGCTGCTGCCCGTCCCGGCGGAGGCGGACCAGCGGGTCCGGCATCAGGTCGATCATCGCCTGGGCCTGCGACTCGAGGCGGACCATGGCCCGGATGTCGGCCTCGTGCTCGAGGATGCGCGACGCCCCGTCGGCCACCAGGTCCACGAGGGCGAGCTGCCAGGACGAGAACGGCTCCCGGGCCGTCGAGTCGGCGAACGCCACCGCACCGGCGACGCGGCCGGTGACCCACAGCGGGCAGGCCACCATCGAGCCGCCGCCGAGTGGGGCTCGGTCGTTGCTGGCGCCGGGTCCGCCCAGGGCGGCGACGGTGGCCTGCCGGGCCAGCACGTCGTCGAGGCGCCAGTCCGACACCGTGTCGCCCGCAGCGGGGCCGATCGGGTCCGGTCCGGCGACGACCCGCACCGTCAGCCCAGCCGTGCCCCGCAGGAGCACGAACCCGCGGCCGACCCCCAGGGCCCGGCAGCCGGCGCCGATGAGCTGGGTCAGGCGCTCGTCGGGGTCGCCGGGAGGGAGGCTGGCAACGCGATGGAGCGCGGCGACATCGTCGGCGTGACGGTCAGCGAGGGTCGACCCCTCGTTGGCCGAAGCACCGAACCGCCCTCCCTCGGCCGTCGTGTCCGGTTCCATATATCCCTTCGCACCGTAACGGCGTCTTGCCGTGTCGTCGTCACCCTTCTGGGGGATTCCCATCGGCGGCGAGCTCGGAGAATCCAGGGGTTCGGCCACTTGTCACGGTGGGGTGGTCCGAGGTCCGACGTGGCATGCCGGGACGGTCCGTGCTGTCGGCCCAGCATGCCCGTCCGCCGTCCTGCTTCCACCGGGAGCCGCCTTCGATCCGGGCTCGGGGCGGCGGATCGACGTCGATTCGACGGTTTCCGCTGCCCATACGCAGCGTGGGGCGGCGTGCCACCCGCGGCTGCGCTCGGCGAGGTCGCCCCAGGTCCGGCGCCCGAACCTGAGGTCGTACGCGTCGAATCGACGTCGATTCGACGGTTTCCGCTCCTGATCGGCAGCGCCAGCGGACGCCCCCACCGACCGGTTCGCCGCCCCCCGACCCTGGGCTGCGGAAACCGACTCCGTACGCGTCGAATCGACGTCGATTCGACGCGTACGGGGTCGGTTGGAGGGCCGAGGGTCGCGGTCTCGGCGCGTCGGGACGACGCCGCCGGGGACTGTTCACCTCAACGAAGAACCGTCGAATCGACGTCGATTCGACGCCCAAGGAGCGCCCGACCGGCTTGCGACAGGGCCCGAGCGGCCCCAGAGCGGAGAAGACGTGTCGGAACGACGTGACCTCGGCCCCGCCCACCTCAACCCACCAAGCGGGTCACTCCCACTCGATCGTGCCAGGGGGTTTCGAGGTCACGTCGTAGGCGACGCGGTTGATGCCGTCGACCTCGTTGATGATGCGCGAGGACATCCGCTCGAGCAGGTCGTACGGCAGACGGGCCCAGTCGGCGGTCATGGCGTCCTCGGACGTGACCGCCCGGATGATGGCGGGATAGCCGTAGGTGCGCTCGTCGCCCATGACCCCGACGGACCGGATGTCGGGCAGCACGGCGAACGCCTGCCAGATCTCCCGCTCGAGGCCAGCGGCACGGATCTCCTCGCGGACGATGGCGTCGGCCCGCTGGAGGATGGCCACCTTGTCCGGGGTGACCTCACCGATGATGCGGACGCCGAGGCCGGGTCCGGGGAACGGCTGGCGCCACACGATCTCGTCGGGGAGGCCGAGCTCGCTGCCGACTGCCCGGACCTCGTCCTTGAAGAGGGAGCGGAGCGGCTCGACGAGATCGAACTGCATGTCCTCGGGCAGGCCGCCGACGTTGTGGTGGCTCTTGATCTTGGCGGCGCTGGCGGTGCCGGACTCGATGACGTCGGGGTAGAGCGTGCCCTGCACGAGGAACTTGGCGTCCTCGATGCCGCCCGAGACGTCCTCGAAGATGCGGATGAAGAGCTCGCCGATGGCCTTGCGCTTGTCCTCGGGGTCGGTGACCCCCTCGAGCTTCTCGAAGTACCGGTCGGCGGCCCGGACGTGGATCAGCTCGATGCCCTGGTGGCGCTGGAACGTCTCGACGACCTGCTCGCCCTCACCGAGCCGCATGAGCCCGGTGTCGACGAAGACGCAGGTCAACTGGGGCCCGATCGCCTTGTGCACGAGGGCGGCGGCGACCGCGGAGTCGACGCCACCGGAGAGGGCGCAGATGACCCGGGCCGAACCGACCTGCTTGCGGATCAGCTCGACCTGGGTGTCGATCACCGAGCTCATCACCCACGATGGCGGGCATCCGCACACGTCGTAGAGCCAGTGCTCGAGCACGGCCTGGCCGTGCGGCGTGTGCACCACCTCGGGGTGGAACTGCACGGCGTGGATCTTGCGGGCCACGTCCTCCATGGCTGCGACCGGGGCGCCCGGGGTGGACGCGGTGATCGAGAACCCGTCGGGCGGGACCGAGATCGAGTCGAAGTGGCTCATCCACACCTGTTGGGTGGTCGGCTGGCCCCCGCCGAACACGACCGCGTCAGGAGACGAGACGGTGAGCTCGGTGCGCCCGTACTCGCCGACGCCGGTGTTGGCGACGACGCCGCCCGGCAGCTGCTGGGCGATGAGCTGGGCGCCGTAGCAGATGCCCAGGACCGGGGTGCCCAGGTCGTAGACGGCCGGGTCGATGACCGGTGCGCCCTCGACGTGGACCGACTTCGGACCGCCCGAGAAGATGATGCCGGCCGGGTTCTTGGCCGCCACCTCCTCGGCGGTGATGGTGTGCGGGACGATCTCGCTGTAGACGTGCGCCTCGCGGACCCGCCGGGCGATGAGCTGCGCGTACTGGGCGCCGAAGTCGACGACGAGGATCGGCCCCGTCTCAGACGAGGAGGCGACGACGGGATCGGACGTGGTCATGGGTGCACCGGGGTGATCGTGAGCTCCGCCTTCTGGAGCTCCTTGAGGGTGCGGTAGCCGCACGATGCCATCGACCGGCGCAGGCCGCCGGCCAGGTTGGTCCGGCCGTCGCTGCGGTGCGCCGGGCCGACCAGCACCTCTTCGAGAGAGCCGACGGGCTCCGCGGCCACCCGCTCGGCGCGGGGCAGGTCGGCGTGGCCGCCGTTGAGGCCCCAGTGCCAGCCGCGCCCGGGAGCGTCGGAGGCCGCAGCGAGCGGTGCACCGACCATGACGGCGTCGGCCCCGCAGGCGACGGCCTTGGCGATGTCGCCGCCGGTGGTGATGCCGCCGTCGGCGATGAGGTGGACGTAGACGCCGGTCTCGTCGAGGTGGCGCATGCGGGCTGCCCGGGCGTCGGCGATGGCGGTGGCCTGCGCAGCCCCCACGCCGAGGACCCGGCGGGTGGTCGACGTGGCGCCGGAACCGACGCCGACGAGGATCCCGGCCGCCCCGGTGCGCATCAGGTGGCTGGCCGCCTGGTAGCTGGCGCAGCCCCCGACGATGACCGGGATGTCGAAGCGGCGCACGAAGGTCTTCAGGTTGAGCGGGTCGCCGTCCTTGGTGACGTGCTCGGCCGACACGACCGAGCCCTGCACCACGAGCAGGTCCAGCTCGGCGGCGAGCAGCGCATCGGCGAACGCGGGCAGCCGCTGCGGGGTGATGGAGGCGCACGACGTGACCCCGGCCCCGCGGATCTCCTTGATGCGGTCCCGGATCAGCTCGGGCTTGATCGGCTCGGCGTACAGCTCCTGCAGCCGGGCGGTGGCCGCAGCGTCCGGCAGGCCGGCGATCTCGGTCAGCACCTGCTCGGGGTCGTCGTAGCGGGTCCACAGCCCCTCGAGCGCGAGCACGCCCACGCCGCCCAGCTCGCCGATGGCCACGGCGCTGGCCGGGCTGACGACGCTGTCCATGGCCGAGGCCATGATCGGGAGGTCGAAGCGGAAGGCGTCGATCTCCCAGGACAGGTCGACGTCCTCGGGGTCTCGGGTGCGGCGCGACGGGACGAGCGCGACGTCGTCGAGCCCGTACGCCCGACGGCCGGTCTTGCCCATGCCGATCTCGATTTCAGCCATGGACGGTCTCCTCAACCCTGGCGAGGGAAAGGCACGAGTCTACGCACGCGGCGCAGGTGCCTCCGCCGTGGCCTCGACCTGGGCCAGATCGCCGAGCCAGCGCTCCACGAGCACCTTCCAGCTGCCCTCCTCGTCGATCCACCGCTGGCCGGCCGCCCCCATCGCGCCCGCCTCGGCCGGGTCGGCGGCGAGCCGGCGGGCGGCGGCCGCGAAGGCCTCGGCGTCGCCGAACGGGACGGCGATCCCCGAGCCGGTGCGCCGGACGAGGGCGGCCCCCTCGTCGTCGCCGGCGTACAGCACCGGCTTCGCGGTGGCCATCACGGGGAACATCTTCGCCGAGCGGACCGACTTGAACAGCTCGCTGTCGCGCACCGAGCACACACCGGCGGTGGCGCGGCGCAGGTAGCGGGCGATCTCCTCGGGGGCGACCGGGTCGCGGAACACCACGTTCGTCAGCCCCTTCGCGGCGGCGAGCGCCTCCAGGTTCGGCCGCTCCGAGCCTCCGCCGACGAACACGAACCGGAACGGTTCGTCGGCGAGGAGCGCCGCGGCCTCGATCACCCCGTCGAGGCCGTGCACGTACCCCTGCGTCCCGGCGTACAGGAACAGCCGGTCGCCGGGTTCGAGGCCGAGCACGTCGTCGACGTCGGGATCGGGATCGCCCGGGGCGAACATCTCGGTGTCGGCGCCGTTGGACATCCAGCAGATGCGCTGCGGATCGACGCCCTTCGCGATCAGGGCGTCCCGGACGCCGTCGGTCACCGCGGTGACCGCGGTGGCGTTCCGGAGCATCCACGCCTCGACCCGGCGCAGGACCTTCACGACGGCCCCGTCGCTGAGCGCGCCGAGCTCGACGATGGCGTCGACCCACAGGTCGGCGACGTTGACGACGACCTTGCGCCGCCGGATCCGGCCCCAGACCGCGGCCGGGAGGGCGCCGAACAGCGTCGGGTACTCGACGATCGTCCAGTCCGCCGGCCGGATGCGGAGCAGGCCGAGCAGCGACATCAGGCCGAACGAGGCGTAGTTGACCATGCGCTCGACCCCGCTGCCCATCGACGCCCACAGCCACACCCGGATCACCCGGACGCCGCCCTCGTCGGCCACCTGGACGGGACGGCGGGACCAGCCGTCGAAGATCCGGCCGAGCGGGTAGTTCGGCAGCGCCGTCAGCACCTCGACCCGCGCGCCCCGGCGCTGCAGCTCCCGGGCGAGGGCGCCGAGGCGGACCTGGGCCGCACCCCGTTCCGGTGCGTAGTACTGGGTCACCACGAGGAACGACGACGGATCCGGGCGGGCCTGCCGCCCATCGGGCGCCCCTGCCACGCGGTCCTCCCTGCTCGTCACGCTGCTCCCCGAAGCCGGTGCCCGCCGTCGGTCGCGAGCACGCCGACACTACCCGGCGGCCCAACGGCCAGAAGGCGCCCGGACGCGGCCGCAGCCACCCCGGAACGGCGTCGGGCCGTCCGGGGTGGCTGCGGTCGAGGGACGCAGGAGGTCAGCGCTCGGTGATGGGCGTGACCTTGGCGACAGTGGGCGCAGGATCGGCCGAGCGGTCGCTGCTCGACGGCACGCCGTACCAGACCTCGTCCTTGCGGGTGCCCGGGCCGTACCAGAACGTGTCGAACACGTCGTCGTCGTTGAAGTCGCCGGTGGCGGCCTGCCAGGCGGTGCCGAAGTCGTGGTTCGGGTTCGCCAGGTAGTACGAGTCGGCGCCGGCGCCGTCGGCGTACACGAACGCGTCGCGTTCGTTGTCGGACTTGATGAGCACGCCGTTGCCGCCGTAGCTCTCGGCCTTGCCGGTGAGGGTCGGGTACTGACCCGTGGGCCGCGACGTGAACGAGTTGCCGTTGCTCGTCCAATACACCTCGTTCACGCGGCCGCTGGCCCAGAAGTAGATGCCGTCGAAGTTCTGGTGGCGCACCGTGACCGGCTGGTAGGTGCCGTTGATGGTGAGGTTCGTCTGGGTGAACGCACCCGACGTGCTGCTGACCCACTTGTAGTCACGGGCCGCGCCGGGCTGGTAGAGCACGACGTCGTCGAGGTAGTCGCCGCTGAAGTCGCCGACCACGAGCTGGTACGAGCCGTTCACCTTCAGGGTGCGGCTCTGCCAGGTGCCGGGGCCGTCGTACTCGGGGGTGCCGACCGACTCGGTGAAGTGCCACAGGTAGTCCGGCACCGTGCCCGGCCCGAGGAACAGCACGTCGTCCTTGGTGCCGACGTCCCGGTAGTCCATGAGGACCTTGGGCTGGTAGTTCGTGCCGCTGATCTTCACCGACTTCGAGCTGAAGTACGACGACGTCGGGACCGAGGTCCACAGCGCGTCGGGAGCCGAGCCCTTGCCGTAGAAGAGGATGTCGTCGTAGTCGTCGCCGGCGAAGTCGCCGACCACCGGAACGTAGGTGCCGCCGATGCTGACGCCGACCTTGGTGAAGCCGCTGTTGCCCTTCGCGCCGGTCTTGCCGATCCACAGCGAGTCGGGCGCCGAGCCCGGGCCGTAGAAGAGGATGTCCGTGGCGGCATCGCCCGCGAACTGGCCTCGGAGCATCTGGTAGCTGCCGTTGATGCTGAGGGCCTGGTAGTCCCAGCCGTAGTCGGGGTCGACCGCGGCCGGTGCCGGGGTCGGGGCGACCAGCCCCAGGGTGAGGGACGCTGCGGCAGCAGCGAGAGCAAGACGACGGAGCACGAAGGCCTCCTTCTTCCGCCGGGGGCCTTGAGGGCATCCCGAGCCCCCGAGACCATCCCGCCGGGCGGAGGGAACCTAGCGGATCGGATACCCGCGGAACGACGCGGTGCGTGGCACCGCGCCTGCGCAGCGTGGGACCCGCCGCCGCATGTGGATCCGGGTCAGCGACCCCAGTAGTTGGGCGCTTCGGCGGTGATGGTGATGTCGTGCGGGTGGCTCTCGCGCAGGCCGGCCCCGGTGATGCGCACGAACGTGGCGCCCTGGAGCTGCTCGATGGTGCCGGCGCCGCAGTAGCCCATGGCCTGGCGCAGGCCGCCGACCAGCTGGAACAGGATCCGGCGGACCGGGCCCTTGTACGCCACCCGGCCCTCGATGCCCTCGGGCACGAGCTTCTCGGCGTCGATCACGTCGCCCTGGAAGTAGCGGTCCTTCGAGTACGAGCGGGTCTTCATGGCGCCCATCGAGCCCATGCCGCGGTACTCCTTGAACCGCTCGCCCTGGTAGAGCACGACGTCGCCGGGGCTCTCGTCGACGCCGGCGAGCAGGCTGCCGAGCATCACGGTGTCGGCGCCGGCGGCGAGGGCCTTGGCGATGTCGCCGGAGAACTGGATGCCCCCGTCGGCGATGACGCAGGCGTCGTAGCCCGAGGCGGCGTCAGCCGCCTGCGAGATCGCGGTGAGCTGGGGCACGCCCACCCCGGCGACGACCCGGGTGGTGCAGATCGAGCCGGGGCCGACGCCGACCTTGATGGCCGAGGCACCGGCGTCGAGCAGGGCCTTGGCGCCGTCGTAGGTGGCGACGTTGCCGGCCACGATCGGCACGGGGAACTCTTCGACGACCTTGGCCACCAGGTTGATCACCCCGGCGGAGTGGCCGTGGGCGGTGTCGACCACGAGCAGGTCCACGCCGGCGTCGATGAGGGCGAGGGCCCGCTCGAACGCGTCGGGCCCGGTGCCGACGGCGGCGCCGCAGCGGAGGCGGCCCTGGTCGTCCTTGGTGGAGTCCGGGTACTGGATCCGCTTCTGGATGTCCTTGACGGTGATGAGACCGGAGAGCCGGCCGTCGCCGTCGACGACCGGGAGCTTCTCGATGCGGTGCCGGCCGAGGATGGCCTGGGCCTCCTCGAGGGTGGTGCCCTGCGGCGCGGTGACCAGGTTCTCGCTGGTCATCACGTTGCCGATGCGCTCGTTCACGTCCTCGTGGAAGCGGAGGTCGCGGTTGGTGAGGATGCCCACCAGGCGGCGGTCGCCGTCGGTGATCGGCACGCCGGAGATCTTGAACTTGGCCATCAGGTCGAGGGCGTCGGCCACGAGGGCGTCGGGACCGAGCGTGACCGGGTCGACGATCATCCCGGACTCGGACCGCTTGACCTTGTCGACCTCGCTCGCCTGGTCGGCGACCGACAGGTTCCGGTGGATGATCCCGAGCCCGCCGGCTCGGGCCATCGCGATGGCGAGGCTGGCCTCGGTGACGGTGTCCATCGCCGCGGACAGGATCGGCACCTGGATCTCGACGCCCGGCGTCACGAACGACGCGGTCGAGACCTCGTTGGGCAGGACGTCGCTGGCCGCCGGCACCAGGAGCACGTCGTCGAAGGTCAGGCCTTCGTTGGCGAATCGGTCGGTCGGCGTGTCGGCCATGTGCGCTCCCGGGCGGCGTGTCGTTGCCGCAGGCTACCGGGCGGAGGGCGGTGGGGGGAACCCCACGGAGCGTCCGCGGGTGCCGGAGATCAGCGCCGGAGCGACTTGAGGAGGGCCCGGGCCATCGTGGTGTTCATCTGGTACACCGCGGTCTTCGATGCGTCCCGGGCGAGCTTCACCACGCTCCCGCCGGTCACCTCCTCCACCGAGTCCAGGCCGTCGACCACCGCCTGGCGCGAGATGTCGGTGGCCTTGTAGCCCGCGTTGGTCAGGGCCTTCACCACCTCGCTCTGGGCGATGGGCTCGGGGGCCGCCGACGCGATGATGCGCAGCGCCTCCTTGGTGAGCTCCGCTCCCTGGTTGATGGCCTCGTGCGTGGAGAGGTTGCCCTCCTCCTCGCCCTCGACCGAAGCCAGCCAGCGCCGCACCTTCACCACGAGCTCGCCGTGGGTCTCACCTTCGAACGAGATGGTCGCCATGGCCGAACGCTACCCCCGGGCCCGCGGACCGCGACGGGACCCGCTAGTTGGCCGACGGGTCCTCGGGGTGGTTCGCGAACCAGGCGACCTCGCCGCGCTGGCGGCGCAGCACCGCGGACCACTGGTGCTCGGGGTCGGTGGCCGTGACGTCCTGGGGGTCGGCGTCGGCGAGCCACCAGGCCCCCTCGGCGAGCTCGTCGTCGAGCTGGCCGGGGGCCCAGCCCGCCGACCCGGCGAACAGGCGCACGCCGTCCCAGTGGGGGCCGTCGTCGGGCGACCGCTCGAGGTCGATGGCCGCGCAGTCGGCGAAGATCCGGTTCTCGCTGTGCGCGCCGACCGCCGCCGACCGGCCGAGCGCGAGGAGCGAGTCCTGGCCGACCGGACCGCCGAGGAACACCACGCCCGGCGCGGCGGCGTGCCCGGCCCACTCGGGGGCCACCTCACCGACCGTCGTGTCGGTCGGGCGGTTCAGCACGACGCCGAACGCACCGTCGCGGCCGTGGGCGAGGACCAGCACGACCGTGCGCTCGAACGTCGGGTCGGCGATGAGCGGGGTGGCCACCAGCAGGCGGCCGGCGTGGCTCATCCCGGCACCGGTGGGCACGGCAGGGGTGCGGGCACGGCGCCAGGCTACCGGCGCCCGTCCGCCCACCAGCGTGGTCACCCGTACGGGCTACCCTGCGGTCCCTCGGTCAGCGGGAGACCTGGGAGGACGACGTGGGCACAGCGGTCGCCGACGAGCCTCGGGACGCGCGCGCCCCACGACCGGCGCGGCGCCCCCGCCCTCCGGGCACCGGGCCCCAGCGACGCCAGCGGGACCGGACGCGGCCGCCGCCGATGCTGGTGCGGCTGTGCGTGATCGTCGTGCTGCCGATCCTGGCGTCGACCGCGATGGCCCTGAACGACGGGTGGACCCCGGTGGGCGACAACGCCACCATCGCCCTGCGCGCCGGCGACGTCCTCGCCGGCGACCCGCCGCTCACGGGCATGCCGAGCACCGCCAACACCATCTCGGACCACGACATCTCCCACCCGGGACCGATCGAGGTGTGGGTCGCCGCGATCCCCTATGCCGTGTTCGGCCCGGCCGGCCTGCTGGTGGCGATCGCGCTCGTGAACGCCGGCGCCCTCGTCATCAGCGTGCTCGTCGGCTGGCGGCGCGGCGGCCCTCCCCTCGCCGTGGCGGTCACCGCCACCGGCCTGCTCCTGTGCTGGTCGCTCGGCACCACGGTCATCCGCGACCCGCTGAACTCGCACGTGCCGCTGCTCGTCTGGTTCGCGTTCGTGCTCCTGTGCTGGGACGTCCGCCTCGGCGCTTGGCCATCGCTGCCCGTGGCGGTGCTCGCCGCGTCGTGGGCCGCGCAGGCGCACGTGGCGTGGCTCCCGATGACCGCCGTCTTCGGGCTGGGCACGCTCGTGCTCTGCCTGCTCGACGCCCGCCGGCGCGACCCGGAGCAGCGCCGGCGCTTCGCCCGGGGCCGCACCCCCGCCCTCGCCGCCGCGGCCGCGATCGGCGTCGTGGTCAGCATCCCGATGCTCGTCGACCAGGTGTCCGGGTCGGGGAACCTCGGCGAGATGCTGCGCTACGCCGGCGAGGGCAGCCAGGGGCCCACCGCCGCGCTGCGGACGGTCGTGGCCGCGCTCGGGGCGCCACCGGCCTGGCTCCAGCCGGTCAACGACCCGTTCATCCTGCTCCGGGGACCGAGCGTGCTCGACGTGCTCGGCTTCGCCGTCGCGGTGGGGCTGTTCACCGCCGGCTACGTCGCCGCCCGCCGCCGGTCCGACCGCCTCACCACGACCCTCATGGAGGCGGCGCTCCTCGGGCTCGCGGCCACCGCCGTGCTGGTCGCCCGCACGCCCCGCGGCGGCGCCGTCCTCGCCGCCGACCCGATGCTGCTGCTGCGGCCGGTCACCGCCATCGTCTGGCTCGCGATCGCCTGGGGCGGGTGGCGGGTCGTGGCGCCGACCGTGCGGCCGGCCCTGGACCACCCGGTCCGGCGGATCATCGCCACGGCCGCCGGCGCCTTCGCCGCGCTCGCCCTGGTCGCGGTGACCGTGTTCGCGCCGGCGAAGTTCGGCGGGTACGGCGAGGGGCTGATGCGCCCGATCGCCCGGCTCCAGCCCCAGGTCACCGCCGCCGTCGAGGGCGAGCCCATGGTCCAGGTGAACGCCACCGGGTGGGCGGCTCGCCTCTACCTCCGCCACGCCGTCATCGAGGACCTCGAACGCCACGGGATCGCCACCCGCACCGACGACGACGACCGGGTGTTCCGCCGCGGGGGCGAGGACCGAGCGGCACCCAACGTGACCCTCTGGGTCGTGAGCGACCCCCTCGAACCGGTGCCGCCCGAGCCCGGGGCGGTCCTGATCGCCCGCACCGACCTGGTGCCCGGCGGCGGACTGTCCGACAGCACGCTGCGCCGCCGGGCGGTGCGCGAGGCCATCGACGACGCCGGCCGGGTGCAGCTGCGCGACACCGACCAGATCTCGCTGGCCGACGTCAGCCGCGAGTTCTTCCGGTGGCGCACCCCGCCGCCGGACGACCAGTCGCTGCCGGCGAGCTGGGTGAGCGTGGACTCGTTCGTCGAGCTCCAGGACAACGGCCTCGTGGTGTCGCCCGAGGTGGACGACGCGTTGATCGACGCCATCCAGCGCGACGCCATCGGCCGCTTCTTCGCCGCCGAGGACACGGAGGTCGCGGTCTACGCCCGCTGGGAGCGCCCGAGCTGACCGGTTCGGTCAGATGTGGCCGACCTCGCCCCGGCCCACGGTGCCGGTGACGAACCCGAGGAGCTGTCGCAGCATCGCTGCGGTGGCGCCCCACACCGTGTCGCCGACCAGTTCGAAGAACCACATCGCCCGCTCGGCGCCGAACAGGTCCCAGCGCTCCTCGCGGAACACCTCGGGGTCGAGGAGCTCGCGGAGCGGGACCCGCAGCACCGCCGCCACCTCGGCCGGGCTCGCCTCCAGGTCCGGTCGGCCCGGCAGCACGGCGACGAAGGGGACGATGAACGAGTTCGACGTGATCGTGCTGAGGTGGTCGAGCTCGCCGATGATCTCGACCAGCGACGGGTCGAGGCCGATCTCCTCGCACGCCTCGCGCCGGGCGGTGTCGCGCAGGTCCTCCCCTGCCTCCTGCCCACCGCCGGGGAACGACACCTCGCCGCTGTGCACCCGCAGCGCGGCGGACCGCCGCGTGAGGATGATCCAGGTCTCGCCCTCGTCCTCGTAGATGGCGGCGAGCACCGCGGAGGCCCGGTCCACGTGGCCCTCACGGGGCGACCGCACCGCCGGTCCGAGCGCGGCGATCCGCTCGCGCACCTGCTCGAGGGTCACCGTCCGCCTGACCTCGTCGAGGTCCGCCCACGGCGGATGACCGCCGGGGCGGACGCCCGGTGGCCGGGGGATCCGCTGGGGGCCGCCGCGCGCCGAGCCGTCGGCGGACGGTGCCGTGGTCACGGCCGGGTCAGGACCCGGCGGGAGCGGCTTCCGCCGCGAGGTGCTCGAGCACCTCGCGGAGCCCGCCGGTCTTGAGGTCGGCCATCACCCGGCCGGGCGTGCTCTCGCCCTTCTCCCATTCCATCCAGGAGGCGAGGAGCTTGGCGGGATCTGCGGGCGGACGGTCCATCCCCGCATGCTACCGAGACGGGTGCATCCGACCTTGGGTCGGCACATCGGCCGACGGCGCCCGAGTAGCGTCGGCCTGTCGGTCACGTCTGGGCAGGAGGACCCGGTGGCGGAACAACCCCCCACTCACCTGCGCAACCTGCCTCGCCAGGCGCGCTCCGCCGCTCGCGTCGAGCTGCTCCTCGACGTCGCCGAGGAGGTGTTCGAAGAGGTCGGCTACGACGCCGCCACCACGAACCTCGTCGCGCAGCGCGCCGGTGTCCCGGTCGGGACGCTCTACCGCTGGTTCCCCGACAAGGCCGCCCTCGCCGAGGCCCTCACGGACCGCTACCTCGAGCGCCTGGTCACGCTCTACACCGAGCTGCTCACCGACCTGCCGCCCGAGGAGCGCATCGGCGACTTCCTCCACCGGGTGATGGCCCGCCTCGTCGAGGAGACCCGGGGCCAGAAGGCGCTCCCGGCCCTGCTCGTGTCGGCCATGGTCCCCGGCAACCGCTCCCCCGCCGGCGCCCGCATGCGGGCCGGGCTCGAAGGGCACATCCGCGGCCTGATCGAGCTGCGCGTCCCCGGCATCCCCACCGACCTGCGGGACCGCACCGCCGAGGTCACCGTCACCCTGGCCCACCTCGTCATCGCCGCGGCCGCCGACGGCGACGCGGACGACGAGCACCGCCGGATCATCACCGACGAGTACATCGACGTCCTGCTGGCCTACCTCGAAGCCAAGTTCCCCTCGGCCGACCACCCCGCCTGGACCGATCCCGACGTCGCCGTGAAGCCCGTCTTCGCCGCCCCCCAACGCGCCGAGCGCATCGCCTCCGCCGACTGAGGTTGCCCGTCGGCCTCCGCATCAGCCGCAATCGGGTCGTCTGTGCCTCTCACCGAGGCACGAACGACCTGATTCAGACCGAACGCCCCAGAAGACGACGAAGGCCCGGCCGTGTGGCCGGGCCTCCATCGAACCGATCGCTCAGGCGAGCGACGGGATGATCACATCATCCCGCCCATGCCGCCCATGCCGGGGGGCATGCCGCCGGGCATGCCGCCAGCGCCCTCTTCCTCGGGCTTGTCGGCGACGATGGCCTCGGTGGTCAGCAGGAGGGCGGCGATGGAGGCCGCGTTCTGCAGGGCCGCACGGGTCACCTTGGCGGGGTCGAGCACGCCGGCCTTGAGCAGGTCCTCGAACTCGCCGGTGGCGGCGTTGAGGCCGACGTTGCCGGTCTCGCGCTCGATCTGCTGGACGACGACCGCACCTTCGAGGCCGGCGTTGCCGGCGATCTGGCGGGCGGGAGCGTCGAGGGCGTTGTGCACCGAGCGGGCGCCGGTGGCCTCATCGCCCTCGAGGCCCTCGAGGGCCGTGGCGACCGCAGCGCGGGCCCGGACGAGGGC
>DATMGQ010000049.1:0-12658 GCA_035555395.1 Acidimicrobiales bacterium
AGAAGGCGTGGGCGTTCCCCACTCCCTCGGCATACCACCTGCCCGACCGTCCCCTGAACTCGCTGGTCTCGGCGGCCTGCTCGGGCCTCATCGCCGAGAACTCGATGATCGAGATCCAAGACACCGGTGACTGCGCGGCCACCACCGCGCCGTCCGACGGCATCCGCCTGGACCTCGGTGGCATCGGCCTGCGCGGCGGTGCCGCCTACTCGTGGTGCGCTGTCGACAGCGCGGGCTACTGGCGAGCCGACTCCACCTTCGCCCAGGTGCGCTTGGTCACCCCGGCCATCCCGCCGCTGATCCCCGAGGTCACGCTGCTCGACGTGCCGGTCGACCCGGCCCGCAACTTCGGACTCGACCTGGGCATCGCCCAGGTGAAGATGAACAAGACCACCATCGTGGGCGGCGCGCAGGACGGCAACGAGATCACCGACAGCAGCCTCCCGCTGCCGGCCGATGCCACCGGCATCATGGTCGAGGCGCTCGACGTCACCGTCGGCGGAGCGCTCGGCGTCGAGACCGGGTTCCGCATCGGCCAGTCGGTCTGCTACAAGTCGCCGGCCGCGCTCGTCGCCCCGGAGGATCCGGTCGTCCCGGCCGAAGGCGCCCCCGTCGCCGCCGCCACCCTCGTCGGCATGGCCGGCCTCGGCTTCGTCGGCTCCCGTCGTCGCAACCGGGCGACCGTCGCCGCCTGACCCGTCGGGACGGGTGGTGCCCGCCGGCCTCGCCGGCGGGCACCACCTCGTTCCCGTCCGAGCCGCGGGTCCCCGCCGCTCGACCGTTCGTGGCGCTCGTCGCCAGGAGGAAGTCCACCGATGTACCGAGCAGTCCGAACCGGCACCGGAACCGCCGTCGCCGGCGCTGGGATCACGACCACGCTCCCGATGACGGGTGCCGACCTCACCGCGCTCGTGGTGGTCGGCTTCCTGCTGGTCATCGCGGGCTTCGTCCTGATGCGGCTCCGCCTCCAAGGCACGGCAGCGGGCCGTTGACCGGGCGGCGCCGCCTCGGCTCCGGCGCCTGCGAGATCGACGCGGGCAGCCCACGGTGAACGGCCTCGGCCTGTACCCGGCCGTCAACACGCTCGCGTTCCTGCTGTGCGTGGTGTTCCTGGCCTACGTCGGCCTCATCATCGTCTCGTACCTGCAGTCCCGCGCCACCACCTCGGGCGACGGTGGTGCCTTCCGCTGGCACCTGCTCATGCCCTGCCTCGATGAGGAGGTCGTGGTGCGGCGGACCATCGAGCGGGCGCTGCGCGACCTCCCCGACGTCCACCTCTGGTGCATCGACGATGCGTCGAGCGACCGCACCCTCTCGATCCTCGACGCGGTCGCCGCCGTGCGCCCCGAGGTCCACGTGATCCCCCGCACCTTCCCGGCCGCGCAGCAGGGCAAGGGCGCCGCCCTGAACGCCGGCTGGCAGGCGGTGAACGACTGGGTCACCGCCAACGAGATCGACCCCGAGCACGTCATCGTCGGCGTGATCGACGCCGACGGCCGCCTCGATCCCCGCTGCTTCGACGTGCTGGCCGGACCGGCGTTCTTCGGCGCCCCGGAGGTCGGCGCGGTGCAACTGGCCGTGCGCATCGACAACCGGACGCGCGGCTCCCTGCCGTCCCCGACGAACCCGCTGCGCCGGCTCCTGGTCGACCTCCAGGACGTCGAGTTCATGGGCCCGATCGCCGGGATGCAGCTGGTGCGCCGCCACACCGCCAGCGTCTCGATGGGCGGCAACGGGCAGTTCACGCGCTTGGTCGTCCTCAACGAGGTCGCCACCTGGGCCGGCACCCCCTGGCACGGCTCGCTCCTCGAGGACTTCGAGCTGGGCCTGCACGTCCTCATGGCCGGCCACCGCACCGCCTACTGCCACCACGCCGCGGTGCACCAGGAGGGGCTCTCGTCGGTGCGGCTCCTCGTCCGCCAGCGCAGCCGGTGGGCCCAGGGCTCGATGCAGTGCGCCCAGTACCTGCGGCCGGTGATGGCCAGCACGAAGATCGGCCACGTCGGCGCGCTGGAGATCTGCTACTTCCTGGTCCTCCCGTGGATCCAGCTGGTGGGCACGGTCGTCTACGTCCTCGCCTACCTGATCCTCGGGTGGTACCTGCTGGCGGTCGGCGTCTCGCCGGGCACCTGGGTCGACTCGGGCCAGTGGGGCGTGCTGCCGCTGGTGATCCTCGGCGGCATCGGGCCCTTCTTCATCTGGGGTCCGCTGTACCGGTCCTGGGTCGACCCCGCCGTCACGCGGCGGCGAGCGTTCGTCCTGGGCGTCGCCAGCTGGCTCTACAGCAACCTCCACTTCGCCGCCACGTGGTGGGCGTTCCTCCGGGTGCTCGCGGACCGCGACGACTGGAAGAAGAGCCAGCGCGCCGTCCTCGGCGATGGCGAGCAGTTCCCGGTGGGTGCGCCGTGAGCCCGACGTCGCCCACGGTCCTCATCGTCGCCGGGACCCGCCCGGAGGCGATCAAGGTCGCGCCGGTCGTCCACCAGCTGCGCTCACCGGGCTCGCCGCTCGGCGCGCACCTGCTCGCCACCGGCCAGCACCCGGACCTGGCCGCCGAGGCCCTGGCCGATCTGGACCTCGTCGCCGACACCACCCTCGCGCTCCACCCATCGGACCGGTCCTCGCAGGCTGCGCTCCTCGCGGCGCTGCTGCCGGCGTTGTCGGCCCAGATCGAGGCCCGGCGCCCGGCGGCGGTGCTGGTCCAGGGCGACACCGCCAGCGCGTTCGCCGGCGGGCTGGCCGCGCTGTGGGCCCAGGTCCCGCTGGTGCACCTCGAAGCGGGGCTCCGCAGCGGCGACCTCGCCCACCCGTTCCCGGAGGAGGCGTACCGCCGCCAGCTCGGCGCCATCGCCTCCCTCCACCTGGCGCCCACGCCGCGGGCGGTCGCCAACCTGCGGGCCGAGGCGGTCGCCGCCGACGCCATCGCGCTCACCGGCAACACCGTCGTCGACGCGGCGCGGATGGTCGCGGCCAACCAGCCCGGTCCCGGCCTGGCACCCACGCCGGGTCGGCGCCGGGTGCTGCTCACCACCCACCGGCGCGAGAGCTGGGGCCAGCCCCTCCACGATGTCCTCGACGCGGCCGCCGAGCTGGTCGCCACCGTGCCCGACGTCGAGCTGCTCGTCCCCGTGCACCCCAACCCGAACGTGGGCCGGGAGGTCCGGAACCGCCTCGGCGGCGTCGAACGGGTCGTGCTCACCGAGCCGCTGAGCTACCGCGACCTCGTCGCCGTCTTGGCCACCGCCACCCTGGTCCTCACCGACTCGGGCGGCATCCAGGAGGAGGCTCCTTCCTTCGGCGTGCCCGTGCTCGTCCTGCGCGAGGTCACCGAACGGCCCGAGGCGGTCGAGGCCGGGTGCGCCCGCCTCGTGGGCACCGACCGCGCCCGGGTGCTGGCCGAGGCCCGGACCCTCCTCACCGATCCGGTCGCCTGGCAGGCGATGGCGCGCGTGGCGAACCCGTTCGGCGACGGCCGCGCCGCGGAGCGGTCGGTCGGCGCGATGGCCGCGCTGCTGCTCGGCCACCCGGCCCCGGAGCCGTGGGCGAGCCGACCCCTCGTCCGCGCCGCGGGCGGTCCAGGGTGAGCGGGGACCGGCGAGCGGGGCGGGGCCGCACGGTCGGGCTGGTCGTCCTCGGCATCGTCCTTGCGGTGCTGGCCGTGGCGCCCGGGCTCGTCGGCGGCGACCCGGAACCCGGGGTGGGGATGGAGGACCAAGGCGTGGGCACCTGCCACGACTACCCCACGGTCGAGGAGTACTACTCGCCCAGCGACACCCGGCCACCGGTGCCGTGCACCGAGCCCCACCTGGCCGAGACGATCGCGGTGCGCGAGCTCCCGGCCGACGTGGCGTCCCGCGACCAGCGGCCCTCGCTCGAGGCGATGCAGCGCCTCGGCCCGAGCCTCGACTGCAGCTACGCCGACGTCGTGGCGTACCTGGGGTCGGACGACGAGAACCCGCACTGGTTCGTCACCACGCAGGTCCGTTTCCCCACCGAGCAGGAGTGGGCCGACGGCGAGCGGCGGTTCCGGTGCGACGCCTTCACCGCGGTCACCACCGGGATCGACCGGCCGATCCGGCGGGGGAGCCTCCGCGACGTGATGGAACGGCCCGAGAGCGCAGCGGTGCGGCCGTGCCTCGCCGGCCCGGAGATCGTCCCGTGCAGCCGGCCGCACGACAGCGAGGTGGTGGGCGGCGAAGCTCCACCCGCTGGCCCGGAGCGCACGCGCTTCGCCGAGCGGGTCTGCCCGGAGGCGGTCGCGGCCTTCCTGGGCGACGAGGGCGAGGACCTCGTCGCCGCCGTCCACGACACCGCGGGCGGCCGGGCGTTCTGCGTCGCCACCATCCGGTCCGGCGATCCCCTCCTCGAGGGGACCCATGCCGTCCAAGCCGGCGGAGCCTCCTCGTGATCGGCTCGCACCGTCGCTACGCCGTCGCGCTCGGTCTCGTGGTGCTGCTGGTGGCGCTGGCCCGGATGCTCGTCCCCGAGGCCATCGGCCTGTCGGACCAGGGCGATGCCCACCGGCTCACGTGCCAGCTCGGCCTCGAGGTCGACGTCGCCTGGCGGGACCGGATCACGCCCGAGGTGTCGTCCACCGCCTACGTGCCCTTCCAGTGGGAGCGCCACACCTGGTACGGCGAGACCTGCGGCGCGAACGGCACCGGGCAGCCCTACCGGTCGAGCCAGATCACCCTGCTGCGCGCCGCGCAGCTCGTCACGCCCGTGCTCGGCTTCGACGCCGCCCTGGACCTGCGCGCCCTGGCGGTCGTGTGCTCGGTGCTGCTCGCCGGGTTGGCGTCGCTCCTGTACCTCGCGCTGCCGGGCCGGCCCGCGCTGCGCATGGTCACGGTCGGTCTCGTCGTGCTCGCCCTGCTCGACCGCCGCGTGGCCGGCGTCTTCGCCTCCGGCTACAGCGAGCCGGCCGCGCTCCTCGGCCTGCTGGCGGTGGTCGTGGCCAGCCTGTTCGTGCTCCGCCGGCGCGTCGCCACGCTGCCGGGGCTTGTGGCCCTCGCCGGCACCGGCGCGTTCACGCTCACGTCGAAGTCGCAGATGGTGGGCGTGCTCCCCCTGATCGTGCTGGCGCTCGTCTGGCGTCCGAGCCGCGCGCCCGACCAGCCGTCCTGGCCGATCCGCTGGCAGCGGACGTGGTTCCTGGGCTGGGCGCGTGCGCGGGCTGCGGGCCTGGTGCTCTCGCTCGTGCTCGTGGTGCTCACCGCGTCCTACCTCGGGTCGCAGCCGCCTCGCTTCGAAGAGGTCAACCGGCACAACCAGCTGTTCCACACGCTCCTCGCGCTGGACGACCAACCCGAGGAGGACCTGGCGTGGTTCGGCCTCGACCCGGCCCTGGCCCCGCTGTCAGGCACCAACATCACCGGCAACGCCGAGCTCGTCGGCTCCCCGGCGTACGAGCCGGTGGCCGACATCGACCAGGGCGACATCCTGCGCTTCTACGCCGCCCATCCCGGCCGGCTCGCGCTGCTGGCCCGCCGCGGCCTCGATGCAGCGGCGGCATCGGACCCCAGCGCCTACCTCGCCTCCTACGGCCGGGACTCGGGGGAACCGCCCCACACGTTCGAGAACCGCATCTGGCTGTGGTCCGCGCTGTTCGAGATCGCCGATGCCGTGCCGGCCGTCCTCCTGGTGGTCGTGTTCGGTTCGCTCTTCGTGACCGTCCAGGTGGTGCGCAGGACCGACGACCCCGAGGTCGAGGGCCCGGCGCTCGTCGCGGCCGGGGTGGCCCTGTCGGCGGTCCTGTCCTTCTGGGTGGCGGTCCTCGGTGACGGCACGGTCGAGCTGGCCCGCCACCTCATCATCGCCGACGTCCTCGTCGCCTGGTGCGTGCCCTTCGCCATCGCCGCCCGGTTCGGCGCTCGCCGCCCGCGGCCCGAGCTGGCGCTCCCGCCCGACGTCGCCACCAAGGTCCGGGTGGACCCGGCAGCATCCGCTCCTCCTGCCGACGATCCCGTCACGGTCGCCCCCGTCACCGTGGGCGCGGCGGCCCGGTACAACGCCGGGGACGCCGCCGAGCCGGTCCCGGGCGCGGCCTCCTTCGACGAGCTGTTCGAGCGCTTCGTGGCCAACGACCCCGACGGTCCCGAGCCCGGCCGCGGGTGGAAGGTGCGTCGGTGGCGACGCACCCCGCCAGACCCGGCGGGTGACCTCGAGGCCGCCGTGGCGGACCCGCCCCCGCGGCCGAGCCCCCCGGTGGCCGCGGACGCGCCCCGCCCGCCCCGCCCGCCCCTGCCGTCCCGCACGCCGCGGCGGCTGGCGGCCGACGTCGCGCCGTCGTCGGCGGCAGCCGAGCCGGTTGCGCCCGAGCACGACCCGAGCGAGGAGCCATCGGCGACGGACGGCGATGCCGACCACGACTGGTTGCAGCTCAGCCCCGACGACTTCCTCGCCGCCCTCCGCACCCGTTCGACCCCATCCCCCCACCCAACCGACGACCCGGGAGGTCCTCACCCATGAAGCGAACCGCGCTCGAGATCACCAGCCACTCGTTCCCGGTCGTGCGGCGCGGCTTCGACCCCGACGCCGTGCGCGCCTACCTGGCGATGCTCGCGGAGGAGGCCGAGGCCGCCGGTCCGCCCGCCGACGAAGACGGCGCCGCCTCGCCGTCAGCCGAGGCGCTGGCGCAGGTCCGGGCCGAAGCCGAGGCCGAGTCGACGGCGCGGGTCGAGGCGGCCGAGGCCGCGGCGCGCCAGGCCCAGGCGCGCATCGACGAGCTGGAGCGGGCGCTCGGGGCGGCGACGTTCGACCGCAGCGAAGACGATCACCGCACGCGCTGGCAGGACACCGGAGAAGCGGTCCGCCGGGTGCTCGAAGCCGCCGACGCCGAGGCCCGTGGCCTGGTCGAGGGGGCCGAGGCCCTGGCGATCGAGATCCGCCAGCAGGTCGAGGCCGAGGTCTCGACGGTGCGGGCGGAGGCGGCCCGCGACGCCGAGTCGGTGCGGGCCCAGGCCCGGTCCGAGGCGGTGGCCCTGGTGGCCGAGGCCGAGGTCGAGCGCCACGGCGCGAAGGTCGCGGCCGACGAGGCCCGGGCCGAAGGCGAGCGGCTCGAAGCCGAGCGCACCGTTCGGATGGCCGCAGCCGTGGCCGAGGCGAAGGCCGGCGTGCGCACCCACATCGACGACGAGCTGGCGTCGGCCGGCGAGCGCATCGAGGCGCTCCGGGCCCAAGAGGCCGAGGTGTCCACCCGCCTCCAGCTGGTGCGGGACCTCGTGGCCGAGTCGCTCGGCGCCGCCGGTGCGGGGCGTCGGCCCGACGAGGCCCTGTCGCCGGCGACGATCCTCGAGGCCGTCGGCGAGGGGACCGACCTGCTCGCGCCCACCACCTTCGCCGGCCTGCGGACATCGCCTGATGGCCCGACCGACGAGGACGGGGGCGGGGGCACCGCGGCCGTCGGCGACCCCGATGCCCCCGGCGCACCCCGGGACCGGAGGTTCCGGCTGGCGTGAGGGGAGCCCCGGCCCCCGCTGGCTCAGGCGGTGCGGCGCTCCCGCAGGACCAGGTGCCAGAGCAGGAGCGTGCCGACGAGGCCGGACACCAGGACGGTGGGGTGGGGGCTCGACCAGGCCTTGATCGAGGCGGACAGCAGGGCGGCGACCACGAGCATCGACGCCGTGCCCCAGCGCCAGGTGCTGGGACCGGCGAGGAGCTGGCGCTGCTCGATCGGGGCGACCCGGCGCACGATCGGCACGAGCACCAGGAGGTTGGCGGCCAGGAACGGGAGCTTCGTCCACCACCACGCCCCGGTGCCGGCCTCGACCTCGGGGAGCAGCCCGGCGAGGTAGGCCGCCCCGATGACCAGCATCCCGGCCGTCATGTGCCAGAGGTAGACGGACATGGCGACGGCGTTGGCGGCGATGGTCACCTGCCAGGCCCGGGCCGACCGGGTGAGCCAACGGTTCACGGCGGGGGCGAGGGCGGCGGCCGTCGCGGAGTAGGCGAAGCCGAACAGGAGGAGCGCGGTCGACGGCGGGTGGGTGGGGCTGTGCTCGAGGCCGCCGTGGTGGAGCATCACCGCCGGCCACGGCCCGAGGTTGACCGCGGCGATGGCGAGGACCCAGAAGGCGGCGGCGAGGGCCACCAGCTTGCGGCCGGTGGGCAGCAGGCCGTCCTGCCAGGCGAACCCCGCCACCTGGAAGCCGAGCCAGCCGATCACCCAGTTCAGTTGCGGCACCATGGGCACGTCGGCGAACCGGGCGGCCTCGGCGATGGCGAACAGGCCGAGCAGCCCGGCCGAGAAGGCCACCGGCCGGGCCCGGAACCAGCGGAACGTGAACGGGGCGAGTGCGGTGTCGATCGTGTAGTTCGCCAGGAACCAGAGCGGGATGGCGGCACCGATCGCGGCCGTCGCCACGATGCCGAACCCGCCGGCCGCCGCGCCCACGGCCAGGGCGACGGCCCAGAACGTGGCGAGGGCGGCGGCGGGGGCGACCATGCGCCGCAGGCGGGTGGCGATCCAGTCCGCCGGCCGCACGCCCCGGCGCTCGGCGGAACGCAGCGACGTCGCCGATGCGAAGCCGCCCACGAAGAAGAACAGCGGCATCACCTGGCCGATCCAGGTGGCCCACCCGTACTCCGGGGCGTAGTCGAGGAGGTTGCCGCCGTCGAGCTTCCCGTGGTGGAGGACCACGACGGTCCCGAGCCAGTGGCCCAGGGCCACGACGGCCATGGCGGCGGCCCGGTAGAGGTCGACGGCCCGGTTGCGGTCCGCCGGGGTCTGCGCTGCGAGGTCGCCGGCGCTGGGGGCGGTGGCGACGGAGGGGGTCGTGCGGGGGTTGGTCATGGGGACCTATTCCGCCAGGGCCCCACGGCCCCGGCCCCGAGGAGAACCCCCTACCGCTCCCTGGGGCGGGCGGTGGGGGCCGTCTGGTGCGGTGACTTCCACCCGAACGGGGGAGTGCATCGGGTGGTGACCCTCGTAACCTGCGCACGATGGACACCGACGACGACGGCACGTACCTGTGGGTCTCCGTCGACGAGGATGCGAAGCCGGGGCGGCTCATCGTGCGCGGCGAGCTCGACGCGGCGTCGGCCGTCGAGCTGGCGGACCGCATCGAAGCGGCGCGGGCGGCGGGGGCGGACATCGCCCTGGACCTGGCGGACGTGACCTTCATGGACTCGTCCGGCCTGCGGTCGCTGATCGAGGTGCAGCGGCGCTCGGAGTCCGAGGGCTTCGAGTTCTGCGTCGCCGAGGCGAGCGAGGCGGTCCGCCGGGTGTTCGATCTGACCGGGACGAGCTCGCTGCTGGCCCCCTGAGGCGGAAGGCGGGATGACGATGGCTGAGGCGGTCACCTACGAGCCGAGCACCGTGGAGCAGGAGGAGCCGGACCTGGTCCTCACCGATCCGGAGCCCATCGGCGCGCGCCACGCGCTCCGCCTCCTGCTCGAGGCCTCGGCCCTCGACCGACAGCAGGTCGACGACCTCGTCGGCGCGGTCAGCGAGGTGGTCACGAACGCCCGGTTGTACGGGCGGCCGCCGGTGCGGCTCGCGGCATGGGACCGGGACCGCCAGGCCATCGTGACCGTGTCCGACGGCGGCGAGGGGCCGGCCGATCCCGACGCCGGGGTCCGCCCGGCGAAGCGCGAGGTCGGCGCCGGCGGGCTCGGCCTCTGGATGGCCCGTCAGATGTGCGAACAGGTCGTGATGGGCCGCCACGCCGACGGCTTCACCATCCGGCTGGTGGTCGGCTCGGCCTGACGGAGGTCAGTGCACCCGCTTGACCAGCACGACGACGTCGTCGCGTGGGCGGGGTTCCAGCAGGTCGACGATGAGGGCTTCGGCGATGGCCTGCACGGCCTCGTCGGCGTGGACCTGGGCGGCGGCGCGCAGTCGGTCGAGGCCGACGTCGATGAGCTCGCCGCGACGCTCGACCAGGCCGTCGGAGTAGAGGACGACCAGGTCGCCCGGGGCGATCTCGGCCACGGCTTCGGTCCGCGGGCCCATGCGGACGGCCAGCGGGGCGCCCCGGCCCTCTTCGAGCCACCGGCCCTCGCCGTCGTGCACGAGCAGGGGCGGGAGGTGGCCGGCGCTGGCGTAGGTGGCGGTGCCCGCCGCCAGGTCCATGACGGCGCACACCATCGTGGCGCAGTCGCCGCCGGGGACCGAGCTGGCGAAGCGGTCCATCGAGTCGATCACCTCGGCCGGCGAGCGGCCTTCGAGGAGCAGGGCACGGCTGGCACTGCGCAGCTGGCCCATCGCGGTGGCGGCGTCGAGGCCGTGGCCGACGCAATCGCCGACGACGAGGGCGCGGCGGCCGTCGGGGAGGCTGATCACGTCGTACCAGTCGCCGCCGACGGACAGCTGGCCGGCGGCGGGTCGGTAGCGGGCGGCGACCGTGGGCAGGTCCGAGGCCGGGGCGAGCATCGCGGCCTGGAGGGTGTCGCTGATGAGCCGCTGCTCGCCGAGCTCGACCGACCGGCGGTAGGCGTTCTCGAGCGCGGCGCTCACCGTCCGGCCGATGAGCTCGACGAACGTGCGGTGGCTGCCATCGAAGGCGCGCCGCGGGTTGAGCTCGAGCACCAGCACGCCGGCGGACTCGCCCGATCCGATCGCGAGCGCCACGTGGCGGGCGGGCTGCCCGGCCGACCAGTCCTCGTCGAGGACGACCGGGGCCGGGCTGGCGATGCCGGCGAAGTCCTCGTCGCGGATGGCGTGGTGGCCGACGGCTTCGCTGGTGGCGATGGGCACGAGCTGGCCGCGGACCCAGAGCCGCACCTCCGCCGCGGTCACGTCGGCCTCGCCGGCCAGCGCCGCGACCGCGGTCGTGCACACGTCGGTCACGTCACGGGCCACGACCATCGCCGCCGCCAGGGCCCCGATCTGGGAGAGGCGGCGCTCCGCCACCACCTCGCGCGTGGTCTCGACGGAGATGTCGAGGACGCCCCCGACCTGGGCGCCGTCGTGGATCGGGCTGTAGCAGAAGCGGAAGAACGTCTCCTCGAGGAACCCGTGGCGCACCATGGCGAACGGCATCTCGTCGGCGTTGAACGGCTGGGCCGTGCGGAGCACCTCGGTGAACAGCGGTTCGAGCTCCGTCCAGAGCTCCGGGAACGCGTCCCGGACCGTCTGCCCCATGGCCGCCGGGTGCTTGCCGCCGATCAGGGCGCGGTAGCCCTCGTTGTAGAGCATGACCAGCTCGGGCCCCCACGCCACCATGATCGGGAAGTCGGACGTGAGGCACAGCCGCACGGCCACCCGGAGGCTCTCGGGCCACGCATCGGCCGGGCCGAGCGGGGTCTCGGACCAGTCGAGGGACGCGAGCAGCTCGGCGGTCGGGGACAGCCCCGCGAGGTGCTGCAACCAATCGGGCGTTCCGGCCACGATCTCCTCGTCGGCTGGGGGTGAACGGGTCGCGGGACGATACCAACAATCCCGTGGACGGACGGACCGTGACCTCGGGCACCCGGCGTTTGGGACCGACCCCGTGAGGGCAGTTCGAGACGCTCCACCGCCCCCGATCGGAGACCCATGTCCGCCGCCGTCGACGCCGCCGCCACGGCACCGAGCGAGCCGCTGACCGACCGGCTCGCCTCCGATGGCCCGTGAGGCCGACGGTACGGTGAGGACGTGTGAGCCGAGGGGGTGAAGGACCAGATCCTGGCCGACGTCGCCCGGCGGATGCTCGTGGACCGCGTGACCATCGAGGTGGTCGGTGCGTTGCGCGAGGCGGGGCTCGAACCGGTGCTGCTGAAGGGCCCGGTCATCGCCCGCTGGCTCTACGACGGGCCCGGGGAGCGCACCTACGACGACGTCGACCTCCTGCTCGGACCCCGCGACTTCGAAGCGGGGACGCAGGTGCTCGCACGACTGGGGTTCGTCCGGGGCGACGAACCGGCCCGCGAGGTGCCGCTGCCGGCCGGCCAGCAGGCCCACGCGGAGACGTGGGGCCGGGGCGGGGACGCCGTCGCGGTGGACCTCCACCGCTGCCTCCACCACACCGAGCACCTGCCGCCCGCGCAGGTGTGGGACGAGGTCTGGGGCGACCACACCCTCCTCGACGTCTACGGGACGGCGGTGTCGGTGCCGGCGGTCCGGGTGCGCACGCTGCACCTCGTGCTGCACCTCCAGCCCAAGGACGTCCCCGGCACCCGGGCGTGGACGGACCTCGAGCGGGCGATCGACCGCGTGGGCCGGGACGACTGGGCGGCCGCCGCCGAGCTCGCCGACCGGTTCGGGGTGCGCGACGACATGGGCGCGCTCCTCGCGCTCGTGCCCGGCGGGGCCGAGCTCGCCGGTCGGCTCGACCTGTCGACGACGCCGTCGGACGCGCTCCTCCAGGAGCACCGCCGCCACGCCCCGGCCATCGCGCACGTCGCCCGCAACATGAGACGTCGGACGCCGGGAGAGGCGGTGCGCGTGGTGGGGGCCAAGCTGTCGCCGTCCCGCATCCGGCAGGTCGCGCCGGACGGCGATGGCCGTCCGTCGCTGGTGCGGGCCTACGCCCACCAGGCCGCTCGCCTCCCCGCGGCGGTGCGGGACTGGGTGCGCTACCGCCGCGCCGGCGGTCGGTCCCTGCGCTGAACCGGGCGGGCCGACGGGCCGTGGCCAGGCTGCGAGATCGGGTGCCGCACTAGGTTGCACGGCAATCGAAGCGGCCAGCGGGAGGTCGAAGGTGAAGGTTCGTCGGATCGTGCCCATCGCGGGGGTGCT
>DATMGQ010000050.1:0-21887 GCA_035555395.1 Acidimicrobiales bacterium
CGTGGGACCCGTTCGTGCGGACCCAGCGCCTGCTCGACGGGGCCGCGCGGCCGGGCAAGGGCGTCCGCACCGAGACGCGGTCGCGCCACCACCTCACGATGGTCAGCGAGTACACGTCGTTCCGTCCGCCGACCCAGGTCGGCATGAAGATGGTGCGCGGACCGTGGTTCTTCGCCGCCTTCGGCGGCGGCTGGTCGTTCAAGGCGCTCGACGACGAGCGGACCGAGGCGACCTGGCGCTACACGTTCACGATCCGCCCGTCGTGGCTCGCGCCGATCGCCGACCGCATCGGCCAGGCCTACCTGCGCCGCGACATCCAGCGCCGCCTCGCCGCGTTCGCACGCGGGTGCGCGGACCGCGAGCTGCTCGAGCGGGCCGTCGCGGCCTTCGACGGTCCGTAGCGAGCGCCGTTCGCCTCGCGGTCGGCGAGTCGGCCTGCTCCCGCGTCGTCCAGCAGCGCGAGAGCAGGCGTCCCCGCCACGTGGCGACCACACCGGGGGGGGTGAGGTGAGCCGCCCAGGTCAGGAGGGCGGGACGCTGAGCGCCTCCGCGTTCGTGCGCATGATCTGATGGATCTCGTCGTCGCTGAAGCCCGAGAGGTCGTCGACGAACGACTTGGGGTCGGCGAGACCTTCGGCGTGGGGCCAGTCCGAGCCGAACAGCACGTGCCCGGAGCCGATGGCGTCGGCCAGGTGGCGGATGTCGTCCTCGTAGTACGGGGCGACCCAGACGTTGCTGCGCAGCCGTTCGACCGGATCGACCGTGAACGCGCCCGGGGTCATCGAGTGGGCCTTGGCCAGCTTCTTGATGAGCGGGTGGACCCACTCCGAGCCGCTCTCGATGGTGGCGACGCGCAACGACGGGAAGCGGTCGAACACGCCGTGGCAGATGAGGGCGGCGATGGTGTCGGAGATCGCCCGGTCCGACGTCAAGATCCCGTAGAGCGGGGTGCGGCGGAACGCCTCGAACTCGGCCGACTCGCCCCAGTCGACGACGTAGCGGCCGTAGCCCGCCTCGCCCGAGTGGTAGGCGACGGTCACGCCGGCATCGGCGAGGACCGCCCACATCGGGTCGTAGAGCGGATCACCCGGGGAGCGGCCGCCGGACGGGTGCATGATCGGGCCGGCCCGCATGACGACGACGCGGCAGCCCTGCTCGACTGCCCACCGGGCCTCGTCGAGCGCCTGGTCCGGGTCGAGGAGCGTCAGGTACGGAGCGCCGAAGATGCGGTCCTGGAAGTGGAGGCCCCAGTCCTCGTCGACCCAACGGTTGAAGGCTCGGAAGGCGGCGTGGGCGGCGTCGGGGTCGGCGACGAGTGCCTCCTCCATGCCGACGCCGAGCGTCGGGAACATGAAGCAGCCGGTGATCCCCTGCTGGTCCATGACGGCGATGCGGGCGTCGCGGTCGCGGTAGGCGGGGCTGATCGGCTCGAGCTGGCCGAAGGCGCCGCGGATGTCGTCGGCCGGCGAGCGGCCGCGGAAGTAGTCGTCGAGGCAGCCGGGTCGGGCCACCGGGTCGAACTGCGGGTTCGGGATGAACCGGTTGATGCGCCCCGCCACGACCAGCCGCCGGCGGCCGTCGACGTCGGCCCACTGCATCGCCCGCTTCTGCATGCGCGGGTCGAGGTGCCGGGTGAAGGCGTCGGGCGCCTCGTAGTAGTGGTTGTCGGCGTCGAAGACGTCGAAGTCGACCGTGCCCATCACTGCCCCTGACTGCTGGCGGAAGACGACCAAACGAGAACGTGTTCTCGTTTTCAACCTACCGCCGATCAGCCCGCTCCGCTCGTCCCGCCGCGCCGGCGACCGTGGGCCTACGATCACCCCGCCACCCACCCCGAGGAGCCTTCGATGTCCAAGCGCCTGCTCATCGCCCTGCTCGCCGTCATCGCCGCGGCGTTCGCCCTGTCCGCCTGCGGCAGCAGTTCGGCCGACAGCGACAAGGCCAAGGTCGAGGACGAAGCCGACCAGGCCGAGGCGCAGGCGGACCAGGGTGACGGGACCGACGGCGAGAAGCCCAAGGACGAGGCCGAGGCGAACGAGGCCGCGAGCTGCGACGGCTACACCGCTGGCGAAGACGACGTCATCCGCACGTTCTGCAACGGCTCGGCCAAGGTCGAGCTCACCGTCGGCGGCAACGACTACACGCTCACCGGCGGCGAGTGCGCCACCCAGGGCGGCTACTTCGCCGTGAACATCGGCGTCGTCACCGGCCCCGACTTCACCGGCTCGAAGCCCGACTACTTCGGCTCGAACATGCCCGAGGCCGATGGCGACTTCGGCGACGGCGACCAGGCGTTCGCCACCTTCGCCGTGGACGGCCAGGAGTACTCGGTGCCCAACACCACCGGCAGCCACGACGCCGACGGCGCCACGTTCTCCGGCAAGACCATGGACGGCGGCATCGAGGTCACCGGCACCGTCACCTGCTGAGCGCTCCTCCGCGTCGGCCCGGGCGACGGGCCCGACGCCGAAACGTGAGCCGACCTCGGACGGACCGCTAATCTGACGGACCGTCAGATTCGACAGCCCGAGGTCACCATGTCTTCCAGCACCGGCCCCCTCGCGGGCGTCCGCATCATCGAGAGCTCGATGCTCGGCCCCGCCGCCATCACGACCCAGCTCGCCGACCTCGGCGCCGAGGTCATCAAGGTCGAGGCGCCCTCGGGCGACTACATCCGCCAGATGACGTGGCCCATCGTCGAGGGCGTCTCGCTGATGCACCTCCACCTCAACCGGGGCAAGAAGTCGATCACCCTCGACCTCCGCACGCCCGAGGCCGTGCAGACCTACCTCGACCTCGTCCGCGACGCCGACGTCGTCATCGAGGCCATGCGCCCCGGCGGCCTCGAGCGCCGCGGCCTCGGGTACGACAAGCTCCGTGAGGTCAACCCGGCCATCGTGTTCTGCACCATCTCCGGGTACGGCATGACCGGCCCGTACGCCGAACTGCCCAGCCACGGCGTCGCCTACGACGTGTGGGCCGGCCTGGTGAAGCCCGAGATCACCGAAGACGGCTTCGCCGCCATCCCCGAGCACCCGTCGATGGGCATCCACGCCGGACCCCTGTTCGGTGCGCTCGGCGTGCTCGCCGGCGTCATCAAGGCCCGCACCACCGGCGAGGGCTGCCGCCTGGAGATCGCCCAGTCCGACGCCGCCGCGGCCATGGACTGGTACCGCTCCGAGAGCTGGAAGGCCTACGAGCGCCCCGAGGACGAGGTCACCGGCAACGCCTCGGACAACTACGTGCGCCGCGCCCCCGGCACCGCCGGCATGCGCGACGGCGTTCGTTACCAGTTCTACGAGGCCTCCGACGGCGGCTTCGTCCTGCTCCAGGCCTCCGAGCGCGAGTTCTGGGAGAACTTCTGCCGCGGCATCGGCCGGCCCGAGCTGTTCGAGCAGAACCCCGGCGCCAAGTTCGCCGACCACGCGGTGGGCAACGTCGAGCTCCGCCAGCAGCTCAAGGAGATCTTCCTGACCCGCCCGGCCAAGGACTGGGTGGACCTCGGCCTCGAGATCAACGTCCCGATCATCAACGTCAACACGCCGCAGACGCTGAAGGACGACCCGCAGTTCCAGGCCCGCTTCGAGTGGATCCCCGCCGAGCGCCTCGGCGCCGAACAGCAGCCGTCGCCGATCAAGTACCTGGACCTCGACATCCCGCTGCCCGAGAAGGCCCCCACCGTCGGCCAGCACACCGACGACGTCCTCCGCGACCTCCTCGGCAAGTCCGACGACGACATCGCCAAGCTCCGCGAGACCGGCGCCCTCGGCTGACCTGCGTCGACCCGGCCTCGGGTCGCCAGAGCACCCCTGAGGTGCCCAGGTGACCCGAGCCCGGTTTGCGAACAGGTGTTCGTTCCAGGGCGGTAGGGTGGCGGGGTGTCCACCCGCGTCGCTGCTCCGCCGTCGATGGACTGGCAGGCGTCGCTGTTCGGCGACGCCGAGCCCGCGCCCGACTGGTCGTTCGCGTCGGTCGAGCGGATCGACCTGGGCGACGGAGCCTGGGTCGACGTCGCCCAGGGGTGGATGAGCGGGGCCGACACCCTGTTCGAACGGCTCCTCGGCACGGTCGCCTGGCAGGAGCGCGAGGTGCCGATGTACGAGAAGGTCGTCCCCGAGCCCCGGCTCTCGCACTGGTGGGGCACCGACCGGGAGCACGCCTGGCCCGCCGAGGCCCGGGCCATGGCCCGCGCCCTCCACGGGCGCTACGGCGTCCGGTTCGACGCGCTCGGCGCCAACCTCTACCGGGACGGACGAGACAGCGTCGCCTGGCACGGCGACCGGGTGTACCGGGAGCAGGACACCGCGCTCGTGGCTGTGCTCAGCCTCGGCTGCCAGCGCCGCTTCCTGCTGCGGCCGAAGGGCGGCGGCGCCAGCGTCCGGCTGGATCCCGCGCCCGGCGACCTGCTCGTGATGGGCGGCACCTGCCAGCGCACCTGGCAGCACTGCGTGCCGAAGGCGGCCCGGGTGAGCGGGCCCCGCATCAGCGTATCGCTGCGCCACCGCCACGAACTGGGTCCCTCGGCACCCGACGACGCTGCGCGAGCATCGACGGCCGATGGATGAAGACCTGGACCACGACGGCGGCGGACGCGCCTGGCTGATCTTCGTCGCGGTCATCCTGATGACCGCCGCCGCCGGCGCCGCCGCCTGGTTCACGATGGGCGACGGCAGCTCCCGCGCCTCGGGCACCCCCGAGACCGCGGTCCTCGGCAAGCGCACCACGGCCAGCACCACCACCGCCGCACCGGCCACGACCTCGACGACGACGCCCGCGCCCACCTCGACCGCCCCGACCACTACGACCACCGCCCCCATCACGCCGACGGGCCGGTTCCTCGCCGCCGGCGGCACGAGCGAGGTCCGCGGCACCGGGACGGTGCACACCTACTCGGTCGAGGCCGAGGAGGGGTCGGGCGTCCACCCGGACGAGCTCGCCGCGATCGTCGACGTGATCCTCCTGGACCAGCGGGGCTGGACGGCGAAGGGCTACGCGTTCCAGCGGGTCCCGTCAGGCGGCTCGTTCACCATCAGCCTGGCCACACCGGACACGACGGACGCCATCTGCGCACCGCTCGACACGGCCGGGAGGTTCTCGTGCCACGAGGGTCACCGGGTCGTGCTCAACCTCACGCGCTGGAACGAGGGCACCACGGACCTGGCGCTCGACCTCAACGGCTACCGGGCCGAGGTCGTCAACCACGAGGTCGGCCACGAGCTCGGGCTGGACCACGTGGGCTGCGGCGGCGCCGGGCTCCACGCGCCGGTGATGATGCAGCAGAGCAAGGGCCTCGACGGGTGCGCGGCCAACCCGTGGCCGGCCCTCGACGGGACGCCCGCGGGCTGACGGTCAGGCAGCCGGCCTCGTGTAGATCGCGGCGCAGTCCGGGCAGGCGAAGAAGTCGTCCGGCTGGAACTCGAGGTTGGTGGCCCGGACGTGCGAGCGGGACAGCCCGCAGCAGGTCCGGGAGCGCAGGCCGATCGCATGGCGTCGGTGGTCCTGCAGGTCGTACGCACGGTGCAGGTGGATGTCCATGCCGCCGTCGTACTCCTCCGCGGCCGCGATGTCACCCGGAACGTGCGGTTCCGTAACCCCGGTCAGCCGGCGGCGGAGCGGCGGCGGCGGGTCTCGCCCTCGTAGACCGCCACGCACTCCTTGCAGGCGAAGAAGTCGTCGGCCACGAACTCCAGGGTCGTCGAGCGGACGTGGGACCGGGCCAGGCCGCAGAAGGTGCGGGACCGCAGCGCGAGGGCATGTCGACGGTTGTCGATCAGGTCGTAGGCACGGTTCACGGTGATCTCCATGCCTCCACGACTACCCCACCCGTCAGATACGTGTCAGATCGAGCGACCCCGCATCGAACGCCCGGCGAGCCGAGCGGTCAGGTCGTGCGGGCGTCGACGGCGGACTCGAACTCGTCGATGCGGTCGACGAGGACCTGGAGGCTGGCGGCCCAGAACGCCTGGTCGGCGACGTCGATGCCGAAGCGGGCGGCGAGGGTGGCCGCGTCGCCGAGGCCGGTGGCCGAGAGCAGGTCGTCGTACCCCGCCCGGAAGCGCTCGGGGTCGCGCTGGAACTCGGCGTAGAGGCCGATGCCGAACAGCAGCCCGAAGGTGTACGGCCAGTTGTAGTAGGCGGTGAAGTAGTGGCCCTTCACTGCCCACATGTCGGGGTGGCGCCACCGCGGGTCGACGCCGTCGCCGTACGCCTCGGCCTGGGCGTCGAGCATGAGCTCGCGCAGCCGGTCGACCGACAGCACGCCCTGCTCCCGCTCGGACGACAGCGCCCGCTCGAACAAGAAGCGGGAGTGGATGTCGACGACCACCTGGCACGCACCGGAGAGGTCGCCGTCGAGGAGGGCGAGGCGGCCCTCGGCGTCATCGCCGACGGCGGCCAGACCGGCCTGGACCATGATCGTCTCGCAGAAGATCGAGGCCGTCTCCGCCAGCGCCATCGGGGTGTTGCGCTGCATCGGCGTGCGGTCGCCGAGGTTGACGTTGTGGTACGCGTGGCCGAGCTCGTGGGCCAGGGTCTGCACCGAGTCGAAGCTGCCGTCGAAGTTGCACAGCACCCGGCTCACACCCTCGGCCACCGACATGCAGTAGGCGCCGCCGACCTTGCCGGCGCGGGGCTCGGCGTCGATCCACGCCTCCCCCACCGCCCGGTCCACCAACCCGGCGAGGCGGCCCGAGTAGGTGCCGAACGCCTCCTGGATCGCGGCGGTCGCCTCGGGCCAGGCGAAGCGCTTCGGGGTGCCGACCGGCGCGATCAGGTCCCACCACGGCAGCCCGTCCTCGTGGCCGAGGAGCCGGGCCTTCGCACGGAGGTAGCGGTGCCAGTGCGGGAGCGAGTCGATGACGGCGTCCTGCATGGCGGCGAGGATCTCCCGGCTCACGCCGTTGGTCTCCAGCGCCGGGTCGAGCGAGTCGGTCCACCCCCGGCGCCGGTTCAAGACGTTGGCCTCGCCCTTGAACGCGTTGAGGGCGGTGGCGAGCGGGACGGTGACCGTGTCCCAGGCCGCCAGCTCGGCGTGGAACGCCGCCTCGCGACGAGCCGGATCGGGGTCGGTGGCCAGCCCGCGCACCATGCTCATGGGCAGGTCCTCGCCCTCGACGTTCGCCGTGAGCCGGGCGGTGAGGTCGGCGTGGAGCTTGGCCCACGCCCGTCCACCCGTGAGGGCCAGCTCGGCGGCGAGGTCCTCCTGCTCCTCGGACATCTGGTGCTTGGCGCCGTCGGCCCCCTTCCGCAGGGCGTAGGCGTGGTCGGCGGCGGTGGTGCTGCGGGCGCCGAGCGCATCGAGGTCCACCCGGGCGAGCCAGGCGTCGAAGCGGCCGTCGAGCGTGGCGAAGGGCGCGACGCTCGCCTGGTAGCGGCTCAGGGCACCGGCCGCGGTGGCGTCACGGGCGTCGGTGGTGGTGTGGCCGTAGAGGTACGAGCCGATCCTCCGCATGTTGGTGAGGAGGCGGTTGAACGCGTCGATCGCCTCGTCGGCCGCCGCCACGACCTCGTCGGTCACCTCGAGCGGTTCGCCGCCGCGGATGCCGAGCTCGTCGAACCGGCGCTGCAGCCGACCCACCTCGGCGCCCACCTCCTCGTTGAGCGCCAGGAACTCCCGCGACTCGATCGACGGGAAGAACGGCGTGAGATCCCAGTGCGGCAGCTCGCCAGCGGTGTCGGTCGGCGCAGGCTCGGTGGTCGTCATCGCCCCATGATGCCCGCACCACCCGCCCACCCCCCTCCGAACTTCGTATGGCGGAGCGCCCCGACCGGCGTCCTCGCATACGAAGTTCGCCGTGGGTTGCCGCCCGCGTCCGAACTTCGTATGGCAGAGCCCCCGAACCGGCGTCCTCGCATACGAAGTTCGCCCGGGTGGTAGGGGTCGGGTCAGAAGCCGCCGTAGGGGACGGTGATGACCTCGAGGTAGTGGCCGTCGTTGCTGAGGAAGTACACGCCGCGGCCGCCGTCGTGGGTGTTGATCTGGTGCGGGAGGTGCTGGTGCGGGTCGGCCCAGTGGTCGAGCCCCCGGCTGGTGATGCGGTCGTACACCTCGGTGAAGCGGTTCTCGTCGATGAGGAACGCGTAGTGGATCGGCACGATCTCGTCGCCCGGTGCCACCGATGCGAAGTCGAGCGACACCCCGTTGTCGAGGTCGACCTGCCAGAACGGCCCGAACGAGAACGGCTCGCCCAGCCCGAGCACCTCCGCCAGCCACGCCGCCGACGCCTTCGCATCGACCGCACCCACCACGGTGTGGTTCAGCTGCACGCCCATGCGCCGCAGGGTACCGACCCCCACCCCTCGGCGGTCGGTTCGGGGCGGGGTCAGGCGTCGAGGTCGCCGACGTCGTCGGGGACGTCGACGGCGTGCTGCTGGAGGGCTTCGAGCGGGACGAGCTCGAGGACCTTCTCGTTGGTGGAGGCGAGCACGACGGGGGCGGCGACGCCGTCGTTGAAGGCGATGGCCCAGTTCCGGGCGGTGACGCACCAGCGGTCGCCGGGGACCAGGCCGGGGAACCGGTACTGCGGCATCGGGGTCGACAGGTCGTTGCCGATGGAGCGCTGGTGGGCCAGGAACTCGGCGGTGACGACGGCGCAGATGGTGTGGCTGCCGATGTCCTCGGGGCCGGTGGCGCAGCACCCGTCGCGGAAGAACCCGGTCATCGGATCGGTGCCGCAGGGTTCGAGCTCGCCACCCAGGACGTTGCGTTCGGCCATGGGCCGATCTTCGCAGGTCGAACCCGGAGATGAAACGCGAATCAGCATTTGCTATTGTGGCACCATGATCGATCTCGACGAGTACCGCTCCTGGGACGCGGTGGCCATGGCCGAGCTGGTGCGCTCGGGCGCGGTGACCGCCGACGAACTGGAGGAGGCCAGCCGCGCCCTCCTCGCCTCGACCGCCGACCTGAACGCCGTCGGCGCGGTCGCCGACCCGGCGGTCGCAGCGCCAGCCGCCGACGACGACGCGCCGTTCGCCGGCGTGCCGTTCGCGGTGAAGGAGCTCCTCGCCGTGCCCGGCCTGCCGTGGACCATGGGCTCGCGCCTGATGGCCCACGCCGAAGCGGGCCCACCCTCGCCGTACCTCGAGCGGCTGCTGGAGGCCGGGCTCCGGATCGTGTGCGCCACCACCAGCTCCGAGTTCGGGCTCCTCGGCAGCACCGAGACCCTGCTCCACGGGGCGACGCACAACCCGTGGGGCGAGGGCCTGTCCGCCGGCGGCTCTTCGGGCGGGTCGGCGGCGCTCGTCGCAGCCGGTGCCGTGCCGATGGCGCACGCCAACGACGCAGGCGGCTCCATCCGGTACCCGGCGTCGATGACCGGCCTGTTCGGCTTCAAGCCATCGGCCCACCGGACGGAGCCGGTCGGACCGGACCTCGGCGGCCTCATCTCGCTCGTCCACGAGCACGCCGTCACCCGCACGGTGCGAGACAGCGCCGCGCTCCTGGCGGCTACCGAGCGACGAGGACCCGGCGCCGTCCACGCCCCCGTCGGCCGCATCGACGGCCCGGCCGAGCGGCGCCTCCGGTTCATCGTGCTGGAGCGGACCATCCCGGGTGAGCTCCCCGACCCCGAGGTCCTCGCGGCCCTTCGGCGCACGGCCGACCTGCTCGAGGCCCTCGGCCACCAGCGGGTGGAGCTCCCCCTCGACCCGGTCTTCGACGGCGCCGCCCTCTCGCGAGCGTTCTTCACGGCGGCGGCGCGGACCATGACCGACGTCTCGGCGATGGTCACCCCGATGCTCGGCCGGCCGCCGGGACCCGACGAGCTCGAGCCGTTCACCCTCGAGCTCATCGAGTGGGCCGCGACGCTGGGACCCGACGAGGCGAGCGCCGGCGAGGCCGCGTTCGCCGCCGCCACCCGCAACTACCTCGGCCTGTTCCTCCACGCCGACGTCGTGCTCACGCCCACCGTCAGCCGACCGCCGTGGCCGCTCGGCACCCTCGCACCGGACCTCGGGCGGGAGGAGCTGATCGCCCGCACCGAGCAGCTCATCGGGTACACGCCGATCCACAACATCACCGGCAGCCCGGCGATGTCGGTGCCGCTCGAAGCGGTCGCCGGCCTGCCCGTCGGCATGCACCTCGCGGCGGCTCCCGGCGAGGAGGCCGCGCTGCTCCACCTCGCCTTCGAGCTCGAGGAGGCCCGCCCGTGGGTCGACCGCCTCCCGTTCCGGGCCGAGGCCCGCTGATGGCCCAGGTACAGAAGGCCGAGGTGCGCGAGCGCATCCTCGCCGCGGGCCGCGACGCCTTCTTCGAGCAGGGCTACGACGCCACGACCATGAGCGGCATCGCCAAGGCCGCCGGCGTCGCCACGGCCAACATCTACCGCTACGTGCCGGACAAGGCGGCGCTGTTCGAGGCCGTGCTCCCCGACGACCTCATCGCCGAACACGACCGGCTGCTCGACGTCCGCATCGACGCGCTCGTCGAGCCCGCCGACGACGGCGACCCGGCCGACGACCTGCTCCGGTTCTGGCTGGCCCACCGCCGCGAGGTCGCCACCCTCCTCGACCACGAGGGCACCACCAGCCGCAGCTACTACCGGACGGCGTTCGTGGGCCGTCTGGTCGGCCACGTCGAGGCGACGCTCCCCGAGCCACTCGACCCCGCCGGCCGCACGCTCTTGGAGGTGGTGTTCGACAACACCCGCCGCGCCATCGCCGCGATCCTGCGGACCACCGACGACGCCGACGAGGTCCGCCGCCTCATCCAGGGGTTCTGGAGCTACCAGCTGCCCGGGCTCGACGGCCTGCTCGCCTGGATCGGGCAGCCGCCGTCCGCCAGCACGACGGGCTGACCACGCGTACCCTCCTCGCCACCACCGAGCGAGGGGACGACGCCATGGCCTGGGATGCAGCTGAGATCGAGGAGGCGTTCCAGCGGTACCAGGACGCCGCCAACGAGGCGGGCCGCACCGGCGACTGGGCGCCGTGGGTCGACCGCTTCACCCCCGACGTCCACTACATCGAGCACCTCTACGGCGAGTTCCACGGGCGCGAAGCGGTGCTCGAGTGGATCACCAAGACGATGTGCAAGTGGCCGTTCACCGAGATGCAGCTGTTCCCGTGGGACTGGTACACGGTGGACGCCGAGCAGGGCTGGATCGTCGGCCAGGTCGAGAACCGCTTCATCGACCCCGGCGACGGCCAGGTGTACGAGGGCGCCAACTGGACCCGCCTCGTCTACGCCGGCAACGGCCTGTTCTCATCCGAGGAGGACGTGTACAACCCGGCCCACTTCGGCCCGATGCTCGAGGGCTGGCTCGCCGCCTACGCCGCCCACCACCCCGACGCGCCCAACGGACCCGACGGCCCGCGCTGATGGGCTCGACCTACTCGTTCACCTCCGAGCTGTGGGAGTGGGACGGCAAGGCCGCGTGGCACTTCTTCTCGCTGCCCGAGGAGGTCACCGACGAGATCGACGAGCGGCACTCGGGTGACGCTGCGGGCTTCGGCTCGGTGAAGGTCGAGGTCACGATCGGCTCGACGACCTGGCAGACGTCGATCTTCCCGGACACGAAGCGGGGCACCTTCATCCTCCCGGTGAAGAAGGCGGTCCGCACCGCCGAGGACCTCGCCGACGGCTCCCCCGCCGAACTGCACCTCCGGGTCCTCATCTGATGGCCGCCACCGACGGGACCGCCCAGGTCGAGACCTACCTCGCCGCGCAGCCGCCCGAGCAACGGGCGACGCTCGAGCAGCTCCGGGCCACGCTGCGCACGATCCTCCCCCACGCCGAGGAGGGTCTCCGCTACGGCATGCCCGCCCTCTCGCTGGCGGGGAAGGGCGTCGCCGGTTACGGCGGCTTCAAGGACCACTGCAGCTACTTCCCGATGAGCGGCTCGGTCGTGGAGGCGGCAGGCGACGCGCTCGACGGCTACGCGGTGTCGAAGGGCGCGGTGAACTTCCCGGTCGGCGCCCGACTGCCCACCGGCCTCCTGCGGAAGCTGGTGAAGCTCCGGATGACCGAGATCTCCGACGTGCACACCGGGACCCGCACCGACTTCTTCCCCGACGGCCGGACCAAGGCAGAGGGCCGGGTGAAGGACGGCGAGCTCCACGGCGCCTGGCGCTGGTACCGCAAGGACGGCTCGCTGATGCGCACGGGCCGCTTCGACCGCGGCACCGAGTCCGGCACCTGGGAGACGTGGGACGCCGACGGGAACCTGGTGCGCTCGGTCCGCCGATAGGTTCGAACGGTGGATGCCACCGATGTCCGACCCCTGCTGTCGCTGACCCACCGGTTCGCCGACGAACTGCCCGAGCTGTGCATGCCGTGGCAGGGCGCCGAGGTCCCCGACCCCCAGGTGGTGCTGGTCGACGACGCGCTGGCCGAGGAGCTGGGCCTGGACCCGGCCGCCCTCCGCACACCGGAGGCGGCACGGGTGCTGGTCGGCATGGATGCGGTCCCCGGCTCCCGACCGGTCGCCCAGGGGTACGCGGGCCACCAGTTCGGCGGGTACTCGCCCCGCCTCGGCGATGGCCGGGCCCTGTTGCTCGGCGAGCTCCACGACGCCGACGGCCACCTCCTCGACCTGCACCTCAAGGGGTCGGGCCGCACGCCGTTCGCCCGGGGCGGCGACGGCAAGGCGGCCATCGGCCCGATGCTCCGTGAGTACGTCGTCAGCTCGGCGATGGACGCGCTCGGGATCCCCACCACCCGGTCGCTCGCCGTCGTCACCACGGGCGAGCCGGTGTACCGCGAGGACGGCCCGCTGCCGGGCGCGGTCCTGGCCCGCGTCGCTGCGAGCCACCTGCGCGTCGGCACCTTCCAGTACGCCGCCGCCATGCAGGACCGGGCGCTGCTCGAGCGCCTCGTCGACGTCGCCATCGACCGCCACCACCCGGCGGCCGCCGATGCGTCGAACCGGGCGCTGGCCCTGTTCGACGCGGTGCTCCAGGCCCAGGCGACGCTGGTGGCGAGCTGGATGCACGTCGGGTTCGTCCACGGCGTGATGAACACCGACAACACCACGATCTCCGGCGAGACCATCGACTACGGGCCCTGCGCCTTCCTCGACGCCTTCGACCCTGCCACCGTGTTCAGCTCGATCGACCACGGCGGCCGCTACGCGTTCGGCAACCAGCCGAGCATCGTCCAGTGGAACCTCGCCCGGCTGGCCGAGGCGCTGCTCCCGCTCATCGACGACGACCAGGACGCCGCGGTGGCCGCCGCCACCGACCGGCTCCAGACGTTCCCGGCGACGTTCGCGGCGGCGTGGCGCAGCGGCATGGCATCCAAGCTCGGCCTGCGCTCCGTGCTCGACGGGGACTCGGAGCTGTTCGACGACCTGCTGCGCACGATGCACGAGCAGGGCGCCGACCACACCGCCACGTTCCGGGCGCTGTCGTCGGTGGTCCGGGGCGACTCGACGCCGCTCCTCGACCAGCTGCGAGATCGCACGGCCCTCGATCCCTGGCTGGCGCGCTACGCCGCCCGCCTCGACGCCGAGCAGGGCGCCCGCGAGGGCGTGGCCGCCGAGATGGACCGGGTCAACCCGATCTACATCCCCCGCAACCACCTGGTCGAGGAGGCGCTGGCCGCCGCCACCGACGGCGACCTCGCCCCGGTCCAGGCCCTGGTCGACGTGCTCACCCTGCCGTTCGACGAGCGCCCCGGCCTCGACCGCTACGCCCTCCCCGCCCCGGCCGCCTTCGGCGACACCTACCAGACCTTCTGCGGCACCTGACCCGAATCAGGTCGTTCGAGCCGCACAGCGCGGCTCACGTGACCCGATTCCACACCCACGCCGAGCACCCGACCGGAATCAGGTCGTTCGTGCCGCGTAGCGCGGCTCAGGTGACCTGATTCGGGGTGGGGTCGGTCAGGGCTTGTGGGCGGTGGTGACTCGGGCCCGCTGGGGGAGGACGAAGGCGTCGCCGTCGCGGAGGTCCTCGAGGTGCTCGTCCATGCGGCGGCGGTAGATCCCGAGCTGGTCCTCGTCGAGGGCGTCGAGGAGCAGGCGGGCGAAGTGGCTGCGGTGCCAGCGCTCCATCTGGTCGGCCGACTCGAACCGGAAGCGCTCGTTCACGTCGGTGCCGACCGGCTGGTCGAACCCGGCGGCCACGAGCGCCGGATCGAGCACATCGGCCTTGTCGAAGGCCTGCGACGCCCGAGGCTCCTCCTGGCCGCCGAAGATCTCGGCGCCGACGTCGCGCAGGAACTTCGAGGGCGTGTCGCCGTCGAAGATCGTGAGGGCGACCACCCCGCCCGGCTTGAGCACCCGGGCGAACTCGGCCAGCACCCGGTCCGGGTCCGGGCAGAAGAAGATCATGAACCCGCCGAGCACGGCGTCGAACGAGGCGTCGGCGAACTCGAGCGCCTCGGCGTCCCCCACCCGCACCTCGGCGTTGGCGATGCCCTTCGCGGCCAGTTCGGCGCCGAGCGCCTCGACCATGCCGGGGGCGATGTCGATGCCGGTCACGAACCCGTCCGGTCCCACCGCCTCGAGGGCCGGGTACAGGCAGGCGCCCCGACCGGAGGCCACGTCGAGCACCTGCGCTCCAGACGCGAGCTCGGCGCCTTCGACGAGCGCCCGCCCGAACGGGGCGAAGAAGTCGATGACCTGGTCGTAGGTGTCCGCCGAGTCGGAGAACACCTGGGCCACCAGCGCCTTCGCGTCGTCGGCTTCGGTCGTCGGGGGCGTCTCGTCGCTCATACCCCCCGAGGGTATATGCCAGGCCGCCTGCCGGCCAGTGCCGTCATGGACGCGGCCTGCCGTGGTTCCCCGAGGGTGTCCTCGACCAAGGAGACCGCCGTGACCCTCGCCCGCTCCCGTCGAAACCGGCGCATCGCCGCACTCGCCATCACCGGTGCCGCCCTGTTCGCCACCCCAGCGTGTTCGTCGGACGACGGCCCGACCACCACCACGACGTCCACCACATCGGCACCCACCACGACCGAAGCAGACGCCACCACCACCGCCGTGCCCGCCGACGAGGACCGCACGGCCGAATCCGCCAGCACGGGCACGCGACCGGAGTGGGCCCAGCCGTTCGAGACACCTGGGGAGAAGCTGACCACCCTCCAGGGCGAGGGCTTCACCGTCGACGTGTACCAGGTGGGCACCGCCAAGGCGCCCGAGGACGGCAACTTCGCCGCTCCTGAGACCAACGAGCCCATCCTCGCCGAGGGCGACCCGGTGGTGTTCGTGAACGACGTGTTCACCAACACCGGCGAGACGGTCATCCGGCTCCCGTACTCCCTGGTCGCCGTGGGCGCCGAGTACGCCGACTGGAAGTGGATGGGCGGCATGGACACGGTGACCGACGCCGACCTCTACGCCGAGATGGGCGTCCTGGACAGGCCCGTGGCCCCCGGCGCGGGCGAGGCGCCCTTCCTCTGGGAGCCGGGCACGTCGTCGGCATCCGGCGACAGCTTCGCCTACCAGCCGGGGAGCGCCATCACGTTCACGGCGGTGCTCGTCCCCGCCGACGAGGAAGGCGACCAGGTCTCTGCGGAGCGCCAGGAGGTCGAGGCCGAGGCGACCATCACCTGACCCACACCTCGCCGCGGAGGGCCGAATCGGTACAGAACTAGAACGGGTTCTAGTCTGAGGGGATGCACCTGCAGATCACCGAGGAACAGGATGCGCTGCGGGATGCCGTGGCCAGCTTCCTGGACAAGGCTTCGTCGTTCGAGGCGGTCCGCGAGGCCGAGCCGCTCGGGTGGGACCCCAAGGTCTGGTCGGGCCTGACCGACATGGGCGTGCCAACGCTCGGCATCGCCGAGGACCTCGGCGGCTCGGGTGCGTCGCTCCGCGACATCGCCGTGGTCGCCGAGGCGTGCGGCGCCCGGCTGGCGTCGGCGCCCGTGGTCGAGACCCTCGTGGCCGGCCGGCTCCTGGCCCGCTTCGCCGATGCGGCGGGCGCCCACCTGACCGACCTGATCGCCGGCGGCGCACCGGTCGCGCTCGCCCTGCAACCCGCGGTCGACGGCACCGCCCGAGTCGTGCCCGGTGCAGCGGTCGCCGCGTCGGTCGTCGCCCTCGACGGCGACGAGCTGGTCGTGGTCGCCGCCAGCAACCTGCCCTCCCCCACCAACCTCGGCTCGGCGCCCATCGCCGACGTGGCGCTCGCCGGCGACCGCACCGTGCTCGCCACGGGCGACGAGGCCCGCGCCGCCCACGCCCGAGCCGTCGACGAGTGGCGGGCGCTCACCGCCCGCTGGTTCGTGGGCCTCGCCCGTGAGGCCCAGGCGATCGGCATCCAGTACGCCAAGGACCGCAAGCAGTTCGACGTCGCCGTCGGCTCGTTCCAGGCGGTGCAGCACCGCTTCGCCGACCTCGCCACCGACCTCGACGGCGCCGACCTCCTCTCGAACAAGGCCGTGTGGGCGCTCGACGTGAGCGACCCGGTCGAGCACAGCTTCCCGGCGATGGCGTTCTGGTTCGCCGGCGACACCGCGCAGCGCCAGGCCTCGTGGAGCCTCCACGTGCACGGCGGGTACGGGTTCATGGAGGAGTACGACATCCAGCTGTACTTCCGCCGGGCCAAGGCGGCCCGCCTGCTGCTCGGCGACCCCCGCCGTGAGCTGATCGGCCTCGCCGGGCGCCTGTGGGACGACCCGACGACCGGGCCGATCCCCACGTCGAGCTACCGCCCGACCAACACCGGCAAGGCCGATGCCGCCGTGCACGGCACCTACGCGGAACCCCAGCGCACCGACGCCGACACGTCCGACGGAGGCTTCGACTTCCGCCTCGACCCGGCCGTCCAGGCGTTCCGCGACGAGATCCGCAGCTTCCTCACCGAGCACGTCACCGAGCAGGTCATCGAGGACGCCCACCACACCGGCACCATCCACGACTGGGGCCTCCACAAGAAGATGGCCGACGCCGGGTGGATCTCCGCCGGCTGGCCCGCCGAGTTCGGCGGCCAGGGCCGCTCCCCGCTCGAGATGAACTCGCTGTCCGAGGAGATGTACTTCTCCGGCGCACCCGTCGACGGCCTCGGCGTCGCCAGCCTCGTGGCCCACACGCTGCTCATCGACGGCACCGAGTGGCAGAAGCAGACGATCATCCCGGAGATCCTGAGCGGCCAGGCCATGTGCTGCCTCGGCTACTCCGAGCCCGACGCCGGCTCCGACGTCGCCTCGGTGATGACCAAGGCCACCCGCGACGGCGACGAGTGGACCATCACCGGCCAGAAGATGTTCACGACGCTCGCCCACGAGGCGCACTACGTGTTCCTGCTGACCCGCACCAACACCGAGGTCGCCAAGCACAAGGGCCTCACGATGTTCGTGGTGCCGATGGACCACCCCGGCATCAGCTTCACCCCCGTCCACACCATGGGCGGCGAGCGCACGAACATCACCTACTACGACGACGTCAAGGTCGACGACAAGTACCGCGTCGGCGAGGTCGACAAGGGCTGGGGCGTGATGATGACCGCCCTGGTGTTCGAGCGGAACAGCGCCTGGTACGGCGAGCTCGTCCGCCTGCTCGACCACGGCCTCGGCTGGGCCCGCAACACCGCGTCGCCCGCCGGCGGCCAGATGATCGCCGACCCGCTTGTGCAGGAGCGCCTCGCCCGCATCGCCATCGGCAACGAGGTGTCGAACCTCCTCGGCTGGCGAGCGGCGTGGATGGCCTCCGAGGGCACCCTGCCCGGCGTCGAGGGCACGATGGCGAAGCTCTTCACCACCGAGCACTACCAGTACGCCGGCAACGAGCTCATCGACTCGGTCGGCGCCGAGGGCGTCCGCCGCCACGGCGACGCCACCACCGGCATCGACGACGGCTGGATCGAGGCGATCTACCGCCACTGCCAGGTCACCACGATCTACGGCGGCACCAGCGAGGTCCTCCGCGGCATCATCGCCGAGCGCGGCCTGCAGCTCCCCCGCAACCGCTGACGGGGCGCCACGTCCGTCCCTCCAGCACGCGCCGAGGACCGCCGATAGCCTGGCGCCGTCGGACGGCTTGGGAGGGCAGTCATGGTGGATGACGACGACACGCACGACGACGAGGGCGGGATCAAGGCCATCAGGGGCCCCCGACCCTCGATCCGCCGCGAGATCGCGGAGGAGACGGTCGACCCGATCGAGCCGGTGAAGCCACCGCGCCCGCAGGGTCCGGCGCCGTCCCACGACGGCTGAACGGCCGTCCCGTGGCGAAGGACGAGAAGCCCCAGGCGGGCGACGGCGACGCGCCCGCCGAGGCGCCGTCGACGGCGACGACCCGCTGGGGCCGGGCCGACGAGGGGGTCCGGGCCACCGCCAAGTGGCTCATCACGACCGCCACCGCGTTCACCGGCATCGTGTTCGCCAGCGGCGGCTTCATCGTCAAGGGCAACCTGGGCGAGTCGTACTTCTGGCAGCGGGCCCTCGCGATGTGGCTCGGCGCCGCCGCGGCCGCCCTCGGGCTCGCGGCGATCATCGGCGCGATGGCGGCGACGCTCGCCGGCAAGGAGCCCCGGCTCGACGACCTCCCACCCGAACTGGCCGCCGACATCGCCGCCCACCCCGCCAACTTCCTGCCCGCCGACTCAACGGACCTCGAGGGGTTCCGGGACCGGTACGCCGAGTGGCACGTGGTCGAACGCCAGACCGCAGCCGATGCCACGCGCACGCGCGCTGCCAGCGACGAGGCCACCGCGGCGCTGACCGCCGCCGAAGCCGCGGACCCCGCCCCCGCTGACCTCGAGGAGATCCGCAAGAGGGCGGCCGAGGCGCAGGCCGAGGCCGACCGGGCCGAGGCGGACGCGACCACCGCGGCCGGGAACATGGAGGTGTACCGGCAGGCCTACCTGGAGATCATCGACCGGGCGAAGTACATCACCTCGCACGGATCGTTCACCAAGAGCCGGGCCTGGCTGATCGCCGGCGGCCTCGCGGTGGTGCTCGGTGCGACGACGTACACCATCGCGATCAGCTACACGCCGCCCGAGTCGAAGCCGGCCACCCCGCCACCCGAGCAGGCCACGCTCGTCCAGCGCGCCGGCCCGGGCGGCGAGGCGCTCTGGGCCGCCGCCCAGCTCGACTCGTGCGAGACGGCGGCGGGCCGGGTCCCGGTCCTGCTCTCCGGCGGCGACGGCTCGGTCGACGATCCGTGGGCGGTGGCGACCCTGCCGACCGACACCTGCGATGCGGTCAGCTTCACCGCGATCTCCGAGGTCGCCACGGTCGTCGTCCCCGAGGGCACGGTCGAGATCACCTACGAGGCGGCCACCACGTCGACGACCACGCCGTTCCCCACGACGAGCACCACCACGACCCCGTAGGCCGCCGGCGAGGTCGCAGCACCAAGGTCCGATGGCTGACCGGCCCGGCCATTGGGCACGATGCAGGGCATGGCCGAGTCCGACGAGCCCGCACCGCCCGCACGCCCCGCCGACCCCGCTGAGCCGGCCGAGCCCGCCGAGTCGGCCGAGCCGGCCGAGCGCCGGCACCGCTTCCGGCGGCCGATCCTCACGGTCCTCGGGGTGCTGCTCGGCGCCTTCGTCCTGATGCAGCTCGTGCCCTACGGGTGGACGCACGCCAACCCACCGGTCACGTCGGCCGCGCCGTGGCCGAACGCCGAGGCCGAGGCCATCGCCCGGGAGTCCTGCTACGACTGCCACTCCAACGAGACCAAGTGGCCGGCCTACAGCTACGTCGCCCCCATGTCCTGGCTCGTGCGGAGCGACGTCGAGACCGGCCGCTCGGAGATGAACTTCTCGGAGTGGGATCCGTCCGACAACGAGGCGGACGATGCGGTCGAGGAGATCGAGCGGGGCTCGATGCCCCTCGACAAGTACACGGCCATCCACCAGGGAGCGGAGCTCACCGACGAGGAGAAGGCGACGTTGATGGCCGCCCTCGACCAGATGGCCAGCGACGACCGCGGCGGCAAGGGCCGCAGCGGCGACGACAGCGACGGCGACTGACCCACCGACCACCGACCACCGACCACCGACCACCGACCGAAGTTGGTGTGGATGTGCGCGATATGCGCGCACATCCACACCAACTTCGGCGAGGGAGGGGCCCCGCCGGGGGTAGACCGGGGAGGTGACCGAGCCGCACGACCCCGCCGACCTCGAACGGAAGCCCGACGTCGGGGCCGAGGGGTTCTTCGCCCTCGACCTGCGCGTCGGGAGGGTGACCGAGGTCGAGCCGTTCCCCGAGGCCCGGAAGCCGGCGTGGAAGCTCGCCGTCGACTTCGGCCCGGCCGTGGGCACCCTCCGCACGAGCGCCCAGGTCACCAACTACGCGGCGGAGGAGCTGGTGGGCCGCCAGGTGGTGGGGGCCATCAACCTCGGCACCCGCCGCATCGCCGGCTTCCGAAGCGAGTTCCTCGTGCTCGGCGGCCTGGCGCCCGACGGCACCGTCCACCTCCTCGCCCCCGACGCCGACCTCCCGCCCGGCGCCCCCGTCGCCTGAACACGAAACCCAACCGCAGCCCCAACCCCAACCCCACCCCCACCCCCACCCCCACCCCGACGAACTTCGTATGCGAGAGCGCCCGTCTGGGCGCTCTCGCATACGAAGTTCGATCGCCGGGGCCGGGGCCGGGGGCCGGGGGGAGGGGCGAGGAGGGGCGAAGTCCGGGTCAGTCGGCTTCGCCGCGGGCGATGAGCTCGTCGAGGCGCTCGTAGCCCTGGATGACGCCTTCGTCCATGCCGCTGCTGAGCATGCCGTCGCGGCCCTCGAACGAGTCGCAGAGGGACTCGGCGGTCAGGCGGGTGCGCCCGTCGCCCAGGTCCTCGAGGACCAGCGTCTCGAGCGCCACGGCTTCGGGCATGCCCTCGAACGTGAACGTCTGGACGATGCGCCGGGCGGGCGTCACCTCGTGGAAGCAGCCGTGGAAGACGTACGCCTCGTCGCCGCGGCGGTGGACGTAGCGGTACTCGCCGCCGGTGCGGCAGTCGAAGGTCAGGACCTCCATCTCCAGGCCGCGCGGCCCGAGCCACTGCTTCACCAGCTCCGGGTCGGTGTGGGCCCGGAAGACCTGGGCCGGCGTGGCGTCGAACTCCCGGATGATGCGGATCAGTGGGACGGTGGGGTCCGCGGCGATCTCGGTCTCGTGCTTGGTCGTGGTCATGGGGTCGCTCCTGTGCTCGGTGGGGTGGGTGGGATGGGGTCGACGTCGTCGGGGAGGCCCCGCAGCACGTCGTCGAGTCGGCGGTAGCGCTCCTCGGCTTGGTGCCGGTAGCGCTCGATCCACTTGGTCATCAGATCGAAGACCTCCGCTTCGAGGTGCACGGGGCGGCGCTGCGCGTCCCGGCCCTTGGTGACCAGGCCGGCGTCCTCGAGCACGCGCAGGTGCTTGGAGACGGCCTGGACGGAGACGTCGTAGGGCTCGGCCAGTTCGGAGAGCGTGGCGTCGCCGGACGCGAGCCGGGCCACGAGATCGCGCCGGGTGGGGTCGGCGAGCGCCGAGAACACCCGGGAGAGCGGATCTGCTGCCACGTCGTCGCCTCCAAGCGTCGCCTTTGCTCAACCGATTGGTTGAACACGAGGGACGGTACGCCGAGGCCGCCCCATTGTCAACCGATCGGTTGAAGAAAGCTCCTGGACCCCGCTGCGGTAGAACGGGCGGCATGGGTACGCACGAGGTGTTCAACCAGTCGGTCCCGCTCGAAGGCCACGATGCCGCCGGCCTGGACGTGGCCCTGCTCGACGGGGTCGCCCGCGAGGGCGGGGGCGCCCACCTCGACGACCTGCACCGGCTCGGGCAGCTCGCCGGCGAGCCCGAGTGGATCCACAAGGGCGAGCTGGCCAACCAGTTCCCGCCCGTGTTCAAGCCGTTCGACCGCTTCGGCCACCGGGTCGACGAGGTGGAGTACCACCCCGCCTACCACGACCTCATGACCGTGGCCGTCCGCGAGGGCCTCGCCGGCGGGCCGTGGGCCGATGAGCGACCCGGCGCCCACGTCGGCCGGGCCGCGAAGTTCGCGGTGTG
>DATMGQ010000051.1:0-9859 GCA_035555395.1 Acidimicrobiales bacterium
CTCGTGCTTCTTCGAGGAAGGCGCCTTCGACGACGACGGCCACCTCCTCCAGGACAAGGCGGTGTCGATCAACAAGATCGGCCACGCCATGCACGACCTCGACCCGGTGTTCGACTCGTTCAGCCGGCAGTCCCCCATCGCCGAGGCGGCCACGTCCATCGGCATGGTGGACCCGAAGCTGCTGCAGTCCATGTACATCTTCAAGTCGCCGTTCATCGGCGGCGAGGTGTCGTGCCACCAGGACTCGGCCTTCCTGTTCACCGACCCGATGACCGTGGTCGGCTTCTGGGTGGCGCTCCAGGACGCCACCCTCGAGAACGGGTGCCTGTGGGCCCAGCCCGGCGGGCACCGCACGCCGCTGCGCAAGCGCTTCGTCCGCAACCCCGCCGGCGGCACCGCGTTCGAGGAGCTCGACACGACGCCGTGGCCCGAACCGGGAGGCCCCGAGCTGGTGCCGATCGAGGCGAAGGCCGGCACGCTCGTGCTGCTCCACGGCCTCCTGCCGCACTGGAGCGACGTCAATCGCTCATCGCGCAGCCGCCATGCCTATACGGTGCACGTCATCGACGGGGCTGCGATGTACCCCGACGAGAACTGGTTGCAACGGTCCCCATCCCTCCCGCTCCGGGGGTTCGACGCCGCCTGATCCACACCCCTGGACAGCGAGGATCGATCGACGCATGACCGACCGCCCGCGTGACGAGCAGCTCAGCTTCCGCCCCATGGTCCGTGACGACCTCCCGCAGCTCCAGACGTGGATCCAGGCGCCCCACGTCGCGGAGTGGTGGGGCACCGACCCGAGCGAGACCATCGAGGGGGTCGAGGCCAAGTACCAGGAACGGATCGACGGCACCGACCCCGTGAGCCCGTGGGTGATGGAGATCGAGGGCACCGCCGTCGGCTTCATCCAGTGGTACCGGGTGGAGGACGAGCGGGACTGGTACCCCGGCGTCTCGATCCCACCCGGCACCATGGCCCTCGACATCGCCATCGGCGACGCCGACTACGTGGGCCAGGGCCACGGCCGTCGGCTCGTGCTCGAGTTCGTGCACCACGTGCTCCGCACGACGAACCCGGACTGCCCCGAGGTCTGGATCGACCCCGACCCCCGCAACGAGCGGGCCGTGCGTGCCTACCGGGCCGCCGGCTTCCACGACACCGGCATCGACCTGCCCGATCCCGACCACCCCGGGCAGGTCCGCCGGCTCATGCGCATGTCCTGGGCCGGCCCCACCTTCCGCTAGGCCCCTCGTCGTCGCCGGGCTGTCGGGTGATCGTCACCAACCTGGAACCCACGGGCGGTGTGGCTGGGCCAGCCTGGTGGGTATCCCAGGCGCACACCCCTGACGAGGAGCCGACATGCTCACGCTCAAGCCCGCCACCCCCACGCACGAGCCCTTCCCCTGGCAGGACGGGCACGCCTGCCACGAGGATCGGGCGATGGGCTTGGAGCTCGAGCTCATCGAGCTGGTCCGCCGACGAGACGCCGCCGTGGAGGCCCAGGAGCCGGTCGAGCAGGTCGACCGGGAGATCGACGCGGTAATGGCCGAGCTGGCGGGCGAGGCGCTCGCCCCCATGCCCTCCTGATCCTCCGGTCCCACCCGCCGACCACGGTCGGGCCCACCCCGGGTTGCCGCCCGGCGAACGCGTGGTGCACGCCGCGGGAAACCGCAGGCGGACCGGCGAGGCCGCCGGTACCCTCCGTCCATGGCTGACGGCATCTCGCTCGATCTGATCCGACAGGCCCCGAAGGTCCTCCTGCACGACCACCTCGACGGCGGGCTGCGGCCCTCCACGGTGATCGACATCGCGAACGAGGTCGGCCACGAGCTGCCGACCCAGGATCCCGACGAGCTGCAGGCGTGGTTCACCGAAGGGGCGAACCGGCGCGACCTCGACCTGTACCTCGACACGTTCGAGCACACGGTGGCGTGCATGCAGACGCCCGAGCACATCGAGCGGGTCGCGGCCGAGTGCATCGAGGACCTGGCCGCCGACGGCGTCGTCTACGCCGAGGTGCGCATGGCGCCCGAGCTGTGCATCGAGGGCGGCCTCACCCCTGACGAGGCGGTCGAGGCCATGCTCGCCGGCTTCGAACGGGCCAGCGCCGACCGGCCCATCGAGGTCGGGCTGCTCGTCACCGCCATGCGCCACGCCGCCCGGTCCACCGAGATCGCCGAGGTCGCGCTGCGGCACCGGGACCAGGGCGTCGTCGGGTTCGACATCGCCGGCAGCGAGTCCGGCAACCCGCCCAGCCGCCACCTCGACGCCTTCCGCATCGTCGCCCAGGCCAACTCGCACATCACCATCCACGCCGGCGAGGCGTTCGGCCTCCCGTCCATCTGGGAGGCGCTCCAGATCTGCGGCGCCGAGCGCCTGGGCCACGGCGTGCGCATCATCGACGACATCACGGTGGAGCCCGACGGCCAGGTGTCGCTCGGCCGGCTCGCCTCGTTCGTCCGAGACCGCCGCGTCCCGCTCGAGATGTGCCCCACGTCCAACGTCCACACCGGGGTGTGCGACACGGTCGCCGAGCACCCGATCGGCCTGCTCAAGCAGCTCCGGTTCCGGGTCACGGTCAACACCGACAACCGGCTCATGAGCGACATCTCGATGTCGCGCGAGTTCGCCAACCTGCACGAGGCGTTCGGGTGGGGCTGGGACGACTTCGAGTGGCTCACCATCAACGCCATGAAGAGCAGCTTCTGGCCGTTCGACAAGCGGCTGCGGATCATCAACGAGCAGATCAAGCCCGGCTACGCCACGCTCAAGGCCGCCGGCCTGGGCACGTCCGGCTTCCGCGTCCAGCCGTGACCCGCCCGCTCCGACGGGTCGCGGTCTTCTGCGGCTCCAACCACGGCAACGACCCCGCGTTCACCGCCACCGCGGTCGAGCTGGGCCGGCTGCTCGCCGAGCGCGGCATCGGCCTCGTCTACGGGGGCGGCAACGTCGGGCTCATGGGCGAGGTCGCCGACGCCGTCCTCGCGGGCGGCGGCACCGTCACCGGCGTGATCCCCCAGCACCTCTGGGAGAAGGAGGTCGGCCACCAGGGCCTCACCGAGCTCCTCGTCGTCGATTCGATGCACGAGCGCAAGATGGCCATGGCCGACCGGTCCGACGCGTTCATCGCCCTGCCCGGCGGCGTCGGCACGTTCGAGGAGCTGTTCGAGGCCATCACCTGGACCCAGCTCGGCATCCACGAGAAGCCGGTGGGGCTGCTCGACGTCGCCGGCTTCTACGCCCCGCTGCTCGGCTTCCTCGACGACACCGTGGCCTCCGGCTTCCTCAAGCCCGGCCACCGGTCGATGATCCTCGACGCCACCGAGCCCGCTGCGATGCTGGCGGCCCTCGCCGCCTGGGAGCCCGTCGCCACATCGAAGTGGCTCACCCCAGACGAGCGCTGACCGCGGCGGCTCGGATCAGAGCTGCTCGAGGATCGCCCGCGACGCCGAGCAGCCCAGGCGGGTGGCGCCGGCATCGACCATGGCGAGGGCGGTGGCCGCATCGCGGATGCCGCCCGAAGCCTTGACACCAAGGCGGCCGCCGACGGTCTCGGCCATCAGCGCGACCGCGCCCAGGCTCGCTCCGCCGGCGGGGTGGAAGCCGGTGGAGGTCTTCACGAAGTCGGCCCCGGCGGCCTCGGCCGCGTGGCACGCGGCCACGATGGCGCGGTCGTCGGCCAGCGCCGCCGACTCGATGATGACCTTGAGGAGCGAGTCGGGCGCGGCCGCACGGACCGCGGCGATGTCGGCCTCGACCCGGTCCCACAACCCGGCCATCGCCCACCCGAGATCGATCACCATGTCCAGCTCGGTAGCCCCGTCGGCCACGGCCTGGACCGCCTCGGCCGCCTTGGCCTCGGGCCGGTGGGCGCCGCTCGGGAACCCGATCACGGTGCAGACGGCCGTGGTGTCGGGCAGGCCACCCTGCGGCAGCGGGAGCCGGTTGGGCGCCACGCACACCGCCCCGACCCCCAGCACCGACGCCTCGCCGCACAGCAGCGCCACCTGCCCCGGCGTCGCCGCCGGGTCCAGCAGGGTGTGGTCGATCATCCGGGCCAGCTCCGCTCGTTCCATCGGGGCATCCTGCCAGCGCCACCGCAACCTCACACCCTCCCCCGACCCCGTCCGCCCCACCCCACGACCCGAACTTCGTATGCCAGAGCACCCGAAGCGGCCCTCCCACCTACGAAGTTCGCCCGGGGTCGGGACCACGATCCGAACTTCGTATGCCAGAGCGTCCGAATCGGCGCTCACGCATACGAAGTTCGGTCCAGGGGGCGGGGTTCCCCGACCGGGCGGGTGGGATCTGCGCATCATGGTCGGGTGCTGACCACCGTCGTCGACCACCCGCTGGCCCACCGGGCCCTGACCACGCTGCGCGACCAGGACACGGACCGGGCAGCGTTCCGCGTGGCCATGGACGACCTCGCGGGCATTCTCGTGTACGAAGCCACCCGCCAGCTCCGGGTCGAGACGTTCGACGTGACCACGCCGCTCGCCGTCACCCAGGGGGTCCGGGTCACCGAACCGCCCATGGCCGTACCGATCCTGCGGGCCGGCCTCGGCCTGCTGCCCGGCGTGCTGCGGTACCTCCCCGACTGCCCCACCGGCTTCATCGGCGTGGCCCGCAACGAGGAGACCCTCGTCCCCGAGCCGTACATGAACTCGGTGCCGGAGGACCTCAACGGGCGCGACGTCCTGGTACTCGACCCCATGCTCGCCACCGGCGGCTCGCTCACCTACGCCTGCGGGCTCCTGCGCGACCGCAACCCCGGGCGCCTCGTCGCCGTGTGCGTCCTGGCCGCCCCCGAGGGGGTGGCCGCGCTCGACCGCAGCGGCCTGTGCGACGAACTGGTCGTCGGTTCGATCGACGACCACCTCAACGACGTCTCGTACATCGTCCCCGGCCTGGGAGACGCGGGCGACCGCCTCTACGGCACGGCCTGAGCCGCCTCCGCCGGAGGGAACCCCAGGTCAGCACCGCAGCGCGTGTGCTCGGGCCGCTGATCGGGTAGCGCGTAGGGCATGAGCTTGCGCATCGAGAGCTTCACCGTCGACGCCCGGGACCCGATGGCCCTCGCCACGTGGTGGTCCGAGGCGATCGGCTGGCTCATCTGCTTCGAGTCCGAGGACGGTGTCGAGGTGAACCTGTGCGAGCGGCTCGAGCCCGATGGGAGCCACCCCTACCCGGAGCTGTCGTTCGTGGGCGACGGCAACCACCGCGAGGGCCAGGAGCGCATCCACCTCGACCTGAACAGCTTCTCGACCGCCGACCAGGAGGCCACGGTCGAGCGGCTCCTCGGCATCGGCGCGACGCGGGCCGACGTCGGCCAGGCGCCCGACGCGCCGTTCACCGTCCTCGCCGACCCCGAGGGCAACCACTTCTGCGTGCTCGACCCGCGACCCGAGTACGCCCACCTCGGCTCGGTCGCCGGGTTCACGGTGGCCGCCCACGACGCCCCCGCCCTCCGCGACGTCTGGGCCGCGGCCACCGGCTGGGACGTGACGCGCGACGAACCCGACTACGTCGTGCTGACGCCGGCCGACGGTGGGGCGCCGATCGAGATCATCACCCGGCCGACGATGCCCCGCAGCGATCGGAAGGACCGCATCCACCTCGACGTCGCCCCCGGCGAGCACGACGACCAGACCGAGGCGGTCGAGCACCTGCTCGCGCTCGGCGCGCGCCGAGCCGACGTCGGCCAGACCGGCAGCGAGTCCTGGGTCGTCCTCGCCGACCCCGAGGGCAACGAGCTCTGCGTCCTCTCCCCCCGCCCCTGAGGCGGGACGCCTCCTGCCGGTCGAGCGGGCGGAACGGTCAGGCCAGGCCAGTGGCGGCGGCGGTGGCGGCGACGAGCTGCTCGAGGGCGGTGACGGCGCGTTCGCGGGCTGCGGTGAGGTCGGCGCGGTCGGCAACGGGTTCGATGACCTCGACGTAGGCCTTGAGCTTGGGCTCGGTGCCGCTGGGGCGCACGACGACCCGGCCGCTGTCGAGGTGCCAGATCAGGACGTCGCTGGAGACGAAGCCGCGCTCGGCATCGCCGTCGATGAGGTCGTCGACGGACCGGACCGCACGGCCGGCCAACTCGGTGGGCGGGGTCGTGCGCATGCGGTCCATCGCGGCGGTCATCTGCTGCATGGCGTCGCTGCCGGCGACCCGGGCCGACCACTGCACGGTCTGGTGCACGCCGTGCTCGACGGCGAGGTCGTCCAGCACGTCGAGCAGGGTCCGTCCGTCGCGCTTCTGCACGGCGGCGGCCTCGGCGAGCAGCAGCGCCGCGGTGATGCCGTCCTTGTCGCGAACCAGGCCGCCGGCGCAGAAGCCGAGCGCCTCCTCGTAGGCGAAGCCGAGCTCGCCGTCGGGGTCGGCGGCCCGGCCGAGCCACTTGAAGCCGGTGAGGGTCTCGACGAACGGGCGGCCAGCAGCGGCGGCGATCTTGCCGAGCAGGGTGGAGGACACGATCGTGGTGGCCAGCACCGCGTCGTCGGCGATGCCACCCGAGGCCACGAGGTGGTGGGCGAGCAGGGCGCCGATCTCGTCGCCGCGCAGCGGGCGCCAGCCGTCGGGCGCCGAGGGGTCGGGGACGGCGGCGCCGAGGCGGTCGGCGTCGGGGTCGTTGGCCAGGAGCAGGTCGGCGGCGGCCGCCGTCGCCGTGGCGATGCCCAGGTCGAGGGCGCCGGGCTCCTCGGGGTTCGGGAAGGCGACGGTCGGGAAGTCGGGGTCGGGCTCGACCTGCTGCTCCACCTCGACCACCGGCGCGAAGCCGGCTGCGGCGAAGGCCCGCCGGATGGTGGCCGCGCCCACGCCGTGCATCGCCGTGTAGGCGGCGACGAGCGTCCGCTCCGACGGCACCAGGCCGACCTGCGACGCCGCATCGACGTAGGCCTGCACCAGGTCGTCGCCGACCCGCACGATGTCGGGGTCCTCGGGGTGGGCGTACATCACGTCGCAGGCCCGGGGCGTGGCGTCGATGCCGGCGGCGATGATCCCGTCGACCGGCGGGATGATCTGGCGGGCGCTGCCGTCGTAGACCTTGTAGCCGTTGTCCTGCGGCGGGTTGTGGCTCGCCGTCACCATGACGCCGGCGGCCGCCCCGAGGTGGGCGACGGCGAAGGCGAGGACGGGCGTCGGCAACGGGCCGGGCAGCACGTAGGCCCGGATGCCGGCTGCGGCGAAGATGGCCGCGCTCGTCTCGGCGAAGTCCTGCGACCGGTGGCGGGCGTCGAAGCACACCGCCACGCCGCGCTGGGCGACACCGGGATCGCCCGAGTCCTTGAGCCACCGGACGATGCCGTTGGCGGCCCGGGTGACCACCGCGAGGTTCATGCGGTTGGGGCCAGCACCGAGTCGGCCTCGGAGCCCGGCCGTGCCGAAGTCCAGGTCCGCAGCGAAGCGATCGGCCAGGTCGGCCGCTGCGGCGCCGTCGCCCGCCTCGGCGGCGGTGATCACCGCGTCGAGCTCGTCGCGCGTGGTGGGATCCGGGTCGGCGGCGAGCCAGGCCCACGCCCGCTCGAGCAGCTGCGCGTCGACGGCCATCAGAGCTGCCGCACGATCTGGGCGATGAGCCCGCCCATGCGGTCGGCGGACTCGGCGGCCACGGCGAGCACGTCGTCGTGCGCCAGCACCTCGTCGGCCAGGCCGGCCGCCAGGTTCGTCACCAACGACACCGCCAGCAGGTCGGCGCCGGCGTGGGCCGCGGCGATGGACTCGAGCACGGTGGACATGCCGACCAGTTCCCCGCCGAGCGCCGCCACCATCCGCACCTCGGCGGGGGTCTCGTAGGTGGGGCCGAGGAGGCCGCAGTACACCGCCTCCTCGAGCGTCGGGTCGACGGCTCGGGCGAGCTCCCGGAGGCGGGGCGTGTAGGCCTCGCCCATGTCGGGGAAGCGTGGCCCGATGCGCTCGTCGTTCTCGCCGAGCAGCGGCGTCCGGCCGGTCATGTTGAGGTGGTCGGCGATGAGCACGGGCTGGCCCGGTCGCAGCCCCGGCCGCAGGCAGCCCGCCGCGTTGGTGAGCACGACCGTCGAGCAGCCGGCCCGCACCGCGGTGCGGACGCCGTGGGCGACGACGTTGGGGTGGTGGCCCTCGTAGAGGTGCACCCGGCCCATGAACGCCAGGACCCGCTTGTCGCCGTTGGCGATGGACCGGACCGTGGTGCCGTGGCCCTGCACCGAGGCCTCGGGGAACCCGCCGAGCTCGGTCATCGGCAGCTCGGCCACGACGTCGCCCATGCGGTCGGCGGCGGGCTTCCAGCCTGATCCGAGCACGATGACCACGTCGTGGCGGTCGACGCCGGTGGCCTCCGCGAGCCGGGCGGCCGAGGCCTCCGCCGCGTCGAAGGGGTGGCTGACCGGATCCGGATGCGTCACCCGGACAGTCTGCCGCGACTTCGCCCGGGACGTTTCGGGTCACCCGAGCCGCCCCACGCGGCACGAACGACCCGATTCAGCCAGTGGACGGCCATCCGGTCCGAATCAGGTCACCTGAGCCGCCCCACGCGGCACGAACGACCCGATTCAGCCAGTGGGCGGCCATCCGGTCCGAATCAGGTCACCTGAGCCGCGCCACGCGGCAGGGACGACCCGAAAGGATGGGTGGGGTCAGTCGAGGAGGCTGACGGTCTGGGCGAGGCTCATGCCGGGGCGGGGGCCGATGTGGCCGATGACGGCCGCGGCGGCGATCGAGCCCAGGCGGCCGCACTCGGCCAGGGGACGGTCCTGCGACCAGCCGTAGAGGAAGCCGGCGGCGTAGAGGTCGCCCGCGCCCGTGGTGTCGACCCGCTTGGGGACCTGGTGGGCCTCGACCTCGACGACCTCGTCCTTGGTGACCACGACCGAGCCGTTGCGGCCGCAGGTGACCGCAGCGATGTCGCAGATGCCGCGGACCGCGTCGACGCCCTCGTCGAAGCTGTCGACGCCGTAGAGCTTCATGATCTCCTCCTCGTTGGCGAAGAGGATGTCGACGCCCTCGGCGACGAGGGTGAGGAAGTCGTCGCGGTGGCGGTCGACGCAGAAGCTGTCGGACAGGGTGAGCGACACCTTCCGACCGGCCTCGTGGGCCGCCGCGGCCGCCACCCGGAAGGCGTGCTTGGCGTCGTCGCGGTCGAACAGGTAGCCCTCGAGGAACGTGACCTTGGCCGAGCCGATGAGGTCGAGGTCCAGGTGGTCGGCGCACAGCGTGGCCGAGGCCCCCAGGTACGTGTTCATCGTGCGCTCGCCGTCGGGGGTGACCACGATCATGCAGCGGCCGGTGGGGTCGCCGTCGGTGGCGAGGTCGGCGCTGAAGTGCACGCCGAGCGAGTTGAGGTCGTGGCTGAACGCCTTGCCCAGGCCATCGTCCTTGACCCGGCCGATGTAGGCGGCGCGGCCGCCGAACGAGGCGACCCCCGAGAGCGTGTTGGCAGCCGACCCGCCGGACATCTCGGTCTTGTCGCCGCCCATGGCGGCGTAGAGCTCCTCGGCCCGCTCGGTGTCGATGAGCGTCATCGAGCCCTTCACGAGGGCCATCTGCTCGATGAACGCCTCCTCCTCGGTGCTCAGCACGTCGACGAGGGCGTTGCCGATGCCGAGGACGTCGAAGGCGGCGGGACGGTCCGATGCGTTGCTCACAAGGGGGAAACCCTAGGCGTCCGCCCGGTGAACCCCCGAACCCGCCGCCGGCCCCGTCCGCCGCGCCTCCGCTGGCCGCGAGGCCCCCGAGTAGCGTGGTCCGACCGCCCTTCGGCCACCCCTCCCCACCCCTGGAGCCCCTGATGACCGGATCCGTCCGCACCCGCACGACCGTCGCCGCCCTCGCCCTGACGACGGCCGGGCTGCTGGCTGGCTGCGGCTCGAGCGCCGACGAACCGGCCGACACC
>DATMGQ010000052.1:0-10618 GCA_035555395.1 Acidimicrobiales bacterium
GTCGACCCCGGCCGCGCCGAGCGGGATGCGGACGAAGGTCCCCTGCCGGATCCAACCGGCGTCGAGCACGCCCGTGTCGTTGACCAGCCCGGTGAACTCCTGCGCGGCGCAGCGGGTCGACACCACGCGGACGCCGTCGGGCTGGCCGAAGCCGCTCTCGTCCTTCGGGTTGCAGACCAGGCCGGTGTTCACGCCCACGATGTCGGTGAGCTGGCCCGTCGGCGTCCGGCGGTACGTGTCGGCCGTGTCCCACCGCTCGATGTCGAGGCGGTTCCCGGCGTGGTAGGCGATCGACCAGCGGGCCGGCCCGGTCGAGGCCGGGTAGGGCGCGACGCCGGTCACGAACGGCTGGAGGTTCGGTTCGGGATCGAGCGTCCGGCGCAGGAAGCCGGCCATGAGGACGGCGCCGGCCTGCTCCTGCTGGGAGGCGGTGAGCCGGCCGCTCCCACCGGGCCGGCACGGGTCGGCCGTGGCGCGGGGGTCCTGGCCCCCGCCGCCGTCGAGCTCGCCGCCCGCGTCGTCGAACGAGCCGGGGCCCGACGTCCAGACGGTGTTGAAGAAGTTGTGGTTGGCGCCGTAGAGCAGCGCCGTCATCTTCGACGAGGTGTCGCCGGGCGTGGCGTAGCGGCCGTCGTCGTAGTACGAGGCGCCCTGGAGGTCGGACACGTCGCCGTCGCAGTACGGGAGGATCACGCCGAGCTCGACGCCGCCGATGACCCGGCGGCCGAAGTCGACCGGAGCGAGCGCCATCGCCGCCTTGATGCCGAACCGGTCGGCGCTGCGCTGGTTGAGCTGGACGGCGGTGGCGATGCCCTCGCCGCCGCGCGAGTGGCCCATCAGCCCGACTCGGTCGAGGTCGACGTGCCCCACGAAGCGGGAGCCGAACGGCGACCCGGTGGCGCTCGCGTCCCACGCCCGCCACCGGCGGAGGTGCTCGAGGATGAGCTGGGCACGGGCCGACGCGCCGCCGTCGTCGAGGTAGCCGTCGTTGGCGTTGATGCCGTTGGCCCCGATCGACACCACGACCATGCCGTGGCTGGCGAGGAGGCGGCCGAGGGCGTCGTAGCCCCGGTAGCTGGGGATCTCGGGGACGGTGGCGGGGCACGGCCACTCGAGCAGGGTGACCTCGTTGGTGGCGCAGGTGGCGTGGCGGCCGTGCTGGAGGATCACGAGCGGGGCCCGGGTGGCGATGGTCTGCGGCGCGTAGACCTTGGCCCGCAGCTCGACGGCGGCGGGGAAGCCCGAGGGCCGGAACGCCTGGTCGCCGAAGTCGTAGCTGAGCTCGTCGACGGCGTCGGGGCCGGGGGTGCCCGGGTCGGGCAGCGGCGCGCCCGCGGGTGCCGCCGGGGCAGCGGGGCGGGTCGGGGCGGCGGCGGCGGGCTGGGCCAGCACGCCGAGGACGGTGAGGGCGGCGAGGCCCAGGACCAGGGAGCGGCGGACGACGGGGCTCATCGGATCACCGCCAGGGTCCCGGCGGCGACGGGTCCTCCGCCCTCCCACCGGTAGCTGACCGGTTGGCCGGCGGTCAGGCCTCGGCCGTCGGTGGTGACGGCGGTGATCGACCCGAGGTCGCTGGCGAGGACGCCCTCGCCGACGACTCGGCTCCCGACGGAGACGGCGACGCGGGCCGAACGGGCGGTGAAGTCGCCCGGCACCCGGACCCGCCACACGCGGGTCCCGTCGGCCAGGACCACCTGGTCGACGGTGGCGCCGGCGGCACTGCGGCTCGTGGCCAGCACCGGGGCCTCGACCGCCTGCTGGAGCTGGGCGGCATCGAGCCCGTCGACCGGCGACGCGGCCGCGGCACCGGGATCGGAGGCGGGGGCGGTGGTCGACGTGGTCGACGGCGCGGTCGAGGGTGCGCTCGGCGCCGAGGTGGTCGACGGGGCCGCCGCCTCGGTGGTCGAGGAGGCCGGTGCGGCGGTCGTGGAGGTCACCGCCTCGGGTTCGCCACCGGCGGCGACCTGGGTGGGGCGGTCGCCGGAGCCGCAGGCAGCGGCACCCAGCGAGAGCGCGACGACGAGGGGGAGCAACCTGCGCACGGACATGGCGGACGAGTCTGGCCGGTGCGGTCGGCCCGCGTCCCCGAGTCCACGGGACCGTCACCGGATCGTCCCGCCATCGCAACCTTCCGGGTGATCCCCCACCTCACCCGACCCACGATCCGCACGGGGTTCCGCCTGGAGGGTGTCACGATCGCCGGGGCTGGCTCGTCAGGTGGGCAGCCGACCCGAGGAGCCCACCGTGCACCCCACCACCGCCGACCCCACCGACCCGACCCGCTCCGCCGGACCGGACGCACGCCCCGTGAGCACCGTGGTGGTCGGCGCCGGCCTCGGTGGGCTGCTCGCGGCCGTCACCGCCGCCGAGGCCGCACCCCGCGGGCGGGTCGTGGTGGTCGACCCGCATCCGCCGGGCGGCCGGGCCCGGGTCGACGATCGGGCCGGGTTCACGTTCAACCGGGGCCCGCGGGCGCTGTACGTGCGTGGGTCGGCGGACCGCGCGCTGCGGTCGGTGGGCGTCGACACGGGCCACGGCGGACCGGCGAGCCTGCGCAACGCCATCGCCGTCCACCGCGGCCAGGCCCACCGGTTCCCGGGCCAGCCACTCGACGCGGCCCGCACCACCCTGTTCACCGCGCGGGAGAAGGCGCAGATGGCCCGGGCCCTCGCCGCGCTGTGGCGCGCCGGCGCCGACGAGACCGAGGGCCGTTCGCTCGCGGACTGGCTCGACCGGCGCAGCGTCGACGGCGTCGTCCGGGACTTCGCCGAGGCGCTCGTACGGGTCGCCACGTACGCCGACGCCCCCGAGACCTTCGCCGCCGGCCCGGCGCTCGCCAACGCCCGTGCCGGCGTGAGCCCCGGCGTGCGGTACCTCGACGGCGGCTGGCAGTCGCTCGTCGACCAGCTGCTCGCGATCGCCGCCCGGCGGGGCGTGGAGGTGGTGCGGGCGTCGGTGCGCGAGGTCCGGCCGAGCGGCGGCCGCGTCGCGGTGGTGACCGATGGACCGACCTGGGACGCCGCGGGCGTGGTCATCGCCGCAGGCGGACCCGATGCCGCGGCGGCCCTGCTTCCGGCGCGGCCTGCTTCGTGGGGCGAGCTGGCCCCGCCGGTCACCGCGGCCTGCCTGGAGCTGGGCATCCGAGGGGTGCCCGTGCACCCCTTCGCACTGGGGATCGACGAGCCGGTCTACGGCTCGACGCACAGCCCGCCCGCCGACCTGGCCCCCGAGGGCCACGCCGTGGTCCACCTCATGCGCTACCAGCCGGTGGGCGACGAGGTCCCCGCCGCCGAGCAGCGGGCGCGGCTCGAGCGACTGGCCCGGCAGATGGGGATCGCACCCGATGCCGTCGTCGAGGAGCGGTTCCTCGCCCGCATGGTCGTGACCGGCACGCTCCCCCACCCCGCCACCGGCGGGCTCGCCGGTCGCCCCGCCGTGGCCGTGCCCGAGCACCCCGGCGTGTTCCTGGCCGGCGACTGGGTCGGACCGACGGGGCTGCTGCTCGACGCGGTGGCGGCGAGCGGGGTCGAGGCCGGGCGGCTCGCCGCCGTCCGGTCGGCCACGATGGTCCCGGCATGATCACCGAGCGACCGGCCCCGAGCGAGGACGAGTTCGAGCGGGAGCGGCCGCGGCTGGAGGGCCTCGCCTACCGGATCACCGGGTCCCGGGCCACCGCCGAGGACGTGGTCCAGGATGCGTGGCTGCGGTGGGAGCGGACGGACCGCTCCGTCGTCGAGAAGCCCGCCGCGTGGCTGACCACCACCACGAGCCGGCTGGCCCTCGACCACCTCAAGTCGGCGCAGCACACGAGGGAGACCTACGTGGGGCCGTGGCTCCCCGAGGTCGCGGTCGCCGAGCCCGGCCCGGAGGACCACGCCGAGCTGGCGGAGTCGGTGACGATCGGCTTCCTCGCCGTCCTCGAGCGCCTCGGCCCCACGGAGCGGGTGGTCTTCCTGCTGGCCGACGTGTTCGGCACCCCGTTCGACGAGATCGCCCGTGTGGTCGACAAGACGCCCGAGGCGTGCCGGCAGATCGCCTCCCGGGCGCGGACCCGCGTCCGCGAGGGCCGGTCCCGCTTCGCACCGACCGACGAGGAGGCCTGGGAGGTGGCCCTGGCCTTCCTCACCGCCGCCCAGGTCGGCGACCTCGACGCGCTCCTGTCCCTGCTGGCCGACGATGCCCTCGCCATCTCCGACGGCGGCGCCGACCACCACGCCGCCCGCCGTCCCGTGGTCGCCGAGCGCATCCCCCGCTTCGTGGCCAACCTCACCGCCCGGCTCCCCGAGGGGGCCGAGTTCGTGGCCATGGCGATCAACGGCGAACCCGGCGTCGTGACCTACCAGGACGGCGAGCCGATCGTGGCCGTGGCGCTGAGCATCGCCGACGGGCAGGTCCAACGCATGTACAGCATCCTCAACCCCGACAAGCTCCGGTCGCTCGCCAGCCGCCCGATCCTGTGACCCGCCTCAGGCGCGGAGGTGCTGGCTGAGGAAGCTCCAGAGCACCAGGCTCGAGTCCAGGTCCTCGTAGGGCGGACCGGTGGCCCCACCGCCGCCGCGGGGCGGCCCCATCCACGCGTGGGTGCCGCCCTCGACCCGCACGAAGGCGACGGCAGCGTCGTCGTCGCACGGTGCCCAAGAGGTGACGGCGAGGTCGGCGTTGCCGTCGACGGTGAGCTCCTCTGGATCGGGGCAGCCATCGGCCTCGGCGTAGGTGCGTGCGGCCTCGATCGGCGGCTCGAAGTCGACGCCGCTGACGGCGTCGGTGCCGACGCCACCCTCGATGGGCACGTTGTCGTCGGCGGCCCCGTGGATCTGGAGCAGCGACACCGGACGGGACGGCTCGCACGGGGCCACCTCCAGCGGGCTCGACTGCACCCCCACCGCGGCGATCTCGTCGGCCAGCTCGCACCCCAGCCGCAGGGCCAGCATGCCGCCGTTGGAGTGGCCCGCCGCCACGACCTGGCCGGGCGCGATCGGGTACGGCTCCTCGAGCTCAGCGATGAGGTCCCGGACGAACCCGACGTCGTCGACGTCGAGCCGCACCGCCGGGCCGCAGCACGCGCCGGCGTTCCAGGTCCGCAGCTGCCGGTCTCCGGGGGCGGCGTCGAACCCGTCCGGGTACACGACCACGAACCCGTTCGCCTCGGCCAGCCCGTCGAAGCCCGAGGTGCGCTCGAACTGGGCGCCGGTCCCGAGCCCACCGTGGAGGGCGACGAGGAGCGGCACCCGTCGGTCGGGGTGCTGGGCGACCTCGGTGGGCACGTAGGTGCGGTAGGTCCGCGTCCGCCCGTCGGCGGTGACCAGCGAGCCCGGCACCACCTCCCCCACCGGGTCCACCGCGGGGACGGCGGTCGAGGGTCCGCCCACGGGCGGCGCGACGCGGGCCGCGGTGGTCGTCGACGCCGCCGTGGTGCTCGTGGCGCGGGTGGTGCTCGACGCGGCGGGGCGGGCCCCGTCGCTGGCCGGCGACGAGCAGCCGGCCAGCACGAGTGCGACGACGACCCCGGCGATCGCTCGGGTGCCTCCGATGCCCATGCCGACATCATGGCGGCCCCAGCCCGCCGCCCGGGCCAGGCCGGGCCGACAACGGCGAAGGCCCTGCCACCAGGGCAGGGCCTTCGTACGTTCTGGATGGCCCCCGGGGGGAGCCAGGCGTCAGACCAGCTCGATGCGAGCCATCGGGGCGTTGTCGCCCTGACGGGGGCCGAGCTTGAGGATGCGGGTGTAGCCGCCGTTGCGGTCCGCGTAGCGGGGACCGACGTCGTCGAACAGCTTGGCCGCGATCTCCTTGTCGTTCAGGTAGGCCACCACCTGACGGTGGTTGTGGAGGCCGCCCTTCTTCGCCTTGGTGATCATCTTCTCGGCCACCGGGCGCAGGGCCTTGGCCTTGGCCTCGGTGGTGGTGATGCCCTCGGCAGCGATGAGCGACGAGACCAGGTTGGCCATCATCAGCTTCTGGTGCTGCGAGGAGCCGCCGAAGCGACGGCCGCGTCGTGGGGTTGCAGGCATTGCTATTCCATCCCGCGGAGCGCCAGGCCCCGCTCGTTCAGCTTCTCCTTGACCTCGTCGAGCGACTTCTGGCCGAAGTTGGTGATGGCCAGGAGGTCGTCCTCGCTCTTGCGCAGGAGCTCGCCGACGGTGTTGACCTGGGCGCGCTTGAGGCAGTTGCGGGGACGCTCGGAGAGGTCGAGGTCTTCGATGGGCATCTCCAGCTCGGGCGACGAGGCCATGGTGGCGCTGGTCTCCCCGAGCTCGAGGGTCGGCGGCTCGTCGCTCATCTCGGCGACGAGCTGCACGAGCTTGGCCAGCGTGTCGCCGGCCGAGGCGACGGCATCGCGCGGGGCGATGGAGCCGTCGGTCTCGACGTCGAGGACGAGCCGGTCGTAGTTGGTGTCCATCTCGACACGGGTGGGCTCGACCAGGAAGGTCACGCGGCGCACCGGCGAGAAGATGGCATCGACGGGGATCACACCGATGGTGTTGTTGCCCTTGTCGCGGTCGGCGGACAGGTAGCCGCGGCCCCGCTCGATGGTGAGGTCCAGCGCGAGGCGGGCCTTGTCGTTGAGCGTGGCGATGTGCTGCGAGGCGTTGAGCACCTCGACGTCTGCCGTGGTCTGGATGTCGGCACCGGTGACCTCAGCCGCACCGCGCACGTCGATGCGCAGGGTGACGGGCTCGTCGGAGACGGAGGTGAGCACCAGGTCCTTGAGGTTGAGGATGATGTCGGTGACATCCTCGGTGATGCCCGTGATGGTGTCGAACTCGTGGAGCGCATCGTCGAAGCGGACCGCGGTGATGGCGGCGCCGGGGATCGACGAGAGCAGGGTCCGGCGCAGCGAGTTGCCGAGCGTGTGGCCGAAGCCGGGCTCGAGCGGAGAGATGGAGAACCGCTGACGGTTGTTCTCCTCTTCGCCGACTGCCTCGACCGTGGGGCGCTGAATGACCAGCATGTATTGCCTTCCTCGGGGTTCTGCGGTGCGGATTACTTGGAGTACAGCTCGACGATGAGCTGCTCGCGGACGGGCACGTCGATCTGCTCGCGGACGGGCAGCTCGTTGACGGTGAGCTCGAAGCCGTCACCGCTCATCTCGAACCAGTTCGGCTTGAGCCGGTCGAGGGTGTCCATGTTGTGGCGGATGACGATCATCTGGCGCGACTTGTCGCGCAGCGAGATGACGTCGCCCTTGCGGACCCGGTAGCTCGGGATGTCGACCCGGCGGCCGTTGACGTTGACCATGCCGTGGCTGACGAACTGGCGGGCCTGCGGGCGGGTGGAGGCCCAGCCGGCGCGGAAGACCATGTTGTCGAGGCGCTGCTCGAGCATGCGGAGCAGGTTCTCGCCGGTGACGCCCTTCTGGCGGCTGGCTTCCTTGTAGAGGTTGGAGAACTGACGCTCCAGGACCCCGTAGATGTACTTCGCCTTCTGCTTCTCCTGGAGCTGCAGCAGGTACTCGGACGGCTGGCGGCGACGGCTGCGGCCGTGCTCACCCGGCGGGTACGGGCGCTTGTTGAGGGCCTTGGAGCCCTTGTCGTTCTCGAAGATGTTCACGCCGAGGCGGCGCGAGATCTTGACCTTGGGACCGGTGTAACGAGCCATGTTCCTCTACCTCAGACCCGGCGCCGCTTGGGCGGACGGCAGCCGTTGTGGGGCACGGGGGTCACGTCCTTGATGCCGGTGACCTCGATGCCGGTGTTCTGGATGGACCGGATGGCGGTCTCTCGACCGGAGCCCGGGCCCTTGACCATCACGTCGACCTTGCGGACGCCGTGCTCCATCGCCCGACGGGCGGCCTGCTCGGCAGCCATCTGCGCGGCGAACGGCGTGGACTTGCGCGAGCCCTTGAACCCGACGTTGCCCGCCGAGGCCCACGAGATCACGTTGCCCTCTTGATCGGTGATGGACACGATCGTGTTGTTGAACGAGCTCTTGATGTGCGCGACGCCGTAGGTGACGTTCTTCCGCTCGCGCTTGCGGGGGCGACGACCGCCCGGCTTCGGCTTCGCCATTACTTCCTGACCTTCTTCTTGCCGGCAACGGTCTTCTTCGGGCCCTTGCGGGTCCGAGCGTTCGTGTGGGTGCGCTGACCGCGGACCGGGAGGCCCTTGCGGTGGCGGAGACCCTGGTACGAGCCGATCTCCATCTTGCGCTTGATGTCCTGCTGGACCTCGCGCTTGAGATCGCCCTCGACCTTCAGGTTCTGGTCGATGTACGCACGGATCTTGTTGATCTCTTCGTCCGTGAGGTCGCGGGTGCGGGTGCTCTCGTCGATGCCCGTCGCCTCGCAGATCTTCTCTGCGGTGGTCCGGCCGATGCCGAACACGTAGGTGAGGGAGATGACGAGCCGCTTCTCGCGCGGGATGTCAACGCCGGCAATACGTGCCATGGTTTCAGCCTTGCCTTTGCTTGTGGCGGGGGTTGGAGGAGCAGATGACCTGCACGCGTCCGTGACGACGGATGACCTTGCAGTGCTCGCAGATGGGTTTGACGCTGGGTTGGACCTTCATCGGTGCCTCATGGGTGATCGCCGGGCGGGGCGGAGTCCGCCGCGCCGGCTACTTGTAGCGGTAGGTGATCCGGCCTCGGGCCAGGTCATAGGGGGTGAGTTCGACCTGGACCTTGTCGCCAGGGAGAATCCGGATGTAGTGCATGCGCATCTTCCCGGAGATGTGCGCGAGCACCTCGTGCCCGTTCTGCAGCTCCACGCGGAACATCGCGTTCTTCTGCGCTTCGAGCACCGTCCCTTCGAGGACGATTGCATCTTCCTTGGGCTTGGGCAGCGGAAATCTCCTGGTGCGAACTGCGGGGGTCCAGCCAGAGCTCAGACGCCGAGGGGCGCGAGCCACTTGGGCCGAAGGACGATCGTAACGCGGTCCGCTCCCGCAACCAAGTTGGCGCACTACCACACCGCGAGGTCCCGCGTGGGACGGTGCGAGACGCCACGAGAGACCCCGTCACCACGCTGGTCACGGGAGGGTGAGGATCTGCGGACCCTCGGGCGTGATGGCGATCGTGTGCTCGGCGTGGGCCGCCCAGAGGCCGTCGGCGGTCACGACGCTCCAGTCGTCGTCGAGGATCACCGTGTCGGTGGTGCCGAGGACGAGCATCGGTTCGATGGCCAAGACGTTGCCGACGCGGAGCTTCGAGCCGGTGCCGGGGGTCCCCTGGTTCGGGATGTTCGGCGCCTCGTGCATGGCCTGCCCGATGGCGTGGCCGGTGTAGCCCTCCACGACGCCGAGGCCGGCCTTCAGCGCGACGCGCTCGATGGCCGCGCCGATGTCGCCGATGCGGTTGCCGTCGACCATCGCCTCGATGCCCGCGGCGAGCGATGCCTCGGTCACCTCGATGAGGCGCTGCACCTCGGCGGGCACCTCGCCCACCGCGGCCGTGAAGGCGGCGTCGCCGTGCCAGCCGTCGACGATCGCACCGCAGTCGATGGACACGATGTCGCCGTCGGCGAGGACGACGTCGTCGGACGGCACGCCGTGCACGACCATGTCGTTGGGCGACGCGCAGATGACCGCCGGGAACGGCGGGTGCCCGTAGCCGAGGAAGTTGGAGGTGGCGCCGTTGGCCTTGAGCACCGCTCGGCCGATGCGGTCGAGCTCGCCGGTGGTCACGCCCGGGGCGATGGCCTCGCGGATGGCGGCGTGCATCTCGGCCACCACGCGCCCGGCCCGGCGCATGACCGCGATCTGATCCGCCGAGCGCACGGCGGGCGTGCGGGAGAAGAGCACCGGGGGCCTCGGGCTAGAGCCCGCGGCGGGCTTCGACCGCCTTGAGCAGCCGGGCGTACACCTCGTCGGCGGTGCCGAGCCCGTCGACCTCGACCAGGAGGCCGCGCTCGGCGTAGAAGGGCACGAGCGGCTTGGTCTCGGCGGCGTAGAGGTCGAGGCGCTTGCGCACGGCCTCCTCGGTGTCGTCGTCGCGCTGGATGACCTCGCCACCGTCGACGTCGCAGATCCAGCCGTTCTTCGGCGGGGCGTCGACGGAGTAGATGTGGCCGCACGTCTTGCAGACCCGGCGCTTGGTGATGCGCTCCAGGACGACGTCCTCGGGCACCTCGAGGTCGACGACGACGTCGAGCGGGCGGGCCTCGGTGATCTCCTCGAGCGAGATGCCCTGGGGCACGGTGCGGGGGAAGCCGTCGAGGATGTAGCCGCGCTTGGTGGTGTCGCTCTCGTTGAGCCGCTCGTCGACGACCCCGATCATGATGTCGTCGCCGACCAGGCCGCCGTCGTCCATGACGGACTTGGCGCGCAGGCCGAACTCGGTGCCGGCCGCCACCGCGGCGCGCAGCATGTCGCCGGTGGAGATGTGCGGCACCACGAAGTGCTGGGCCAGGCGGATGGCCTGGGTTCCCTTGCCCGCGCCCTGACGGCCGAGCATGACGAGACGGACGCCGTCGGTCATGGCGCTACTTCGTCGTCTTGGTCTTGGTGGTCTTGGTGTTCAAGAAGCCCTCGTAGTTCCGCATCATCAGCTGGCCGTCGACCTGCTTCACGGTCTCGATGGCCACGCCGACGGCGATGAGGATCGAGATGCCGAAGAAGCCGAGGCGCTGGCCGCCGGCGGTGTCGCCGAGGGTCTTGCCCAGCACGAAGGCGGGGACGAGGGC
>DATMGQ010000053.1:0-18928 GCA_035555395.1 Acidimicrobiales bacterium
TTCACCTCGTCGACCTTGAAGGGCTTGATGATTGCCGTAACAAGCTTCATTGCAGTTCCTTTCGGTAGGAGCCCGACGCTCAGACGAGGGCCTCGTGGTAGGCGGTCTCAGCATGTTCCGCAGCATCGAGGCCCTGGACCTCGACCTCCTCGGAGACCCGGATGCCGATGGTCTTCTTCAGGATGAAGAGCAGGCCGAGGGTGACCGGGAAGGAGTAGATGATCGCTGCAGCATTGGCGATGAACTGCTCCAGCAGCAGCTTGCCGCCGCCACCGTAGAAGATGCCCGCCATGAACTCGCCGCCGAAGAACTCCGGGTCGGCGAAGAAGCCGATGAGGAGCGAGCCGACGAGGCCGCCGACGAAGTGGACGCCGACGACGTCGAGGGCGTCGTCGTAGCCGGCCTTGGTCTTGAGGCCTACGGCGAAGCAGCAGACGACACCGGCGATGAGGCCGATGAAGATCGGGGACATCCCAGCGACGAAGCCGGCGGCCGGGGTGATGGCGACGAGACCGGCGACGATGCCCGAAGCGGCACCGAGGTTGGTGAAGTGACCGTCACGCACCCGCTCCACGAGGCACCAGGCGAGACCGGCGGCCGCAGCGGCGAGGAAGGTGTTCATGAACGCCTGGACGGCGGTGCCGTTGGCCTCGAGGGCGGAACCGGCGTTGAAGCCGAACCAGCCGAACCACAGGATGCCGGTACCGATCATGACGAGCGGCATGGAGTGCGGCGGGTGGCCCTGCTTCGGCCATCCCTTGCGCTTGCCGAGCATGAGGACGGCGGCGAGGGCGGCGATGCCGGCGTTGACGTGGATGGCCGTGCCACCGGCGAAGTCGAGCGAGCCGCGCTGGCCGAGCCAACCGCCGTAGACCCACTTGAAGACGGGGACGAAGACGATGAGCATCCAGATCGGGGCGAAGATCGCCCAGGCGGAGAACTTCATGCGGTCAGCCACGGCACCGGAGATCAGTGCGGGGGTGATGACGGCGAACATGCCGAGGAAGGCGATGACGGCGAGCTCGGTGCCTCCGTCGTTGATGTTGATGCCGTTCAGGAAGGCGCTGTCGAAGCCGCCGATGAACTTGTTCTCGAAGGGCGTCTGCGCCAGCGAGAACCCGACGACCACCCACAGGACCGGGATGACCAGCAGGCACCAGAAGTTCATCATCAGCATGTTGAGGACGTTCCTGGACCGGTCCATTCCGCCGTAGAAGAACGCCAGTCCGGGCGTCATGAACAGGACGAGTGCTGCTGAGATCAGAATCCAGGCGATGTGGCCGGCACCGGCGCTCGCCTCGAGTTCTGCCAATCGTTCTTCCACGCTCATGGCGCGATCACCTTCCGTTTTGCGGTCGCGGCCCACGGCTGTGGACTGCTGTGGGCGGCAAGGTACGGATGGGGTGTTTCCTGAGTGTTTCCTCCGGTGGAGAGAATCATTACGAAAGGTGCCTGTCAGAAAAACGACAGCCTGACGCGAGGCGTTCGACACGTCCCTGGGCCGCCGAACCGCTCCTACACTCCGACCCATGTCCGGCCCGGAAGCGCCCGCGAAGCTCGACCCGTTCCGACGTGACAGCGAGCTCCACGGCGCCGCGTTCTCGGCGGCCTGGCGGGGGACGGTCGACCCCTGGCTGGCCTCCGTCTTCGCCGACGCGGTGGCCGGCGCAGCCGAGCCCGACGGCTACGCGCTCGTCGCCGTGGGCGGCTACGGGCGCGGCGACCTCGCGCCCGGTTCGGACCTCGACCTGCTGCTCCTCCACCGGCCGACCGTCGACCCGCAGAAGGTCGCCGAGGCCGTCTGGTACCCGATCTGGGACTCGGGCCTGAAGCTCGGCCACGCCGTCCGCACGGTCAGCGGTGCGCTCACCTTCGCCCAGGACGACCTCGACACCGCGACGGCGCTGCTCACCACCCGGCACCTCGCGGGATCCGAGGACCTCACCGCGACGCTCGCGGCGGACGCGCTGGCCCAGTGGCGCAAGCGGTCCAAGCGGTTCCTCGGCATGCTGCTCGCCTCGGTGGCCAGCCGTCAGGCGCAGACCGGCGAGGTCGCCTTCCTCCTCGAGCCCGACCTGAAGGACGGCCGGGGCGGACTGCGGGACATCCACGCCCTGCGCTGGGCCGAGCTGGCCCGGCCCCTCCTGGAGGAGGGCGACGCCGAGGCGCTCGCCCAGGCCGAAGCCGTCCTGTTCGACGCCCGGGTGGAGCTGCACCGCGCGACCGGCCGGCCCATCGACCGTCTCGTCCTCCAGGACCAGGACGCCGTCGGCGAGGCGCTCGGCATGACGGCCGACGAGCTGATGGCCGGCATCGCCCACGCCGCCCGCAACGTGGCGTGGATCGCCGACGAGACGTGGGACCGCGTCGGCACCAGCCTGGCCACGACGATCAGCCTCCTCGGCTGGCGCAGCCGCGAGCGGGCCCCGGGCATGGTCGTGCGCGACGGCCAGCTCACGCTCGAGGGCAGCGTCGACCCGGCCAACCGGCCCGACCTCGTGCTGGAGGCCGCAGCGGTCGCCGCCACCAAGCACGCCCGCATCAGCCGCGCCGCGCTGGCCCGGCTCGTCGAGCGGTCGCCGCAGCCGGTCGAGCCTTGGCCCGAGGCCACCCGGCGGCGGTTCGTCGACCTGCTGCTGTGCGGCCACGACGCCATCGGGGTGATCGAGTCCCTCGACCACACCGGCCTGTGGGAGCGGTACCTGCCCGAGTGGGCCGTGGTCCGCAACCGGCCGCAGCGCAACGCCTACCACCGGTTCACGGTCGACCGGCACCTGCTGGAGACCGCCGCCAACGCCTCGACGCTCGTCGACCGGGTCGACCGGCCCGACCTCCTCGTGGTCGGCGCCCTGCTGCACGACATCGCCAAGGGCCGGCCCGGCGACCACACCGAGGTGGGCATGGAGCTCATCGCGGAGATCGGGCCCCGGATGGGCTTCGACGCCGACGACACGAGCGTGCTCGTCGACCTGTGCCGGCACCACCTGCTGCTGCCCGACATCGCCACCCGCCGCGACATCTCCGACGAGACCACCGTCACCCTCGTGGCCGACGCCGTCGGCGACCCGAGCCGCCTCCACCTGCTGGCGGCGCTGACCGAGGCCGACTCGCTCGCCACCGGCCCCGCAGCCTGGGGCACCTGGAAGGCCGAGCTCGTCCGGGAGCTGGTCCGCCGGGTCGACCTCCACTTCGAGGGCGGCCACCAGGCGTCGCTGTCCACCATCGAGTTCCCCAACGCGGACCAGGCCGCGGTCATGAAGCGGGGCGAGACCGTGGTCGAGACCAGCGGCCTCACCGTCACGGTCATCACGCAGGACCGTCCCGGCCTGTTCGCCCGCGTGTCCGGCGTGCTCGCGATCGAAGGCCTCGAGGTCCGCGCCGCCGACGCCGCGGCGGTCGACGGCATGGCCATCGAGATCTTCCAGGTGACGTCCCGGTTCGGGTCGCTCATCCCGTGGGATCGCATCACCGACTCGCTGCACGCAGCGCTCGCGGGCCGCATGGCCATCGAGGCCCGGCTGGCCGCGAGGGTGCGGGCCTACGCGCCCAAGGCGTCGCGGCCCGACCTCCCGCCGCCGGCGGTCCGCTTCGACGACGCCGCCTCCACCACGGCCACCGTCGTCGAGGTCCACGCGCGCGACCGGATCGGCGTGCTCTACAAGGTGTCCCGGGCGTTCGCCGAATTCGACCTCGACGTGCGCACGGCCAAGATCCAGACGCTCGGCGACCTGATCGTCGACGCCTTCTACGTCACCCACACCGACGGTTCGCTGCTCGAGGACCCCGACCTCCGCGCCGAGCTCGAGCGGTCCCTCCTCCACGCCGTCAGCTAGCGGCTCGCGTCGCTCTCCTCACTCGCTCCGCTCGACACCGGTCGACCGATCTGCCGGCCGGGGGCCGGCGCTAGCGTCTCGGTCCATGCGGGAGACGAGGGTGACACGGGTCGGGGCGGCGTTCGGACTGGCGGTGCTGCTCCTCGCCGGGTGCAGCTCGGGCGGGAGCGACCAGCCCGACGAGACCTCCACGACCAAGGCCGAGGCGGTGACCACCACCACGAAGGCGGCCACCACGACCGCCGCACCCACCACCACGAAGCCCGGCGTCACGACCACCACCAAGGCGGCGGGCACGACCACCACCGACCCGTCGGTCGACCCGGTCACCGGGCTCAAGCCCGGCGAGCCCTGCAGCCTCGAAGAGGGCGCCCCCGACTGCATCGACCCCGACGGCGACGGCGAGGGCGTCTACCTCATCGCCGGCAACGACTGCATGGCCAGCGCCCCCGACGTCGCCCTCTGCGAGGACCTCGACGGCGACGGCTACGCCGGCTACCCCGACTCCCAGTAGGTGTCTCGTCACTCGCTCAGCTGTGCCCCGGAACTTGTCGTCGTTCGACACCCAGGAGGTGCTGTTCGACGACAAGAACCGATGCGCCCGGGAACCTGTCGTCGTTCGACACCGATGAGGTGCCGTTCGACGACAAGAAGCGCGGCACCTACGTGCGACGGCATGCTCGCTCGGTGATCTGACGGGGCGAATAGGGTCCCGGCCATGGCTGATCCGCAGGACCGACCGGCGCTCACGGAAGTCGATCTGCTGCGGTGGTCCGAGGCGCTGGCGGGCATCGCCCGGACCGGGCTCGGGTTCACCGAGAGCCTCTACGAGCGGGAGCGGTTCGAGGAGGTCCTCGCCGTCGCCGCGGACATCCGGCACCACACCTCGCTCGGCATCGACCAGGAGCAGCAGGTCGACGAGTGGCTCAAGGGCGTGGGCAAGGGCGTGCCCGGCTACGTCACCCCCAAGGTGGCGATCGGTGCGGTGGTCGGCAACGACGCCGGCGAGATCCTGCTCGTGCAGCGGTCCGACTCGGGCGTCTGGCTGTACCCCACGGGCTGGGCCGACATCGGGTACTCGCCGGCGGAGGTCGCCGTGAAGGAGGTGGCCGAGGAGACCGGCATCCGGTGCCGGGTGAATGGCCTGCTCGCCGTGCTCGACGGCATGCGCCTCGGGTTCACCCGGATCCCGCTGTACTCGCTGGTGTTCCACTGCACCGCGATCGGCGGCGAGCTGGCGGCCCACCCGCTGGAGACGAGCGACGTCGGCTGGTTCGCCCGCGACGCGCTGCCGGCGCCGCTCGCCGGGTTCGGCCAGTGGGGCGAGATGGCGTTCGCGGCCATCACCGGTGAGTCGCGGCCCGTCGTCTTCGACGAGCCCCGCGACACCCCCTGGCACCCCTGAGGGTCAGGCCTCCGGGAGGGGGACGGTGGTGCGCCGGTCGCGCTCGAGCTCTTCGCCGTCCACGGTCCAGCGGGTGCGGGGGATGCGAGCCGACGGCTCGATCGTGAGCTGGTCCGACCCGGCGGGCAGCACGGCGGTGATCGTGACGGTGACCGTCTCGCCCGCGGGGATGGTGACGTCGCCGGCCGCGACGGCGGTGGGGCCGTCGCCGCCCTGGAGGAACACCGTGGCGCCGTCGAGCGTGACGTCGGTGGCGCCGGCGGGGAGGTTGGCGACCACGAGGCCGCGCTCGTCGCCCGCGGCGAGGCCCTCGATGTTGGGCCCGACCACGTAGCGGGAGCCCTCGCCGGTCGAGCGGTTGGTGATCGTGTAGGTCACGGAGAGCTTCATCGTCCCGTTGATCTGCCGTTCGGTCTCGACGGCGGCGCTGGTGTCGACCCAGCTGTCGAGCTTGTTGGCCGAGCGGTTGAGGAGGTTGACGGCGAGCGAGTCGTCGCGCAGGTGGCCGTCGGCGTTCAGGTCGGCCCACGTCGTCTGGAGCGGGTCGTCGGCCGACCACACCATGAGGTGGCGGCTCGCGGTGGCCTCGGTGAGCTGGGTGGCCAGGTCGCTCAGCTCCCAGTCGCCGGCCTCGATGCGTTCGAAGATGACCTTGGCCACGTCACCCAGCACGTCGCGCCGCTCCTCGCGGTCGTCTTCGTAGCGCTGGTACTGGGAGCGCAGCAGCTGGCCGCGGACGTTGTCGGCCGTGTAGCGGATGCCGTCGACCTCCACGGGGCCGACGGCGCGCAGGAGGCTGCGCATGCCGTCGACGTCGATGACGATCACGCCGTCCACCGGACGGTTCCCGGGGATCGCCTCCCACGTGCGCACCGCTGTGGCCGCGCTCTGCGGGAAGTCCGGGCTGACGCCGAGCTGGCGCAGGTCGCGTCCCGGGTCGAGCCACCCCCAGTTGGCCTCGAGGTCGCCGGCTGCCTGGACCGTGCCGGCGGGCAGCACCAGGTCGGCGGTGGGGCGGACGTCGCCGAGGGTGGCCTTGCCGTCTTCGAAGTGCAGCTCCGAGGCCGAGAGGAACATGCCCGAGCCGGCGCGCATCTCGGCGTTGTTGGCGCCGATCAGCAGGTAGGAGCTCGGTCCGGCGAACAGGTCGGCGAGCGCGGCGCTCGCATCCTCGAGCCGACCGGCGCCGCGGGCTGCGTCGCGCTGGCCCTCGGCGGCATCGGTGACGGCATCGGCGAGCGGGCCGACGAGGCCGTCGGCCGAGCCGACGTGGAGGTCCTCGATGGAGCCGTGCAGCGTGCCGGCGACCGCCGAGAGGTCCTCGAGCAGCTCGATCCGCTCGGCGCCGCCGGCTCGTGAGCCCTCCGACAGGTCCCGGATGTCGCTCAGGGCGGTGCTCGCCGCTTCGGCCCCGTCGGCGCCGGTCGACGCCAGGTCCTCCATGGCCCGGACCTGGCGGCCGAGCACGGGCACCAGCTTCGCTGGGGCGACGAGCGGGTTCGCGAGGCGGTCGCGCGCGGCCGCGAAGTCGTCCTCCGCGCCGTCGAGCTCCTCGATGGTGGCCTGGGACGTGAGGTCGTCGACGGTGGCGTCGGCGCGCACGTCGGACAGTGCGTCGGACCCCGAGGCGAGCGACAGCGTGGCCGACGCCAGGAGCACGGCGACGACCAGACCCCAACCCACCACCAGGACGACCGCCAGCGTGACCACGCGACGGCGCCGTGACCACGACCGCATGGCCGCACATCGTAGGGGTGGGCGGCGGCGCTAGTCCCCGCGCAGGAAGCGCTCGACCTCTTCGACGAGCGCGTCCGGGTCGGCGTCGTCCATCGGGCCGAGGTCGTCCCGGTTGGCCGCAGGGTGGCCCTCGGGGTGGCTCTCGCCCGACGCGCCGCCGCCGAAGCCGAGCTCGGCGTCGCGCGCCTCGTCGTCGGCCGCCTCCTCGAGGCCGGCCACGTAGGCCGCGGTGTCCTCGTCGGCTTCGACCAGCTCGTCGATCTGGCGCTCGTACGCGGCGGTGGCGATCTGGAGGTCGGTGACGGGCTGGTGCAGCCCGAGCAGGTTCGACGCCCGCTCGACGAGGGCGAGCGTGGCCTTCGGCGATGGGGCACCCGAGACGTAGGTGGGCACCGCCGCCCACAGCGATGCCGACGGGATGCCGCGGTCCTGGCACGCCGCGTGCAGCACGCCGACGATGCCGGTGGGGCCCTCGTAGGTGGACGGCGTGAGCTCGAGCTGCTCGATCAGGTCCGGGTCGTCGGCGGTGCCCGAGACCGCGGTGGGCCGGGTGTGGGGCACGTCGGACAGGAGCGCCCCGAGGGTGAGGACCATGGACACGTCGAGCGCGTCGGCGGCCTCGGTGACCGCCCGGCAGTAGGTGCGCCAGCGGAGGTGGGGCTCGTGGCCGACGAGCACGATGAGGTCGGCGGGGCCGTCGGTGCCGGCCGCCCACAGCTCGGTGTCGGGCCAGGTGATGCGCCGCTTGCCCTCGTCGGTCAGCTCGACGATCGGACGGGTGGTCGTGAAGTCGAAGAAGTCCTCGGCGTCGATCGTGGCGACGAGCTCCGCGCCGAACCGGTCGGCCAGCCAGCGGGCCGCACCCGATGCCGCGTCTCCGGCGTCGTTCCAGCCTTCGAACGCCGCCACCAGCACGGGCTGGCGGAGCTTGGGGCGGTGGTGCCAGCGGAGGGAGCTCACGCCGTCAGGCTACCGACCTTCGCCCGGGGTGACCCAGGGTCTCGGGTGGATGTGCTGGTCAGCGCCGGGCCTCGGGGGGACATCCGAGGCCCGGCGCTCGACCAGTGGGCCGCTAGGCGACCCGTGCCTCGGCGGCCGGTGACAGGGGATGGCCGGCGCCGGAGCGGTTGACCCGCTGGGCCACGATGGCGGCCTGCAGGGTGCGGACGTGGGCGGTCTCGAGCTCGGCTCGAGCGTTGGCCGTGGCCCCGGCGGTGCCGAGGCCACGCAGGAGGGAGGGGAGCCAGGTCATGCAGGGGACGGTACGGAACGGGTGTTGCGCCCGGTCGTCCCTCGCGTTCACGGCCGGTGACCATCCGCTGACGATTTGCTGTCGATCCGTCCGAGCATCCGCTCGGTTCCGGGGTCCGATCTAGGGTCGTCGCCGATGCCTGTCACCGTAGAGATCGCCGACGAGGTCACCGACGAGCTGGTCGAGGCGTTCGTCCGCCTCACGCCCCAGCTGTCCTCCTCGTCGCCGCCGCCCGACCGCAGCCAGCTCGCGGAGATCGTGGCCTCGACGGCGACGCACCTGCTGATCGCCCGGGGTGACGACGGCACGATCGTGGGCTCGCTCACCCTGGTCCTGTTTCGCATCCCGACGGGCCTGCGGGCCTGGATCGAGGACGTCGTCGTCGACGGCGAGGCTCGTGGCCAGGGGGTCGGCGAGGCGCTCAACCGCTTCGCCATCGACGTCGCCGCCGAGCGCGGCGCCCGCTCCGTCGACCTCACGTCGCGCCCGAGCCGCGAGGCCGCCAACCGCCTGTACCGCCGCCTCGGCTTCGAGCCGAGGGAGACGAACGTCTACCGGTACAGCGGCTCCTGAGGCTGGCTCCCGAGTGTCCTGAAACGGCACCTAGGGGACACCTGCCGGCCTGTGTCGAGCGCCCCCGGGGGCAACCCCCTCAGCTACTGACTCGGCCCAACGGCTTGGCTGCCGCGTGGTCGAGACGAACCAGAGTCTCCTCCGAGAGGAAGTCCACACACCACGCCTGGGCGAGCGTCGCTCGGAGCCGTGGGTTCTCAGCACACTGGGACTCCAGCCATCTCAGGTCGTCGTCGTCCTCGCTGAGGAAGCTCTCGAGAGGTCCGGCGGCCACGGCTCCAAGCGCTCCGTCTGGACTGAGCCGGACCAGTGCCAGGAGGAGCTCACGGTGAATCACGGGGTGTTCATGGATGTCGGACAACATGAACAACTGGGTCGCCCAGAAGTCGGGGTCGATGTCCGCGTCTCCCGAAGCGAACCGGTGGTTCGATCGGTGCCATGCGCTCGCGATCTCGTCCTGGGTTACGAGCGTCAGAAGACGGTCGAGATCTCACTCGATGACGCACACCTCGATCCCGTTCAGCAGCTCGGCCTTCACGTCTCGACGGTACTTCGAGACCCCCTGTCGGCCTGTCCCAGAAACGCCGGGTCGGGGACGCTCTTGGCTTGGGATGCGGGAGACTTGGGTTGTGAGCGGCGCCGAGTTCGTCCGGTTTGTGGTCAACATGCCCCATCCCACCCTCGATGCCGAGCTGGGGATGTTCACTGCACTCGAAGACATCGACTTCGACGAGCAGAAGGGCTCCGTGCAACGCGCCCACGAGGAGGCTTGGTACTGGTTCAGCCGAAATGGTGGCGGAGGGCTGTACCGACCTCGCCTCACGGGGAAGGTGCGGAGCCAGGCCGTGCGGAAGTCGCTGTTCTGGTTCAAGGCCGAGGCGGGGTTTGGCTACAAGGATAAGGGCGCCGTGGTTGGGCGAGCGCGCCAGCTCGCCAAGGTCATGACGGACGCTGGCGTCGAGGTTCGAGAGCTCCGGACTAGCGACCCCGGCGAAGTGATCTGGGAGGACATGAAGCAGGTACTTGCCCGCCCATCTGGTCTCATCCAACGCGCCTTCTGACCAGGACGGCCGGCCCTCGGCGAATGCCCCTGAACGCCGGTTGGCGGTCGCCGACCGGCACGTGGGGATGCCCGGCATCCCCAAACGCCGGCTCGATGGCATCGCGAACCGGCAGATGAAGGACAGCTGGCCAGCCCAACGGCGCCGTCGGCTCGCCCCGCCGTAGTCTCCACGCATGAGCGGACACGATGACCTAGCGGATGCCATGCGACCGGACCAGGACGCCTCGTTCAGTCCGGCGTGGGTCTCCACTTTGGCGCACCTGGCGTACGTGTGGGGCTATCCGATGGTCAACATGATGAACCGGCGCATCCGCCTATCCGCCGCCCCAGAACCGGGACGGCTCGGCGGGGTGCTCCCGGCTGCGCCGACCGGTCAGATCGCGATGCTGAACGACTACATCGATCCGGGCCAGACGTTCATCGCATGCCCGAACCAGGACGTGGTGTACGGCCTCGGGTTCTTCTCGCTCGACACGCAGCCCGTGGTCGTGCAGTTGCCCGACTTCGGGGACCGGTTCAACGTCTACGCGTTCTACGACGCTCGCACCGACCAGTTCGGCCACCTCGGGAGTCCCTACGGCAGCCGCCCCGGGCACTACCTGCTGGCCGGACCGAACTGGGACGGCGAGGTTCCCGACGGCATCGTCGAGGTGTTCCGGTCGCCGACCGACCTGGCCAACGCGATCCCGCGCATCTTCATGGATGACACCGACGAGGACCGGGCCGCCATCCAGGCCCTCCTCAACCAGGTCATGGTGTACCCGCTCGACGAGTACACGCCGGGCGACCTGCGCACCAAGGACTGGTCCGATGTCCCGTCCTTCGACGCCGGACCCCGCTCCGCCGACGCCGGCGAGACCAAGTGGGTCGAGCCCGACACCTTCTTCGAACGGCTCGCCACGGTGCTCGACACCACCACGCCGCTGCCCGGTGAGGAGGCGCTGCACGCCCAGTTCGCCGCGCTCGTCGCCGCCGGGGAGCGCGATCCCGCCATCGCCCAGCAGATGCTCGACGCCGCGAACGAGGCCGATGCCGGCTTCGTCGCTCAGGCCATGCGCTGGGAGTTCAACGGCAAGCCGGCGGGCAACGGCTGGAACCGGTCCCAGCACAACTCGCAGTGGGGCACCGACTACCAGAACCGGGCGGCGACGTCGAAGTCGAACATGTTCGAGAACCGCCCCAACGAGACCCAGTACTTCTACACCGACCACGACGCCGACGGCGCCCTGCTCACCGGTGACCACACGTACACCGTGACCTTCGCCGCCGGGGATCTCCCGCCGGTCGACGGGTTCTGGTCGCTCACGATGTACAACGAGACCCACTTCTTCCACCCGAACGACCTGAACCGGTATTCGCTCGGCACCAAGAACAAGACCCTCGTCTACGGCGACGACGGCTCCCTCACCCTCTACGCCGGCACCGCATCACCCGGAGCCGAGCACGAAGCCAACTGGCTCCCGGCACCCGACGGCGTGTTCTCCCTCTACCTGCGCGCCTACGGCGGCCAGACCCCGATCACCAACGGCACCTGGACCCCGCCCATGGTGACGAGGATCTGAACACCCGGTCGGACCGGCGGGTGTTCGACCCTGCGCGATCTGCGTCCCCTAACGCCGGGTGTGTGGCAGCACATCGGGGGAGGGTGACACGGCGGTAGCCTGCGAGCATGGGTGCGCGTCGAGATCTCGTCGAGGCGAAGCGAGATGAGATCTGTGCGCTCGTGCGCCGGCACCGGGGCCGATCGGTCGCCGTGTTCGGATCGGTGGCCCGTGGGGACGAGACGGCGGCGAGCGACATCGACTTCTTGGTCGAGTTCGAGCCTGGGAGCTCGCTGTTCGACCTGCTGCACCTCGGCGAGGACCTCGAACAACTCCTCGGCGTGCCGGTCGATGTGGTTTCCGCAGGTGGTCTGAAGGACCGGGACGAGCACATCCGACGCGAAGCCGTGCCCCTTTGAGCCGGAGCGATGTCGATCGGGTCGCCGACATCCTCGAGGCGGCCAACGAGTTGGCGGCCGTGGTCGAGATCGGGCGTGACGCCTTCGCCGAGAGCCTGCTCCACCGGCGGGCAGCCGAGCGGTTGCTGGAGATCATCGGCGAGGCGAGCACCGCCCTGACCGACGAGTTCAAGGCATCGCACCCAGAGGTGGCATGGCGAGATGTCGGTGCGCTGCGGATCCTGCTGGCCCACCACTACCACCGGATCGACGTCGAACAGGTCTGGCAGATCGCCACTGTGGCGGTCCCCGATTTGGCAGATCATCTGCGGGACGACGATGGCATCGGTTTCTAGGGAAACGATGGAGACAAACGTCTACCGGTACAGCGGCTCCTGAGGCTGGCTCCCGCGTGTCCTGAAACGGCACTTCTGGGATACCCCGACGAGCCGGCCGCTGCGTGATGCCTGTTCGTGCGATGGCGTCGATCAGAACCCCTCGGTGCCTAGATCTGGTCGAGAGGGAGCCGCTCGACCCAGCCGTGCTCGCCGAGGCGTCGGCGGTAGCCGATGAGGATCTCCTCGCGCGCGGCGGAGAGCTGCACCGGATAGCTCGGCTCGAACGGCTCCGACAGCTCGCGTTCCAGTTGGCCAGCGATCTTGTCCAGCACGACCGCCTCAGCCGGATGACTGATCGCGATGCGCTCCGTCTCGCACATCCGGTGCAGGCACTCGAAGAGGACGAGGCGCTCGCTGTTCGTCAGGTCGATCATCAAGCCAAGGTAGGACCACCGGCGTCGTGCCCCAGAACGCCGGGTAAGGGCCACGGCAGCTTGGACCGGACGCGCCTCAGTGCGGCGCCCCGGTCAGTCCTCGTCGATCTCTTTGATCGACTGTGCCGTGAACGAGCGCATCCAGATGCGGCCCTCCACTTCGACCCGCTTGTCGAGGTAGCTACCGAAGTCGAGGTCGTCGCCGTGGAGTGCGAGGAAGTCGCCGCCGGCTTCCTTCTCGAGAGCGAAGCCGATGCGCCTCTGCATCGGGGTGCCCTGGTTCACGACCTTGTCGATGACGCGCCCTTGCAGCCGCCAAATATCGGTGCCATCTGGTCCGATGGTGTGACCGTCTGGTGTCCGCGTCGGTTCATCGACGCTCTCGGAGGGATCAGATGGATGGTCCGGCACGGACCGATGCTACGACTCTCTCGCCCTGAGCCTGGTGCCCGGCGACTCTCCTGACGAGCGTCACCAAACGCCGGTTAGAGGCATCACCGGCCGGCATCTCAGGGCCACCTGCTAGATGAGCTTGTGGTCGTCGGCGGCGTTCAGGGCGTCACCAACGAACCACGCTGCGAGCCGTACGACGATCTCGCCACCATCCTCACGCCCGCGATCCTCAAGAGCTGCACCGATGAGAGCCAGAGCGCCTGCTCTGAGGCGAACGACGCGCTGCTCACAGGTCTCGACCTCAAGGTCGGTGGCGTCATCGTCGGTGCGCTGCCACGCGCGAACTGCAGCATCTGCAAGATCACGGGGCAGACGAACCTCGACCTCGGTTTCTTGGGGCGCCAGAACGCCACCGATCTGCGCAAGCAATGCCTCGTCTTGGCGCCACGCTGAGCGAAGGAGGTCGTTGTCCATCGCCGCATCCTCTCAGCGTCAGGGCAGCGCTGCCAGGGGCGAGCTGGAGCGTCACCTGTCGCCGGGATGGAGACGCGGATCAGGTCGGGGCGAGGGCTTCGGCGAGGCCGAGGAGGATGCCTTCGGGACCGCGGACGTAGCAGAGGCGGTAGGCATCCTCGAACGGGACCACCTCGTCGCTGACGAGCTGGGCGCCGTGCGGAGCGAGGCGCTCAAGCGTGTCGTCCAGGTCGTCCACCTCGAACATCACCCGGAGGTAGCCGAGGGCGTTCACCGGCGCGGTTCGGTGATCGGCGACGACCGGCGGTTCGAGGAAGCGCGAGAGCTCGAGGCGGCCGTGGCCGTCGGGCGTGCGCATCATCGCGATCTCGACGCGCTGGCCGCCCAGCCCAGTGACCCGTCCGGCCCACTCGCCCTCGACGGCGCCCGTGCCCTCGAGCTCCAACCCGAGCTCCTGGAAGAACCGGACCGCGCCGTCGAGGTCCTCGACGACGATCCCGACGTTGTCCATCCGCAGCGTCATGGGCGGAGGCTACCGACGGTCGTCGCCCGCGCCATGCGGCCTCGGGACCGGAGGCGAACCAACCGGAGCGGCCCGGGGTCAGGCGACGGCGTCGAGGGTGGCGAGCTGGTCTGCCGTGAGGGCCAGGTCGCGGGCGCCGAGGTTGTCCTCGAGGTGGTCGACGGACTTCGTGCCCGGGATGGGGAGGATCACCGGGCTGCGGTGGAGCAGCCAGGCGAGGGCGATCTGGCTCGGGGTCGCGCCGGTCGCCTCCTCGATGGCGGCGACAGGACCGCCGGGCTTGGTCAGCTCGCCGGTGGCGATCGGGAACCACGGGATGAAGCCGATCCCCAGCTCGTCGCACCGGTCGAGGACGTCCTCGGACGCCCGGTCGATGAGGTTGTAGCGGTTCTGGACCGTGGCCACCTCGATCTGCTCGCGGGCGGCGTCGAGCTCCTCGACCGACACCTCGGAGAGGCCGATGTGGCGGATCACGCCCTCGTCCTGGAGCTCCTTGAGGACGCCGAACTGCTCCTCGCGGGGCACGGACGGGTCGATCCGGTGGAGCTGGAACAGGTCGAGGCGGTCGACGCCGAGGCGCCAGCGGGTGAGCTCGGCCTCCTGGCGGAGGTACTCGGGCCGGCCGAGCGGGTGCCACTGGCCGGGGCCGGTGCGCAGCAGGCCGGCCTTGGTGGCGATGGTGATGCCGTCGTAGGGCGCCAGGGCCTCGGCGATCAGCTGGTCTGCGATGTAGGGCCCGTACGAGTTGGCGGTGTCGATGAAGTCGACGTCCAGCTCCACGGCCCGGCGCAGCACGGCGAGGGCGCCGGCGTGGTCGGCGCTCGGACCCCAGACCCCGGGCCCGGGCAGCTGCATGGCGCCGTAGCCCAGGCGGTTGACGGTGAGGTCGCCGCCGATGGTGAACGTGGGGGTGGGGGCGTCGGGCATGGGGGGCTCCTGGGTGTCGCGGGCGGTCCAGGCTAGGGACGGACCGGGCCGATCGGACCCGGGGGTGGCCGGCCCCTCACCTGCGAGGCGGTCACCGGGGCACCCGATCTGGGCAGGGTGGCCCATTCACCCTGCGGGAGCCGGCGAGTACGGTGCGTACCCGTGGATCATGCGGCGGGCAGGGACGAGTTGATCGGCGCGATCCCCGCGCCGGCACTGCACCTCCAGCGGGGCGTCGTGGTCGGTGCCAACCAGGCCGCACGGGACCTCCTCGGGCCACCCGAGCAGATCCTCGGCACCTTGGCCCCCGCCGACCGGACCCTCCTCCGGGCCCGGGCCGATGCCGCAGATCGCCCCGGTGCCGGCCCCGGCACGACCGTCATGGTCCGCCTCGGGACCGAGCCGCCGTACCGGTACGTCGAGCTGGCGATCGGTCCGCACCCGGCCGGTGGCGCCATCGCGGTGGTCCACGACGTCACGGAGCGGGAGCGGCTCGATGCCGTCATCGCCGAGTTCGCCACCGGCGTCTACATCACCGACGCCGAGCTCGAGGCGACGTGGATCCCCCGTCGGGTCAGCGAGTCGGTCGGCCTGCCCCGGGACCAGTTCGTGGGCAGCGACGTCTACTCGATGCTCCACCCCGACGACGTGGCCCCGACCCGGGCGCTCGTGGCCCGGGCGCGCGAGACACCGGGCGTCCGCTGCTCGCGCCCGCTCCGGGTGCACCAGATCGGCCAGCCCGACGTGTGGTGGCCGATCATCGTGCACGTGATCTGGCGGGGCGACGACCCGGCGATCGGCGGCCTGCTCGTGCGCTTCGACATGGACCTCACGGCCGGCGTGCACCTCCAGGGGAGCGACGCCACGGCCCAGGCGCTCGTCACGATGGGGTCGTCGTCGACCACCGGCGCGCTGCACCTGGCCAAGTCGGGCGCGCTGCTCCAGCGCTCGACGCGGGTGCGGGAGATCCTGCGGCCGGTCGGGGAGGACGGCGACCTGCGCTGGCTGGACCTGCTCCGGCCGACGGATCTCGATGCGGTGACCGAGCGGCTGCAGGCGGCTCGGGCCAACACGCCGCTGCCCGCGGTGGAGGTGGCGTTCCAGGGCAACGGCACCGAGGTGCTCGCCCGCCTCGACGTCCTGCCCTACCGAGACGTCCAGGGTCACGTGGCCGGCATGTTCGTGAACGTCCTCGACCTGTCGGCCGAGCGCGAGGCGCGCGACGAGCTGGCCGCCGCCCGCGAGGAGCTGTGGCACCTCGCCAACCACGACGCGCTCACCGGGCTGGCGAACCGCTACCAGCTGGCCGACCGGCTGGCCACGGCGCTCCGGGGCGTCGCCGGGCTCGACGGCTCGGCGCCCACGCGGCCGGGCGTGATCGTCGCCGACCTCGACCGGTTCAAGGTCGTCAACGACCAGCACGGGCACCGCATCGGCGACGCCGTCCTGGCCGAGGCCGCCCGCCGGATCGCCGCGGCCGTCCGTCCCGGCGACCTGGTCTGCCGCTTCGGCGGCGACGAGTTCGTGGTGCTGTGCGAGCGGGTCGCCGACGAGGCCGAGCTCGACGGCGTGGCGGCCCGGCTGGTCGAGCGGTTCGACGAGCCGATCCAGGCGGACGGGCACGCGTTCCAACTCGGGATCAGCGTCGGCGGTGCGCTCGCCGAACCCGGCGACGCCGATGCACCGGACTCGCTCATCCTGCGGGCGGACCGCGCCATGTACGCGGTGAAGGCGGAGCGCCGGAGCGCCTAGCTGCGGATCACCGGTCGCCGCCGACGCGGCGCAGGGCGTCCGGCGTGAGGTCCGACACGTTCGGGTAGCCGTCGATGGCGAGGGTGATGTCGATCTCGGCGAGCAGGCAGCTGAGCACGTGCTCGATGCCGGCTTGGCCGCCGACCGCCAGGCCGTAGGTGTACGGCCGGCCGATGCCGACGGCGGTCGCGCCCATCGCCAGCGCCTTCACGGCGTCGGGGCCCGACCGGATGCCCGAGTCGAAGACCACCGGCTTGTCGCCCGCGGCCTCGACGATGCCGGGCAGGCAGTCGAGCGCGGGCAAGCCGCCGTTCGCCTGCCGGCCGCCGTGCGTGGAGCAGTAGATGCCGTCGACGCCGAGGTCGATCGCCTGGCGGGCGTCGTCGGGGTGGCAGATGCCCTTGAGGAGCAGCGGCAGGTCGGTGAGCGAGCGGATCCAGGCCAGGTCGTCCCAGTTGAGCGACTGGTTGCCGAACGTCATCGCCCAGTGCCCGGTGGCGGCCTGGATGTCCTCCTCGGGCGGCACGGCGAGGCGCGACCGGAACACCGGGTCGGAGAAGTAGTTGGCGAGGCAGAGGCCCTGGAGCTGCGGGAAGCTGGCGATGGTGAGGTCCCGGGGGCGCCAGCCGAGCGTGAGGGTGTCGAGCGTGACGACGATCGCGGACCAGCCGGAGGCCTCGGCCCGGTGCACGAAGCTCTCGAGCAGCTCACGGTCGTTCGGCGGGTACAGCTGGAACCAGCCGGGCGTGTCGCCGAGGGCGGCGGCCACGTCCTCCATCGGGTCCATCATCAGCGTCGACGCCACCATCGGGACGCCGCTCGACGCCGCGGCCTGCGCGGTGAGCAGGTCGCCGTGGCCGTCGGGGTCGACGATCCCGATCACGCCGACGGGCGCCAAGAGCAGCGGCGTCGGCAGGGTCTGCCCGAACAGCTCGATGCCCAGGTCGCGCTGCGCGGCGCCGGCCAGCATGCGCGGCACCAGGCCCCACCGGTCGAACGCGCTGATGTTGGCTCGCTGCGTCCGCTCGTCGCCGGCACCGCCGGCCACGTACGACCAGAGCTGCTCGGTCATCACCTCCTCGGCCTTGCGCTCCAGGTCGGCGTAGGCCATCGGGAGCTCGGGTCGGACCCCGGTCAGGCCGTTGAGGTAGATCGAGAACTGCCAGTCGCCGTAGTTCGGCATGGAGGTGCCTCCGAAGGTCGCTGCGGTCCTCGGAACCTAGATGCCGACGGCGGTGGCCGGCTGCGCTCCGCTCCGGAAGGTCTCGCGGTACGCCCGGGGTGTGGCGCCGCTGAGCCGGGTGAACTGGCGGCGGAAGGAGGCGAGCGATCCGAACCCGGTGGCGAAGGCGACCTCGGTGACGCTCAGCGAGGTGTCCTCGAGGAGGTGGCGGGCCCGCTCGACACGGCGTTCGGCCACCCACTGCGCGGCGCTGCGGCCGGTCTCTGCCTCGAACCGGCGCGACAGCGTGCGAGTGCTCAGGTGGGCCTTCGCCGCCAGGATCGGCAGCGACAGGTCCTCGTCGAGGTGTTCGAGCGCCCACGCGAGCAGCGGCGTGAGCGAACCGCCCAGGCCAGCGGCCGGGTTGGTGCGGTACTGCGCCTGTCCGCCGGTCCGGTGCGGTGGGCTGACCAGCATGCGGGCCACGTCGTTGGCGTAGGCCTGGCCGTGGTCGAGGCGCAGGATGTGGAGGCACAGGTCGGTGGCGGCCAGCATCCCGCCGGAGCTGAGGACCTGGCCGTCGTCGATGTAGAGCTCCTCGTCGTGCAGGTCGACCTGGGGGCAGCGGCTGCGGAAGTCGTCGGCGAGGGCCCAGTGCGTGGTGACCCGGTGCCCGTCGAGCACGCCGGCGTTGCCGAACAGGAACGCCCCCTTGCAGAGCGCCACGAGCCGGGCGCCGTTGGCCGCCGCGGCCCGGATGGCGTCGAGCACCTCGGGCTCCTCGCCGGTGCCGGGGATGTCGAAGCCGGGCGCGACGACCGTGTCGGCGGTGGCGATGCGGCTCCACGGCTCGAGGCCGTCGGCGAGCAGCCCGGCGACGCGGTCGCTCGACTCGGGCGGGCCGCACAGGATGACGTCGTAGGGCGACTCGTCCTCGTCGCGGATGTTGGCGAACACGGTGGGCCGCCGGCCGAACGCCTGGAGCGCCACGGCGGTGTCCAGCAGGAGCGACCCTTCGACCAGGACCACGGCGACCACGTGCTTCGCAGGCATGGCCCATTGTGGCGCAAGGGTGGCCGCAACTGAGCCGACGGTCCCACGCCGGAGGGTGACACTGCTCCCA
>DATMGQ010000054.1:0-2405 GCA_035555395.1 Acidimicrobiales bacterium
GTGAAGAGCAGGTCGGCGACGGAGTCCGGCGTGAGCTGCGCCCGGCGAGCGGCCACGGACAGGTCGGTCACCGCGTCGGCCTCGCCCGAGCCCACGAAGTCCTCCCAGCGCTCGGCCCCGGACGGCAGCTCCTGGCCGGGCTCGGTCCGCAGCACGACGATCCGCTCGAGGTGGGGCAGGTCGTGCCCGTCGAGCATGGCGACGTAGCGGTTGTCGAGGAACCCGTCGACGGTCACGAGGATCCGGGCCCGGCTGCGGCCGATGATGTCGGCGGCCTCGGCCCCCTTGAAGCGGGTGTTCAGCGGGACGAGCACCGCGCCGGCGGACTGGAGGCCGAGGAGGGCGACGACCCACTCGGCGCAGTTGGGCGCCCAGATGGCGACCCGGTCGCCGATCTCGATGCCCGAGGCGATGAAGGCCTTGGCGGCGGCATCGACCTCGCGGCCGACGCGCTCCCAGCTCCACGACGTGCCGCCGTCGACGAGCGCCTCGCGGTCGCCGCCCCGGGCGACCACGTCCTCGAGTGCAGCCGGGATGGTGCCCCAGCGCAGGTCGGCGCGCGGGTCGTCGCCGTCCGGGTCGATGTCAGCAGGGGCGGGGTGGTCGGTCACGAGGGGTCCTCCGAGCCGGGCGTCCACGCCGCCACCAGGTCGTCGACCGTGGTGACCGTGGCGAGGAGCGAGAGCGTGTTGTCGATGACGGCGTCGGCGTAGGAGGCAGGCAGGCCGCAGACGCCGTCGCGCGGCAGGACCACCTGGTACCCCTTGTTCACCGCGTCCATCACCAGGTTGGTGACGGCGACGTTGACCGACACGCCCGTGACGACCAGCGTCGAGACGCCGAGGTTGCGCAGGATCGGGTCGAGGTCCGTGCCGGCCATCGGGTTCAGCCCGTGGAGCCGGTTGAGGACCAGGTCCTCGGGCTCCGGTCCGAGCTCGGGCACCACCTCGGATGCGGCCGACCCCGGCAACAGGGCCACCGGCGACTTCCGCACGGCGAGGAACAGCCGGGCGTTCTCGTTCGAGCCGGCGGCGTCGGCCCGCCGGGAGGCCGTGGCGTGGACGACGCGGACTCCGGCAGCGCGGGCGGCGGGCAGCAGCACGCCGAGCCGCTCGACCACGGGCGCCGCAGCCTCGGCGAGCGCCGGCAGCGCCGACTGCGCGCCCACGACGCCGTTCTGCACCTCGGAGGTGACGATGGCGGTGGAGCCGGGAGCGACGAGCGACGCGAGCGACGGTGCAGGCACGGCCGGCGAGCGTATCTGACGGACCGTCAGGAGGAGGCCGCCGCGCGCGGACTCCGAGGGACCGGCCGCCGTAACGTCGGCGTCGACACGCGGGACCGTCGGTGGCGCAGCAGGGCGGCGCCACCTCGATCAGACGAGGTGACCCATGGCGGAGTACGAGCCCTTCCCCACCGGATCCGGCGAGATCCAGACCGATCGGGACCTGACCAAGAAGGTCCTCGGCTGCTTCGGCCTCGGCGGGCTCGGCATCGGCGCGGCGATCGTCGCCGCCATGGTGCTGATCGGGGCCCTGGGCTCGCTCGCGTCGGGCTGCGACCTCGAGATCGGCTCTCCCGGCAAGGGCACGAGCTCGGCGCGGTTGGCGGTGGCGGTGACCCCGCGCACCGAGCTCGCCGCCGAGCCGACCGTCCGGGTGACCAGCGACGCCTTCGAGCCCGATCACATCGTCGGCGTCGCCGTGTGCCTCCGATCCGCCGACACCGAGCGCCGGGGCGTGGAGGCCTGCGACGAGGACCAGGGCGCCCGGTTCGCCACCGACCCGGAGGGCCGCCTCGATGCCACCTTCGCCGTCCCGCGGGTCATCACGGTCGGCGGGCGGGCGTACGACTGCGCCGCGTCGGCCGAGCGGTGCCTGGTCGTGGCCGCCGATGCCAACGACTACGACCGCTCGGGCGGCCAGACGATCTCGTTCCGGGCCGGGCTGCCGGCCGCCGATCTGGTGCCGGTGGCGGGACGAGCCGTGTCGGACCACCTCCCCATCGGCGCCGACCCGAGCGTGGAGGGCACGGCGGTCGCACCGGGCACCGAGCTACGCGTCCTCGCCTCCGGGTTCCAGCCCGGCGAGCCGCTGCTCATCGCCTACTGCACGGCCGCGCTCGACGAGGACGGGGTCGTCGAGACGTGCGAACCGACCGACGGCAGCGCGGCGGTCGCGGCCGTGGCGTTCCGGACGATCGACGCCGACCTGCCCCGGGCCGACGCCAGCGGCGGGTTCACGACCACGCTCCCGGCACAGGCGACCGTCCTCCCCTACGGGAGCGACCTCAGCGGCGCCGACCTCGCCACCACCACCGCGGGCCCCGGAGCGACCACCACGACCTCCGCCCGCCTCCGCGAGGGCGAGGTGCGCTGCACCGAGGCCGCCGGCGGCTGCCGCATC
>DATMGQ010000055.1:0-9348 GCA_035555395.1 Acidimicrobiales bacterium
GGCGTTGCGGGTGATGAGGTCCTCACCTTCGCGCCACCCCAGCTCGTCGAACGCGAGGTCGAGTGCCCGACGGGACCGGGGGTTGCTCCACGAGATGAAGAACGCACGGCTCCGGTCGCCGGCGCGGTGGTCCCGGAGGAAGGCCGCGATGGCCCGGCTGCCCACCCCGCCGCGGGCCCACGGCTTCAGGAAGTACTCGAGGTTCCCCGACAGCGGGTTCCGTCCGATGTAGCCGGCGCGGCGGCCGTCGACCTCGATGATGCAGCGCGGGCCGCGGCGGACCCCGGTGCCGCGGGTGGGGGCGATCACGAGCTGCAGCGGCAGCTCGATCCAGTGGTACTGCACGCCGGCCATCCGCGGCGACAGCCCGGCGCGGGTCAGCCAGGGCCAGTCGCGGCCCCGCGCTCGACGCACCTCGACGGCCCGCTCCCTGCTGCGCTCGGTCCCTCCCACGGCTGAGCATTCTGCCCACAGCTGGCAGCATGCAGAACCATGGACGACCGCTACGCCGAGTTCGATGCCCTGACGTTCGACCGCCCCGCCCCGAAGGTCCTGCGGATCACCCTCGACGGTCCGGGGTTGAACTCGGTGGGGCACGAGGCGCACCGGCAGCTGGCCGACGTCTGGCTGGCGGTCGACCGCGATCCGGACACGAACGCTGCCCTCATCCGCGGCGCCGGCAAGGGGTTCTCGGTGGGCGGCAGCTTCGAGATGCTCGACGACCTGATGACCGACCCGGCGGTCCGCCTCCGCATCATGCGCGAGGCGCGGGACCTGGTGTTCAACGTCATCAACTGCTCGAAGCCGATCGTCTCCGCGGTGCACGGCCCAGCGGTCGGTGCCGGTCTGGTGGCGGCGATCCTGGCCGATGTCTCGGTGGTCGGCCGCAACGCCAAGATCATCGACGGCCACACCCGCCTCGGTGTGACGGCGGGCGACCACGCCGCCATCTGCTGGCCGCTCCTGTGCGGCATGGCCAAGGCCAAGTACTACCTGCTGACCTGCGATCCGCTCTCGGGGGAGGAGGCCGAGCGCATCGGCCTGGTGTCGATCTGCGTCGACGACGATGCGGTGCAGGACCGGGCGCTCGGCGTGGCCACGCAGCTCGCGGCCGGCGCGCAATCGGCGATCCGCTGGACGAAGCAGACCCTGAACCACTGGTACCGCGAGCAGGCCGCCATCCTCGACGCGTCCCTCGCCTACGAGTTCCTCGGCTTCAGCGGACCCGACGCCCGCGAGGGCCTCGCCAGCCACACCGAGAAGCGGGACCCCCTGTTCGAGGGCCCCACGAGCGAGTGAGGGTCGAGCATGGCTGAGCGTTCTGAGGTCGACTGGTGGCGGTCGCTCCTCGCGCCGGTGCCGTGCGTGGGGCTCGCGCCCGACGAGGTCGACCGGGTCGAGGCGGCCCACGGTCTCCCGCTGCCGGCTGCCTACCGGGCGTTCCTGTCGGTGGCCGGGCGCCGCTGCGGGTCGGTCTGGGTGGGCACGGACGCCTACTTCCCGGAGCTCCTCGACGTGCGAGACGGCGCGCTCGCCCTCCTCGCCGAGTGCGGTGCCGTCGACCTCCTCGGCCCGGACGACGTCGTGATCGGCCTCCACCAGGGCTACGAGCTCCTGTGCCTGCGGGGTCGCGAGGACGACCCGCCCGTCTTCCACTACCTCGAGGGCGCCGATGCGCTCGACCCGGTCGCCGACCGGTTCAGCGGCTTCCTCGTGTCGTGCCTCGTCGAGGCGGGACACGACGTGGCGGGCTGACCCGCCCTCGGCACCCGCGGCCGGCCGAGGCGGCGCAGCTGCCCCGACCGGAGATCGGTAGCGTCCCCGGCCATGGCTGCGCACGAGGCTCCGATCGACGACGATCCCGCGGCTCGCACCGAGGCGGCGGTCCGGGCGTGGGTGGCGGCGTCGGCCGTCGACGGGGTGGAGGTCGTGGACTGCGACCCCGCCCTCGCCGACACCGCCGCCTTCTGCGAGGCCTACGGCTACGCCCTGGAGGACTCGGCCAACGCCATCCTCGTGGCCGGCAAGGCCGACCCGCCGGTGCACGCGGTGTGCGTGGTGCTCGCCACCACCAAGCTCGACGTGAACAAGGCGGTGCGCCACCGGTTGGGCACGCGCAAGGCGTCGTTCGCCCCGGCCGCGGACACCACGGCGATCACCGGCATGGCCATCGGCGGCGTCACCCCGATCGGCCTGCCGCCGGGCCTGCCCATCTGGATCGATGCCCGGGTGGTGGCGCGCGAGCGGATCGTGGTGGGCGGCGGCAGCCGGGCGGCCAAGGTGGTGGGACCCCCGGCGCTGCTGTTGGCGCTCGACGGCGCCGAGGTGGTCGAGGGCCTGGCCGTCGAACCGGGCCCGCCCGCCTCCTGAGGTGCGGCCGTCGGGCCGCTCAGGATCCCGCGGCGCGGGCGGGGAGCGGGCGGGCGAGCGCCGGGATGAGGATGGCCGCCGCCAGTAGGTGGCACCCGACGAGCACCACGCGGGTGGCGAGGTCGTCCGGCGCGGCGAGGGCCGGGACGAGCGAGAGCGCCGTCAGCACCGAGGCCACGAGGACGAACCGGCGGCGGGCGCGCACCACCCGGGCCAGCACGGTGCCGAGCACCGCGGCGATGACGGTCCACCAGGCGAACGCGCCGGGCGGGATGGCGGTGCCGTCGACGGTGAGGGGCACGTCCGCCGCGGACGAGGCGGCCGCCACGGCGGTGGCGGCGGTGGCGGCGGCCAGGCCGGCGGTGGCGCCGCACCGGACGAGGCGGCCGGTGGCCGGCCGGTCAGACGCCGAGCCCGGCTGCTCCGGCGAGGGGGCCTCCTCCGGTGCGGCAGGGGCGGAGGTGGTGAGCGCGCCCATCACGCCGCCACCCGGCCGAGGTGCTCCGGCAGGCGGTCGAGGATCTCGATCCAGCCGGCGGCCATCTCGGCGAAGAACTCGCGCTCCCAGTCCGAGCCGGTCCCGTAGGAGCTCGACACGACGCGGATGACGCAGCTGCCGCCGGATGCGGCCTCCACGAGGAACTCCGTGGCGAGGGGCGTGATCGCCGGCAGGTCGCGCTCGACCTCGGTCATCGGGACGCCGATCGATTCGAACCACGGGAGCATCCCCTCGGGGATGGGCTTGCCGGCCTCGACGGGCCAGGGCTCCTCGTAGGCGAACCGCTCGTTGGGCTCGTAGCCGGTGACGGTCCCGATCGACTGGAAGCCGCCGTGGTCGAACACCACCTCGCCGCCGACCCTCGGGTCCAGGCGGGTGGGCACCATCCAGGCGGCGATGCCCTCCGCGGTGGCGATGGCGTCCCAGACCTCGTCGGGGGAGGCGGCGACCTCGTAGGTGCGCTCCATGCGGTGCTCGGCGCGCTCGGGCTGTTCGGGGGTGGTCATGACGGCTCCTTGGGTCGGGGGTAGGAGGAGATGGTCAGGCGGTGCGGCCGGCCGTCGTCGTGGTGGTAGCGGGCCGCCAGCGCGGCGACCGCGGCCTGGAGGTCGGCGGCGAACGCGGCCCGGTCCTCGGGCGTGGCGAAGCCGATCACCGTGTCGACGGTGAGCGTGGGCAGCCGCGTCCCGTCGGTGGCGCTGCGGGCGATGGCCCCGACCTCGGAGACGGTCCGGGCGTTCACCGCGATGAGGTACGCCGCCGACAGCTGGTCGGCGACCTCCTCGGGCTCGATGGCGGCGCCCTGCAGGACGTCGGGGGCGACGACGAGGTGGCGGGCGCTGCGCCGCACGAGGCGCTCGGTGATGCCGCCCCACCGGCGCTCCTCGGCGAGCTCGACGAGCCCGTGCGCCTCGAGCGCCTTGAGGTGGTAGTTGACCTTCTGGCGGGTGAGGCCGACGGCCGTGGCGATGGTGGCGGCCGACGCGGGCTCCGACAGCGCCTCGAGGATCGAGGCGCGGATCGGGTCCAGGCCGACCTCGACCGCGGCGGCGTCGGCGAGCACTCGGAGTTGGTCCATGGCGAGCACGGTACCCCTGGACAAGAAAAATTGTCAAGGGGTCGGTCAGGTGCCCGGACCCCCTGCGCGCGCTAGCTGGGAAGCGGGTCCCGCCAGATCGGACCGGTCATGCAGTGGCCGCCGCCGCGGCCGCGGCCGAGCTCGGCGCCCACGATCGTGATGACCTCGACGCCGGCCTTGCGGAGCAGCGCGTTGGTGTGGGTGTTGCGGTCGTAGGCGAACACCACGCCGGGCGCGACGGCCACGAGGTTGTTGCCGCTGTCCCACTGCTGGCGCTCGCTGTCGTAGATCGACCCGCCGTTGTTGACGATGCGGAGCTCGTCGATGCCGAGGGCGTCGGCGGTGACGTCGAGGAACGACCGGGACTCGTCGATGACCTCGATGCCGGAGTCGCTGTCGTCGGGGAGGAGGGTGAAGGCGTGGATGCCGTCGACGATCTCGGCGTAGGCGGTGGCGACGTCGCGGTCGGCGAACGTGAACACCGTGTCGAGGTGCATGGCCGACCGCAGCTTGGGCATGCCGGCGACGATGACCCGCTCGGCCGCCCCCTGCTCGAAGAGGGCGCCGGCCAGCTGGGTGATGCCCTGGCGCGAGGTGCGCTCGCTCATGCCGATGATGACCACGCCGTTGCCGGGCACGAGCACGTCGCCGCCCTCGATCGAGGCGAGCGCCCACGTGTCCTCGGGGTCGCCCCACCAGACCTTCGACCCGAGGAAGTCCGGGTGGAACTCGTAGATCGCCTTCATGAGGAGCGTCTCGTCCTGGCGGGCCGGCCAGAACAGCGGGTTGAGGGTGACGCCGCCGTAGATCCACGACGTGGTGTCGCGGGTGTAGAGCATGTTCGGCAGCGGCGGCATCAGGTACTCGCGCACGCCCAGCGTCTCGCGGGCGAGGGCGAGGTAGCCGGGGCGGAGGTCGTCGGGCAGGTCGTGCGTCGAGAGCCCGCCGATCAGGTAGCGGGCCAGGTCCGCGCTCGACAGCTCGTCGAGGAACGCCCGCGTCTCGGTGACCAGCCCGAGCCCGACCTCGTTCGGGACGATCTTGCGGTCGAGCAGCCACGACCGGGCCGCGGGCAGGTCCATCGTCTCGGCCAGCAGGTCGTGCAGCTCGACGACCTCGGCGCCGCGCTCGCGCATCTTGTCGCAGAAGTCGAAGTGGTCCCGACGGGCGTTCTGCACCCACATCACGTCGTCGAACAGCAGGTCGTCGCAGTTCGTGGGGGTGAGGCGCTCGTGCCCGAGACCGGGCTGGCACACCAGCACCTTGCGGAGCTGGCCGACCTCGGAGTGCACGCCGTAGGAGGCGGACGGGGCATCGGTGGCGGTCATGGCGGAGCTCCTTGGGAAGGGGACGGTCAGATGGTCATCGCGCCCGTGGCGAGGCCGACGACGCCGGCGATGGCACCGGCGGCGAGGAGGACGCAGAGGGCGAGCTCGAGGGGCTTGAACACGAGCTTGCCGTTCTCGCGCCGGGCCATCACGTAGAGCACGGTGCCGGGCGCGTAGACGATGCACGACACGAGCAGGAACTTCCCGCCGGCCGTGTAGACGAGGAACAGCGTGTAGAAGGTCGCCAGCGCGGAGACGAGGAACTGGCGGCGGCGCAGTGACCCCTCGGTGGCGACGTCGTAGGCCTCGCCGCTGCGGGTGAGCTTCAGGGCGTAGGCGGCGGCGAGCAGGTACGGGATCAGCGACAGGCTCGTGCACAGGTCGAGCATGAAGTTCAGGGCGTCGTCGGACGTGAGCGTGATCACGAGGAAGAGCTGGATGAACAGCGAGGTCATGATCAGCGCCGCGATGGGCGTCCCCGCCTTGTTCTCGCGCCGCAGGAACTGGGGCATGTCGTCGTGCTTGGCCGGGATGAACAGCACCTCGGCGGACATCAGCGTCCACGCCAGGTAGGCGCCGAGCACCGAGACGATCACGCCGACGTTGATGAACGTGGCGCCCCAGTGCCCCACCACCGATTCGAGCACGCTCCCCATGGACGGCTGCCGGGCGCCGGCCAGCTCGGCCCGGGGCAGGACCCCGTAGGACACCATGGTGACGAGCGAGAAGATGCTGAGGACGCCGAGGAAGCCGGCGAGCGTGGCCCGGCCCACGTCCTCGCGCCGCTTGGCGTAGCGGGAGTAGACGGTGGCGCCCTCGATGCCGAGGAACACGAACGTCGTGATGATCATCGTGGCCTTGACCTGGTCGATCAGCGTCGAGAACCCGGCCTCCTGCCCGCCCCAGAGGTTCTCCCGGAACACCGACGAGTCGAACGCCACGGCCACGATGACGATGAAGACGAGGATCGGGATGATCTTCGCCACCGTCACGATGCGGTTGATGATCGCGGCGTCCTTGACCCCTCGGGCGATCAGCAGGTGGAAGGTCCACACGCCGGCCGAGCCGAGCGCCACCGCGAGGAGGGTGTCGCCCTTGCCCAGGCTCGGGAACCACGTGCCGAGCGTGGTCATGATGAAGACCCAGTAGAAGCAGTTGCCGACGCACGCGCTGGCCCAGTAGCCGAACGCCGAGTTGAAGCCCACGTAGTCGCCGAAGCCGGCCTTGGCGTAGGCGAAGACGCCGGCATCGAGGTCGGGCTTGCGCAGCGCCAGGTTCTGGAAGACGTAGCAGAGCATCAACATGCCCAGCCCGGCGATGACCCAGGCGGCCACCGCGCCGTACACGCCGGTGGCGAGGCCGAACCGGGCCGGGAGCGAGAACACGCCGGCGCCGACCATGGAGCCCACGACCATGGCGGTCAGCGTGGGCAGCGTGACCTTCTCGTCGGCGTGCGCCTTCTCCGGGTGGACCAGGGTCTCGGTCATCGCTCGCCTTCGCTCGTCACCGCCGGGGGTGAGTCTGGCCCACCCGGGCGCGCCCCGCGGACGACGGGCCCCACCGGCCGCCGGCCCGCGGCGCGTGCATCAGTCGCGATCCGTCGGCGCGCTGAAGGCGTCGGCCGTGTGGGCACGCAGCGTGCCGGTCCACCCGACCGGTGCCGAGGCGAACAGGTTGAGCCCGAGCCGCTGCGAGAGGTTCTTGACCAGCCGCTGGCCGCGCACGCTGTTGCCGGCGGCGTCGAGCTTGGGGGAGAACACGCCGATGGCGCCCTTGCCAGGGGCGATGGCGACGATGCCGCCGCTCACCCCGCTCTTGCCGGGGATGCCGATCTCGTAGAGCCAGTCGCCGGAGCGCTCGTAGAGCCCGGCGGTGGCGAGGACCGCGAGCACCCGCTTGCAGGTGGCGGCCTCGACGGCCCGTTCGCCGGTGAGCGGGTTGATGCCGCCGTCGGCCAGGGTCGCGCCCATCACCGCCAGGTCGTGGGCGGAGACCAGCAGCGAGCACTGGCGGGTGTAGACGTCGGTGGCGGCGTCGGGGTCGAAGTACATGCGGCCGTACCCGTCGAGCAGGTGGGCGATGCCCTGGTTTCGCAGGTTCGTGGCTGTCTCGGACCGGTAGACCTCGTCGTCGATCTCGAGCGGGCGCCCGGCGAAGCGCGACAGTCCGGCGCGGATGAACTCCCACTTGGCCTCGGGCGTGTCGCCGGGGACGAGGCTGGTGGTGGCCATGGCGCCGGCGTTGACCATCGGGTTCATGGTGCGGTCGTCGTTGAGCTCGATGGCCATCACCGAGTTGAACGGGAGCCCGGTCCCGTTGACGCCGATCTTGCCGAGGACCTCGGTGTGGCCGACGGCATCGCACACCAGCGCGAACACGAACGCCTTCGACACGCTCTGGATGGAGAACGGGTGCAGGGCGTCGCCCACCTCGGCGAGGTTGCCGCCGACGCCCGTGATGCACGCACCGAACAGGTCGGGGTCGACGTTGGCGAGGGCGGGGATGTAGTCCGCGACCGCACCGTCGTCGTCGTACCGGTAGTGGCCGTAGGCCTCGTGGAGGTACTGCTCGACCTCGAGCAGGCTGGGCAGCTCGCCGGTGGAGATCGGGGTCTGCGACTCGTCGAAGGGCAGGGGCTCGTGCACGCCCGATGTCTACCGCCTGACGGCGTAGGGTCACCCGGATGAGGCAGAGCGCGGGACGGGCAGGGGCGGTTCGACGAGTGCGCGGCGGCGCGGTGGGGGCGGTGGCCGTCGCGGCTGCGCTGCTCCTCGCGGCCTGCGGCAGCAGCGACGCCAAGGGCGACGACACCACCACGACGAAGGCCCCGGCGGGGACGACCACCACGGACGAGGCGACCACCACCGACCCGGAGGTCACGACCACCACCGCAGCGGGCAACGTCGACCAGCTCGACGGCGCGTTCGTCTCCTCGGAGGTCAGCGGCTACGACCTGGCCCCCGACTCCGAGATCACGCTCACGTTCGACGGCGACACGCTGTCGGTCAACGCCGGGTGCAACACGATGAGCTCGACGTACGCCCTCGAGGCGAGCGTCCTCAAGTGGACCGGCACCCCGGCCGCCACGATGATGGCCTGCGACGACGCCCTCGAGGCCCAGGACCGGTGGATCACCGACCTGCTCACGGAGGGCATGGACGCCGAGGGCACCGACGGCGGGGCCGACCTCGTGCTGACCTCTGGCGACGTGAGCATCACGTTCGCCGCCGTGGCCGCGTCGCCCCTCACGGGCACGGCGTGGATGCTCGAGAGCACGATCGCCGGCGACGCGGCGTCGTCGCTGCCGGCCGGCGCCGATCCGCCCACGCTCACCATCGACGAGGAGGGCACGGTCGGCGTGTTCGCCGGCTGCAACTCGGGTTCGGGCACCGTCGAGATCACCGACACCACGCTGACGTTCTCGCCCATCGCCCTCACCCGCATGGCGTGCGAGACCGACCAGACCTTCCTCGAGAACCAGGTCGTCGCCGTCCTCGACGGCGAGGTCGACTACACGGTCGAGGGCGCCACGCTCACGATCGAGAACGGCAGCAAGGGCCTCGTCTACACGGCGTCGTGACGGCCGGGGGCGGAGCGGGGGAGTGGGCGCTCGTCCCCCGGGCGCTGTCCTCGAACGCCCGCTACCGGGACATCCCCGAGCTGCACCGGCTCGAGTCCACCGGCTCGCCGTGCCACGTGATCGTGCACGAGGTCGCGGCGGAGGCCGCTGACGAGACGCGGGACTACTGCTCCGGGCACGCCCACGAGTTCGCCGAGCTGAACGTGCTGCTCGGCGAGCCGGGCGCGCTCGTGTACGACATCGTCCTCGGCGACGAGACCATCACCGCCACCTCGCCGACCACCGTCTGGATCCCGGCCGGGGTCGAGCACTCGGCCAACCTGCGCCGCGGGAGCGGCACGTTCATCGTCGTGTACCTGCAGGAGCCTCAGGACTCCAGCGGCGGGTAGGGCTCGCCGTCCACCACGAGCGAGAGGACCTCGTTCAGCCGGTGGTTCCGCAGCCAGTACGGCGCGCTCCACACGGGGTTCCCGTCGTGGTCGACGCGGTCAGC
>DATMGQ010000056.1:0-3829 GCA_035555395.1 Acidimicrobiales bacterium
CTGCCCCAAGCAGGCCATCACCATCGAAGGCTGAGCGCTCGCGGCGAACCGGGCCGCGCCGCTCCCGCCGCGCCACCTGGATCGGATCCATGCACCCGCTCGAACGCATCGTCATCGTCGGCGCCTCCCTCGCCGGCCTGCGTGCCGCTGAGACGCTCCGCTCGGAGGGCTTCACCGGCACCATCACCCTCGTGGGCGACGAGCCCCACGCGCCCTACGACCGTCCCCCGCTGTCCAAGCAGGTCCTCCGGGGCGAGTGGGACGCCGAGCGCGTGGTCCTGCCCGCCGGGCGCAACGAGGCCCTCGACCTGGTCTGGGAGCTCGGCGTGGCCGCAACCGGCCTCGACCTCGAGTGGCGCACGGTGGCGTTGGCCGACGGCCGGGCCCTGCCCTTCGACGGACTGGTGATCGCCAGCGGTGCGGCGCCGCGGCACATCCCCGGCACCGAGCACCTCCCCGGCGTGCTCGCGCTGCGCACCATCGACGATGCGCTCGCCGTCCGCGGCGCGCTCGACGCCGGCGCCACCCGCGTGGTCGTCGTCGGTGCCGGGTTCATCGGTGCCGAGGTCGCCGCCTCGTGTCGCGAGCGCGGGGTCGAGGTGACGATGGTCGAGCCGCTGCCGGCTCCGCTCGCTCGCGTCCTCGGCCCGGAGATGGGCGAGATCGTCGCCGACCTCCACTGCGAGCACGGGGTCGATCTCCGGCTCGGGACCGGCGTGGAGGCCATCACCGAGGGCTCCTCCGGCGGGGACCCGCTGCACGTGGCGCTCACCGACGGGCACACCGTCGACGCCGACCTGGTCGTCGTCGGCATCGGGGTCATCCCCAACACCGGCTGGCTCCACGGCTGCGGCCTCATGATCGAGGACGGCGTGCTCTGCGACGACACCACGCTGGCGGCACCCGGGGTCGTGGCGTGCGGCGACGTGGCCCGTTGGCCCAACCCCCTGTTCGACGAGGTCATGCGGGTGGAGCACTGGGAGCACGCGCTCGACATGGGTGCGCACGCGGCCCGTCGCCTGCTCGCCGGCGACGGCCCCGGCGAGCCGTTCGCCCCGGTGCCGTTCTTCTGGAGCGACCAGTACGACCGCAAGATCCAGCTGGCCGGCCGGGTCCGGCCAACCGACCAGATCGAGGTCGTTGCCGGGTCCGTCGACGAGCGCAGGTTCTGCGCGCTGTACGGGCGCGACGGCCGGGTCGTCGGGGCGCTCACGATGAACATGCCGGCTCGGGTCATCCGGTACCGCCGCCAGATCGCCGAGGGCCTCGGGTGGGACGACGCCCTCGCCGCTGCGGCCGAGGCGGCGGCGCCGAAGGCGCCGTGACCGAGCCGTCGGACCCCGCGAGCGCGGCGGCCGAGGAGCTGGTCGAGGTCGTCGACGAGGCTGGCGCCGTGGTCGACGTGGTGCCCCGGGCGGTGATGCGGGCGCAGCGGCTGCGCCACCGCTGCACGTACATCGTGGTCGTCGACCTCAGCGAGCGGCTCGTGGTCCACCAGCGGGCGCTCTGGAAGGACGTGTGGCCCGGCCGCTGGGACGTCGCCTTCGGGGGCGTGGTCGGCGTCGGTGAGGACTGGGGCGATGCGGCCCTCCGCGAGCTGCGCGAGGAAGCGGGGGTCGAGGCCGGCCTCCAGGCCCTCGGCGGCGGGACCTACGACGACTTCGAGGTCTCGCTCGTGGGGCGGGTGTACCTCGCCCGCCACGACGGGCCGTTCACCTTCCCCGACGGGGAGGTGCTCCAGGCCGACCGGATCCCGCTCGACGACGTGGAGCGCTGGATCGCCGGCCACGAGCTCTGCCCGGACTCGCTGACGCTGGCGGCGTCCGCGCTGGGCGCGCTGACGGGACCGCCTCCGCACGAGCACGGTTAGCCTGCGTCGATGCCTACGGCCGGGATGATGCTGTGACCACGACCTCCTGGGCCCTGCTGGCCGTCACCCTCGCGTTCGCGGTGGCGGACTGGTGGGCCACCTGGGCCGGCCGCCGGGACATCCGGTTCGTCACCAAGCCGGCAACCCTCGCGTTCCTCATCGGCGTGGCCGTCACCCTCGACCCGTTCGATCCCACCATCCGCACCTGGATGGTGATCGGCCTGGTGCTGTCGCTCGCCGGCGACGTCTTCCTCATGCTCGAGGAGAAGTGGTTCGTCGCCGGGCTGGCGTCGTTCCTCCTGGGCCACGTCGCCTACATCGTCGGCCTCCAGCTGGCACCCCGCTCCTGGGGCTGGACGTTGGTGGGCCTGGTCGTGGTGGCCCTCGCCATCGCCACGATCGGGCGCCGCATCGTGCTGGGCGTCGCCGCCAGCGAGCACCGCCCGATGGTCGGACCGGTCGTGGCGTACCTCGTCGTGATCTCCGCCATGGTCGTGAGCGCGTTCGGCACCGCCGGGCTGTGGGCCATCGTCGGCGCCTCGCTCTTCTACGCCTCCGACGCCACGCTGGCGTGGAACCGGTTCCTCGAGCTGCGGCGGTTCGGTCCGCTCTCGGTGATGGTCACCTACCACCTGGGCCAGATCGGCCTCGTCGCCTGGCTGGTGTGAGCGTGCCGGTCCATCGCCTCGCCGCCCTGGTCGCCGTCGCCGGCCTCGCGCTGCTCGCGGCGTGCAGCGACGACGCGGGCACCCTCGAGCCGATGGCCACGCAGCGGGCGGTGGGCAAGGCGGTCGCCGCCGAGGTCGACCCCAAGGTGACCTCCACGAGCTGTCCCGACGAGATCGAGCGCGAGGAGGGCGCCACCTTCACGTGCGTGGTCGTGCTGCAGGGTGCCGGCAAGCTGCCGGTGACGGTCACCCAGGCCGACGGCGACGGGGCCCTCGACGTCGAGCCCGAAGCGGCCGTGGTCACCCAGGAGCGCATCACCTCGGAGCTGAAGGCGTCGCTGAAGGACCAGTTCGAGCGGAACTTCCAGGTGTCCTGCGACACCGACGAGGTTGCGGTGCGCGAACCGGGATCGACGTCGACCTGCGCGGCCCGCGACGCCACCAGCCGGCGCACCGTCACGGTCACGGTGACCGACGCCGCGGGGACGCTGGCGTTCGAGGTGGAGGACGCCGCCGGCTGACCGGCGTCAGGCCGGACGGCCCCACGCCACGTTGAAGCAGCGGGCATCGAGGCGGCCGGGAGCGGCGTGCTCCCACGCGCCGAAGGCGGCGATGCGGCTGTGATCCGTCCACCCGATCGCATCGGGGTGCTGGGTGCGCCGGACGATCTGGCGGATGCCGCCCTCGTGCACGACGTAGCCGCCCCAGACGCCCGGGAAGTCCTTCGTGGAGCCCACCTGGGTGGCGACGACCCCGGCGCGGCCCCAGCGGCGGTGCCGGTGCGTGTGGCCGGAGGTCACGAGCGCGTGGGGGTGGGCAGCGCCGAGCGCGTCGAGGAACGCCAGGCTCTCGGCGTGGGGGATGCCGGGCGGCCACCCCTCGGGGATGCGGTGGGGCAGGAGCTGGTGGTGCAGCGTGACGAGGACGCCGCCGGATCGGTCCGCGTCGGCGACGGCGTCGAGCACGTCGGGGAGGACCGGGCGGATGGTGCCGTCGTTGCGGCCGGGCCGGGTGCTGTCGACGATCAGCAGCCGGAGGCCGGGCAGGTCGCGCACCAGGAGCGGGCGGGCGATCGAGAGGTCGAACACCTCGGCGGCCTGCTCGGGCAGGAGGTGGCCGGGCAGCCCGCGGGGTCCGTGGTCGTGGTTGCCGGGCTGGGCGTCGACCGGCACGGGCAGCGGGTGGACGAGCTCGGCGTAGGTCCGCCACTCGGCCGGGCTGGCCCGTTCGGTGAGGTCCCCCTTGGCGACGATGCGGTCCGCGCCCCAGGCGACGGCCTCGTCGAGCGCCG
>DATMGQ010000057.1:0-5565 GCA_035555395.1 Acidimicrobiales bacterium
ATCCGCCACGGGCCTTCGTCGACCAGCTCCGGGTAGGTGGTCGAGACGGCGATCAGGGACACGAACAGGCAGATGAGGAGCCGCCACGTGTGGCCCCACCGCGAGATCGGCGGCTGGAACGAGGCCATCCCGCCTGCGGTGCCCGACGCGCCCTCCATCACCCCGTCAGCGTACGGAACGGCCAGGAGCAGGGGACCGGACCCAGGTCGCGACCGACCCCCGACCCAGGTAGGGGGTCAGGTCCCGACCACCGGTGGGACCGAAGCCGCCCGTCGACCGATGTGCCCGTCCCACGTGCTCCCGCAAGGTGAGGACCATGATCAACGTCGAAGGGCTCACCAAGACCTACGGCCCGTTCACCGCGGTCGACGACGTCACCTTCACCGCCCGAGCAGGCCAGGTCACCGGCTTCCTCGGACCGAACGGAGCTGGCAAGTCGACCACGATGCGGGTGCTCGCAGGACTCACCTCATCCGACCGCGGCACGGCCACCATCGATGGCCGGCGCATCGACGAGTACCCCAACCCGGGGCGCCACGTCGGCATCCTGCTCGATGCGTCCGCCCAGCACCCCGGCCGCACCGGCCGGGAGATCCTGTGGCTCGCCGCCAAGACCATGGGGCTCCCCGAGTCCCGCGTCGACGAGATGCTCGAGGTCGTCAGCCTCGACGAGCGCGAGTCGAAGCGCCGGGTGCGCGACTACTCGCTCGGCATGCGCCAGCGCCTCGGCATCGCCCAGGCCCTCCTGGGTGATCCGAAGGTGCTGATCCTCGACGAGCCGGCCAACGGCCTCGACCCCGCTGGCATCCGCTGGATGCGCACGATGCTCCGCAGCTACGCCGACCGCGGGGGAGCGGTGCTCCTGTCGAGCCACCTCCTGCACGAGGTCGAGCAGATCGCGGACGAGATCGTGATGATCGGCCGGGGCCGGATCGTCGCCGCCGGCACCAAGGCCGAGCTGCTCGCCAACACGGCGACGTCCACGCTCGTCCGGTCCGACGACGACGCCGCCCTCGTGGTGGCGATCCGATCGGCCGGCGGCACGGTGTCGCAGGCCGGCGACGCCCTGTCCGTGGACCTCACGCCCACCGAGGTGGGCCGCATCGCCCTCGGGGCCAGCCTCGCCCTGGTCGAGCTGCGCTCCGCTGCCACCAGCGGCCTCGAGGACATGTTCCTCGAGCTCACCGCCGCCACCCAACGAGAAGACCTCGCCGTCACCGCACCCGGAGGTGCATCCGCATGACCGCCACCATCCCCGTCCTCGAGGCCGATCCCTCGGCCCTCGCCCCGATCCCGCTCAGCCGCCTCGTCCAGGTCGAGCTGCGCAAGCTGGTCGACACCCGTGCCGGCCGCTGGCTCGGGATCATCCAGGCCCTGCTCATCGCCGCAGCCAGCACGATCCTCGTGATCGTCATGGCGGTGCGCGACGACCCGGTGTCGCTCATGGACTTCTTCAGCATCGCCGGCTTCGTGATGTCGGTGCTGCTGCCGGTCATGGGCATCCTCGCCATCACCACCGAGTGGACGCAGCGCACGCACATGGCCACGTTCACCCTCGAGCCCCGGCGGGGGAGGGTCATCGCCGCCAAGTGCGGTGCCGCGGTCATCGCTGCCCTGGTGTCGATCGCCGTCGCCGTCGTGGTGGCCGTGGTCAGCTCCGGCCTCGCCTCGCTCATCGGGGTCAGCGTCGACTGGCACTTCGACGCCGACATGATGGCTGGCTTCGCCCTCGCCCAGATCCTCGGCGTGCTCACCGGCTTCGCCCTGGGCGCGCTGATCCTGGCGACCCCGGCGGCGATCGTCGCCTTCTTCGCCTACGCCTTCGTCCTCCCGACGCTGTTCATGATCGGCGCCGACCAGCTGTCCTGGTTCGAGTCGATCCAGCCCTGGATCGACCTCGGCGACGCCCAGATGCCCCTCACCGAGACCGGCCTCACCGCCGCCAACGGGGCGCACCTGCTCACCGCCGCCGCCCTCTGGCTCGGCATCCCGCTGGTCCTCGGCATCCGGCGGATCCGCCGCTCCGAGATCAAGTAGCGCTCCCGGCCGGCGGCGCGCGCCGGGGCGATCGCCGACGTAGGGTCACCGGGCTGCGTTCGGACTGGGGAGGTGGCGGATGGGCGTGGCGTTCTTCTGGGGTGCGGTCGGGGCGTCGGCGCTGCTCGTCGGCGCCCTGGTCGCGTACCTGGGGTCGCCCAGCCGGAGCTTCATCGCCATCGTGATGGCGCTGGGCGCCGGCCTGCTGATCGGGTCGGTGGCGTTCGAGCTCATCGAGGACGCCCTCGACGCGGCCGAGGTCGGCAAGGTCGGGGCGTACACGCTGCTCGGCGCGGCGGCGTTCACGCTCGGGGACTGGATCCTCGACCGGCGCGGCGCCGGCGACCGAAAGGACTCGGACGGGGCCCAGGAGGAGGGCTCGCCGCTCGCGATCGTGTTCGGGTCGGTGCTCGACGGCATCCCCGAGTCGTTCGTCCTCGGCCTCACCGTGCTCCAGGGCGGCGTGAGCGTCGGCCTCCTCGCCGGGGTGCTGCTCAGCAACCTGCCCGAGGGGATGTCCTCGTCGGCCGGGCTGCGCATCGCCGGCTGGCCGCGCAACCGGGTGTTGGGGATGTGGTTGATCGTGATGCTCGTGTCGGGGCTGAGCGCCGCCGCCGGTTACCAGTTCCTCGGCGACCCCGCGAACGACGGGACGGCTGCCGTCGCCCAGGGCTTCGCCGCCGGCGCCCTCCTCGCCATGGTCGCCGACACCCTGCTGCCCGAGTCCTACGAGGTCGAACGCGTCTTCACCGGTTCCTGGGTCGCCATCGGGTTCGCCATCTCCCTGATCCTCACGTCGCTCTGATCCGGCCGAGCGCCCGCGCCGGCCGCCGGGTCAGGTGGTGAGGAAGGGGGCGATGGCGGGGGCGACCTGGTCGGCGGGGGCGCCGTGGTCGGCGGCTTCGAGGCGTTCGAGGGTGGCGCCGGGGATGAGGGCCGTGACCTGTTCGGCGGTGCGGAGGAAGAACGGCGGGCTGGCGGTGCCGGCGACCACGAGGGTCGGGACGGCGATGGTGGCGAGCAGGTCGGCCGGGATCGAGCCGTCGGCGCCGGTGGCGGCCAGGTCGTAGGGCATCGTCGGGGCCACCGCGAGCATGGCCGGGTCGGCGGCGACGCCGGCCAGCACCTCGGGTGGCATGCCGGTCTCACCGAGGAAGGCGGTGATGGCGTCGCCCAGGCGCTGCTCGTCGATCGCCGCGCGGATGGTGCGGTCGAGCCGGAGCGAGCCGTCGGGATCGTCGTCGGACCACGGCGGCTCGTGCAGGACCAGGCGCCGCACGCGGAGCTGCGTGCCCGTCGCGCGGGCTGCGACGCAGGCGCCGGACGAGTGGCCGTAGACGGCCACGTCGCCGCCCAGCGCGCCGGCCACCGCGGCCAGGTCCTCGACTTCGCGGGCGATGGCCTCGGCCGGCGGCGGTGCAAGCCCTCCGCCGCCGCTGTCGCCCCGGCCCCGGCGGTCGTAGGTGGCAGCACGGAGGCCGGCATCGGACAGGGCCGCGGCGAGGGGAGCGAGCGTGTGACGGGTGCAAAAGATGCCGGCGACGAGCACGACCGGCGGGCCGTCCCCGATCACGTCGAAGGCGATGGCGGTGCCGTCGGAGGAGGTGGCGGTGGTGGTCATCGGCAGGTTCGACGGGGCGGTGCCGCGGAACTCATCGCCCGGGACGCTCCGTCGCCCGCCCGGTCCGAGCCCCCGGCCGAGACCTCTAGGGTTGGCGGTCCGGACGATGGGCGGAGGAGCCGCATGCCGTTGGTGCTGGCCCATCAGGGCGGATGGGACGAGGCGCTGGTGGTGCTGGTCGTGATCTGCCTGTTCGTCGGGCTGCTCTGGATCGCCAACGCCCGGGCCGGTGCCGCCTCCAGCCACGGCGACGACGCCACCAGCTGAGCCCCGGCTCAGCCCTCGGGCAGGTCGGCCATGTCCCGGAGGGCCCGGGCCGATGCCTGCAGGAGCGGGATCGCCAGGCAGGCGCCGGTGCCCTCGCCCAGCCTGAGGCGCAGGTCCAGCAGGGGCTCGAGGCCGAGGTGCTTGAGGGCGACGTTCGCCGCAGGCTCGGTCGACCGGTGGCCGGCAATGGCGCGAGACGCGGTCCCCGGGACGAGCGCGTCCGCGGTGAGCGCGGCGGCCGCGGCGATCACGCCGTCGACGATGAACGGCACGCCTGCCGACGCCGCACCCAGGTAGAGGCCGGCCATCGCCGCGATCTCGAGGCCGCCGACCTCGGCGAGGACGAGCAGTGGATCGTCGATCCGGCCGGCTCGCTCGATGGCGGCGGCGACGATCGCGGTCTTGCCATCGAGGCGGTCGGCGGGCAGGCCGGCGCCGGTGCCGGTCACCGTGTCGGCCATCGCACCCGCGAAGCGCCCGATGAGCGCGGCGGAGGGGGTCGTGTTGCCGATGCCCATGTCGCCGGCGACGAGGCAGTCGGCGCCGCCGGCGATCAGCTCGGCGGCGAGGTCGGTGCCGACGGCGATCGCGGCGGCAGCGTCGGTCGCGGCCATGGCGGGCCCGGCGGCGAGGCTGTCGGTCCCGGCGCGGACCTTGCGGTGGCGGACGTCAGGGAGGTGGCTGAGGTCGCCGGCGACGCCCACGTCGACCAGGTGCACGTCGGCGCCGACCGTCGTGGCGAACGTGTTGATGGCGGCGGAACCGGCGGCCATGGCGTGCACCATCAGCCCGGTGATGTCCGACGGCCAGGCGCTCGCGCCGTCGGCCACGACGCCGTGGTCGCCGGCGAACACCACGACGGCCGGGTGCTCGATGACCGGCGGCGGGCACGTGCCGGTGATGCCGGCGAGCTGCACGGCCAGGTCCTCGAGCTGGCCCAGGGAGCCGGGCGGCTTGGCCCGCGACGCCCAGCGGGCCTGGGCGGCGGCCATGGCGTCGGCGTCGAGCGGGGCGACGGTGGGCAGGACGGGACGGTCAGGCATCGGGGGCCTCGTAGGGGTCGAGGGCACGAGCGAGGCGCTCGAGCCCGGTGGCGGTGGGGACGGCGATCCGGACGGCCTCGGGGTGGCCGAAGCTGGCGCCGGAGCGGATCAGGATGCGGTGGGCGAAGAGGTGCTCCCGGAGCGCGCGCCCGTCGGGGATCCAGAGGTAGTTGGCGGTGCCGGGAGCGGGCTCGATGCCGTGCGACGCCAGCAGCGACGCGAGCTCGCCCCGCAGCTCGGCGATGCCGCGGGACCAGCCGGGGAGGTCGGCGAGCTCGAGCAGCTCGGGGAGCGCGTCGCCCACCAGGCCGCTGACCGACCAGCGGGGCCGGACGGCGGCCACCTGCTGCGCCGTCTCCGCATCGGGAGCGAGGACGTACCCGATGCGCAGACCGGGGCAGGCGAACGCCTTGGTGAGCGAGCCCAGCACGATGGTCCCCTCGTCGCCGCGCGTCCAGCGTCCGGTGGCGAGCGGGAAGAACGCCTCGTCTCGGACGAACGCCCGCTCACCCGCAGCCGCCAGCGCTCCCGTCGGGTTGTTCGGGTCCGACATCCACCGCGGCCCGTCGGGATCGAGGTCGGCGAGGTGGCGCCGGT
>DATMGQ010000058.1:0-23408 GCA_035555395.1 Acidimicrobiales bacterium
AGCCGAGCATGGTCGTGGCCCGCTGGTTGACGAACGTGAACCGGTCGTCTGCCGGGTCGCGCACCCAGAGGATGGCGTCGAGGTTGTCGACGACGGTGTTGAGCCGGCGCCGGACCCGGTCCTCGACGGCGGCGAGCTGGCCCACCGCGGTGGCGATCATGAGGGCGGCGATGGCGAAGCCGGCGATGAGCAGCGCGGCGTCGGGCAGCGGGTCCCAGGCGTTGATCAACAGGAGGCCGAGGGTGCCCATCGCCGTGGTCAGGAGGGCGGAGCCGAGGCCCGACACCGACGCAGCCAACGACACGACCGCCAGCATCACGAGCGTGGCCGGCACCGCGATGTCGGGCGAGATGGCGGGGAACACGAGGACCCCGGCCATGTCCGTGACGTGCATCCAGATCGGTGCCGAGCCGGTGCGCTTGGCCTGCACGTGGGCCACGGCGTTGGTGCTGTAGCCGACCGCGATGATCAGGACCGGCATGAACGCCGGGAACGACCCGAACACGATCGAGCCGACCGCCAGCGCGGCGATGGCCACGTAGCGCTGGAGGAACAGGGGGTGGAGGAACCCGTCCTCGTTGATGTCGATGAGGGGGCGCCGGAAGTCCCGGAACGAGTCGCGCACTCGGGATCGGACTCCGGTCGCAGCACCCATCGTGGCCATCATCTCACCTGGAGGGGTCGCCTCCCACCTCGGCGGCAGCGGCGTTGCGGCAGGTTGCTACCGTCGCGACCGCCCTGTCCGTCGCCGATCGAGCCGAGGAGGCCCGGTGTCCCGCCGCCAGCCGTACCAGCCGGTGCTGCTGGTGCTCGGGTCGATGCTGTCGCTCCAGTTCGGGGCGGCCATCGCCACCCACCTGTTCGACGAGGTCGGATCGGCCGGGGCGTCGGCCCTGCGCCTGGGGCTGGCGGCGCTGGTCCTGCTCGTGTGGTCCCGCCCCGACGTGCGGTCCTGGTCGCCGGCCCACCGCCGGTCGGTCCTGCTCCTGGGCCTGTCGATGGCGGTCATGAACTTCGCCTTCTACGAGGCGGTCTCCCGCATCCCGCTGGGGGCGGCCATCACCATCGAGTTCCTCGGACCGCTCGGCCTCGCCGTGGCCCTCACCCGGCGGTGGCGCGAGCTGGTGTTCGTGGCCCTCGCCCTGGGCGGCGTGGCCCTGCTCGGGTTCGGCCAGCACGGCTCGGTCGACGGCGCCCTCGACCCCTGGGGCGTCGTCGCTGCCCTGGTCGCGGCCCTGTTCTGGGCCTGCTACATCCTCGCCGGGTCCCGCCTCGCCACCACCGAACCGGGCATCGGCAGCCTCGCCGGGGCGTGCACGGTCGCGGCGGTCGTCGTGGTGCCGATCGGCGTGGCCTCGAGCGGGGGCGCCCTGCTCGATGCCCGGGTCCTGCTCCTCGGCCTGGGCATGGCGGTGCTGGCGTCGGTCGTGCCCTACTCGTTCGAGCTCCGGGCGCTCGAGCGCATGGCGAAGCGCACCTTCAGCATCCTCGTCGCCCTCGAGCCCGCCATCGGCGCGCTCGTCGGCGTCGTCCTCCTCGACCAGCACCTCGGTGCGCTGTCGTGGGTCGGCGTGGTCCTCGTGGTCGCCGCCGGCATCGGCGCCACCGCCACCGCACCCGTCGACCAGGCCCCGCTCCTGCCCGACTCGGCCTGACCCGCTCGGCCGGGCCGCCGCCTACCATCGCCTCCGGTCGAAGGGAGCACGGCATGGGCACGGCAGACGGCATCAGCGACGTCGCAGCGGAGGGCTTCGGTGCCGGCGCCGCCGCCTACGAGAAGGGCCGGCCGAGCTACAGCGACGACGTGGTCGCGTGGCTGGTCGAGCGGCTCGGCATCGCAGCCGGACGGACCGTGGTGGACCTCGCCGCGGGCACCGGGAAGCTGACCCGCCTGCTGGCCGCCACCGGGGCGACGGTCACGGCCATCGAGCCGGTCGACGCCATGCGCGACCAGCTGCTCCTGGCGTGCCCCGGCGTCGATGCGATCAGCGGCACCGCCGAGGCGATCCCCCTGCCGGACCGATCGGTCGACGCCCTCACCGTCGCCCAGGCGTTCCACTGGTTCGACCCGGCGGTGGCCCTCGCCGAGATCGCCCGGGTCCTGCGCCCCGGCAGCTCGCTCGGCATCGTGTTCAACGAGCGCGACACGCGCGAGCCATGGGTGGCGGACCTCTCGAAGATCATCCGCTGGGACGAACGGCAGCGCTGGCGGGTCCCGTACACGGTCGAGGTCGACTGGGCTGCGGTGGTCGGCGAGCACGGGCCCCAGTTCGGGCCGGTCGATCGCTACGACTCCACGTACATCCAGCCCATGGACGCCGACACGCTCGTCCAGCGGGTGCTCTCGACGTCGTACATCGCCCGCCTCCCCACCGCCGAGCAGACCGCCATCGCCGACCGGGTCCGCGAGCTCGTCGCCCCGCTCGGCGATGCGTTCGAGCTCCCGTACGTCTCGGTGGCCTACGCCGCCCCCCTCCGCTGACCGACCCGTGCTCCCCGCGGTTTCGGGTCGCCTGTGCCGTGGTGGGGGGCTCGCGTGACCCGAAATCCGGTGGATCGCGGGTCGGGTGCGGTTTCGGGTCACCTGTGCCGTGCTGGGGGGCTCGCGTGACCCGAAATCCGGTGGGGGCGCGGCACGAGGCGGTGCTGGACTGGTTCGGGCGGCGGCAGCGGGACCTGCCGTGGCGGCGGACGCGGGATCCGTGGGCGGTCCTCGTGTCGGAGCTGATGCTCCAGCAGACCCAGGTCAGCCGGGTCCTGCCGAAGTACGAGGCGTTCCTGGAGCGGTGGCCGACGCCGGCCGCCTGCGCGGCGGCGCCGCTGGGCGACGTCGTCACCGCCTGGGCCGGGCTGGGCTACAACCGGCGAGCGGTGAACCTGCACCGCTGCGCCCAGCAGGTCGTGGCCGACCACGGCGGCGAACTGCCCGAGGACCTCACGGCGCTCCTGGCCCTCCCCGGGATCGGGCCGTACACGGCTCGGGCCGTGCTGGCGTTCGCGTTCGAGTCCGACGAGGTCGGCGTGCTCGACACCAACGCCGCCCGCGTCCTCGCCCGGTGGTCGGGTCGTTCGCTCAAGCCCAAGGAGGCCCGGGCGCTCGCCGATGCGTCCGTCGCGCCGGCCGCCGGCTGGGCGTGGAACCAGGCGATGCTCGACCTGGGCGCCACGACCTGCGTCCCCCGCAGCCCCCGGTGCGGCGAGTGCCCGGTGGCCGCGTGGTGCGCGTGGCAGCTCGCCGGACGTCCCGAGCCGGATCCGGCGATCGGCTCGGCGGGCGTGTCCACCGGCCAGTCCCGCTTCGACGGCTCGGACCGCCAGGGCCGGGGCCGCCTGGTCGACGCCCTCCGCTCCGGTCCGGTGCGAGCGGAGCACCTGGCGTCGGTCATGGGCTGGCCCGACGATCCGGACCGGGCGACGAGGGTCGCCGCCACCGTCGTCGCCGACCACCTCGCCACCCTCGACGACGAGGGCACCCACCACCTCCCGGGCTAGGCCGAACGGGTCGCCGCGGTCCTCGTCGAGGTCGGTCGGGGACCGATCGGTCGGGCGGGCGTCAGCGGGGCTTGCGCCAGCCGGTGGCTCGGGCGGGCCAGCCGTGCTGGCGGAGGTCGTCGAGGAGGGCGCGGGCATCCTCCGTCCGGGCGACAGGGGAGCGGAAGCCGGCGCGGGTCTCGCGCTGGAGGGCGGCGCCGAACAGGCCGCAGCGCAGGATCAGCGCGGCGGCGTCCGCCCGGCCGACGACCAGCGGGTCGCGGGCGCGGCCGTTGGCGTGCGGTTCGCCCTGGACGACGAGGCGGTCGGCCTCGACCGTGAGCGTGCCTTCGCACCAGCCGACCATCCAGCGCCGCTCGCCGGTGGCGGGGACCCGTCCGTGGTGCGTGGCCACCGGGACCGTCAGGCCTGGAGGAAGCCGACGATGAGGCGGTTGACGGCCTCGGGCTGCTCGAGCTGGAGGAAGTGGCCGGCGTCGGGCACGACCTCGTACCGGGACCCGTCGGCGGCGAGCGAGGCGAGCACGCCGTCGTCGATGAGCTCGGCGCCCATGCAGCCGTCGTCGGCACCGTGGAGGTAGAGGGCCGGGACGGTGAGCGGCGCGGCGCCGGCGGCCTCGATGGCGTCGTACTCGGGTGCCCGGGCGCCGGCGCCGAGCGTGGCCCGGTAGTAGCCGAGCGCGGCCGCGAGGTTGGCCGGGTCACGGAAGCAATCCTTGGCGCGAGCGGCGTCGGCGGCGCCCTCGTAGCCAGGCGACCAGTCCTGCCAGAGCCGGTCGATGAAGGCGAGGTCGTCCATCGGGACCGCCATGTTCGACAACGGAGACTGGAAGAAGAACATGTACCAGGACCGCTGGAGCTGGTCGTAGGAGAAGAACGCCTGGGCGACCGTGGCGGGCGGCGGGACCGAGGCCACGACCACCTTCGCCCACCGCTCCGGTGCGTGGCCGGCGGCGGCGTAGGTGGCGAGCGCGCCCCAGTCGTGGCCGATGAGCACGGCATCGCCGTCGCCGCCCAGCGCCTCGTGGAGGGCGATGGCGTCAGAGGCCACCGCGCCCGACTGGTAGAGCCCGTCGGCGGGGATGGCGGTGGGGGCGTAGCCGCGCAGGAACGGGGCGACGGCCCGGTAGCCGGCGCCGGCCAGCTCGGGCAGGAGGTGGCGCCAGCTCCACGCCGAGTCCGGGAACCCGTGCAGGCAGAGCGCCAGTGGTCCCTCGCCCATCGAGAGGATCCCGAACTCGAGGCCGTTGGCCTCGACGGTGGACTCGGAGATGGAGGAGTGGACAGCGGTCATTTCGGGGACAGTAACGGCAGGCGAACGGGCGGGTGCGGGCGAAGCACCCTCAGCCCAAGCTGTGTGGTTTGCGTCACAGTTCGGGCCGTAGCGTGACCGGTTGGCTACCGTTCGCTCCGCATCAGGGGCAGCAGGAGCACGGCATGGTGAACGTCACGTTCTGGGGGGTACGGGGGTCGACCCCCTGTCCGTGCGACGCCAACAAGCGCTACGGCGGCAACACCGCCTGCGTGAGCGTCGAGGCGCCCGGCCAGCACCCGATCCTCTTCGACCTCGGCACCGGCCTGCGCTTCTTCGGCGAGTCCCTCCCGGCGGACGAGGTGTTCCACGGCATCTCACTGGTCACGCACCTCCACTGGGACCACGTGCAGGGCCTGCCGTTCTTCACGCCGATCAACCGGCCCGGTGCCCACCTCACGATCTGCGGCCGCCACGACGAGGGCACGCTGGCCGAGGCGTTCGAGGACTTCATGCGCCCGCCGTACTTCCCGGTGCGGCCGGGGGACCTGTGCGGCGAGATCACGTTCCGGGACACCGACGACGAGTCGTTCAAGTTCGGCCGGGCCCGCATCACCGCCGCCAACGTGCCCCACACCGGTGCCACCAACGGCTACCGGGTCGAGCTCGACGGGTTCACCATCGCCTACATCAGCGACCACCAGCAGCCAACCGACTCGGAGGCGATCGAGCCGTCGGTGCTCGCCCTGTGCGACGGTGCCGACCTCGTCATCCACGATGCGCAGTACGAGCCCCACGAGTTCGCGGTGAAGTCCGACTGGGGCCACTGCACGGTCGAGTACGCCGTGCGGGTGGCGGCCGAGGCCGGCGCCAAGCGGCTGGCGCTGTTCCACCACGATCCGTCGCACGGCGACGAGATCATCGACCGGCTCCTCCTCGAGGCCAAGGCGTTCGCCGAGGGCACGTCGGTCACCGAGGTCATCGCGGCGGCCGAGGGCACCACCCTGGCGCTCAGCCTCGCTTCGGCTCCGGCCTAGTCTGACGATCCCTCAGACGCCGCACCGCCAGGAGCCCCTTCGATGACCGAGCCCGCGTTCGACAGCGCCCGTTTCCGCCAGGTCCTGGGGCACTTCCCCACGGGCGTGTGCGTGGTGGCGGCGTTCGACGAGGGTGGGCACCCGGTCGGGATGGCGATCGGCTCGTTCTTCTCGATCTCCCTCGAGCCGCCGCTCGTGGGGTTCTGCGCCGGCAAGGGCTCGTCGACGTGGCCGAAGCTCCGGGCCGCCGGCCGGTTCTGCGTGAGCATCCTCGGCGACGACCAGGAGGAGGTCTCCCGTCGCTTCGCGTCGAAGGAGGCCGACAAGTTCGCCGGCCTGGCGTGGGACCGCTCGCCGCTCGGCTCGCCCCGCCTCGGGGGCTCGCTCGCCTGGATCGACTGCGAGACCCAGGACCTGCACGACGCCGGTGACCACGAGATCGTCGTCGGCGCCGTCCACGACCTCGCCGTCACCGCCGAGGGCCACCCCCTCGTCTTCTTCCGCGGCGGCTACAGCCACCTCGCCTAGGAAGCCCGAGCGACGGCCAGCTCGCTGGCGAGGCGGGCGACGACCTCGGCGGCGGGGCGCTCCTCGGCGAGCGGGTAGGCCTCGCCGGCCCAGAGGTTGACCACCGATGGGTCGCCCTGCTCGCGGCCGGCGGCGCGCAGCGGGGTCGTGAGGTGGTGGACCTCCGGATAGGCCGACGGCGCGGTCGGGCCGTGCTCCTCCATGAACCGGGTGCGGATGCCGCGGGCGAGCCGGCCGGTGTAGGCCCGGGTGAGCTCGGTGGGCGCGGACCCGGCGAGTGCGGCCCGGTGGACGGCGTTGGTCCCGGCCTCGGGGCAGCGGAGGAAGGCGGTGCCGGCCACGGCCGCCTGGGCGCCTGCGGCGAGGACCGCGGCGATCGCCGCACCGGTGGCGATGCCGCCGCCCGCCGCGATCGGGCACGAGGTGCGGGCCCGGATCAGCTGGACGAGGGCGAGCACACCCAAGCCGGACGCACCCGGCGCGTCGTCGCGCCAGGTGCCTCGGTGGCCGCCGGCTTCGGTGCCCTGGGCGATGAGGACGTCGGCGCCGAGCGCCACGGCCGCCTCGGCCTCCGTCGGGCTGGTCACCGTGACCCAGACCTCCGAGCCGACGGCGTGCAGCTGGTCGATGAGCGAGGCGCCGGGGCAGCCGAAGGTGAACGACACCGCGCCCACCGGCTCGGCGAGGAGCAGGCCGAGCTTCTCGTACCAGCGGTCGTCGTCGGCCCGGGGCGTGCCCAGTCCGACCCCGAGGCGCTCGGCCTCGGGTGCCAGCTCGGCGGCGTAGGCGTCGACCGCCGCGGGGTCTGCCGGCGCGCCGGGGACGAACAGGTTCACGGCGAACGGGTGCACCGTGAGCTCGCGGGTGCGGGCGATCCGCTCGGCCAGGGCGTCGGGTGCGAGGTAGCCGGCCGCGAGCGAGGCGAGCCCGCCGGCGTCGGCCACCGCGGCGGCGAGCTCGGGCGTGGACGGGCCGCCGGCCAGCGGGGCCAGGACGATCGGGTGCTCGGTCCGGTCCAGCAGCGCCATCGGACCGGCCTCAGGCGACGCCGAGCTCGGTGAGCACCCAGGCCAGGACGAACGCCTCGTCGCGCCACGCGTCGTAGCGGCCGGTGGGGCCGCCGTGGCCGGCGCCGAGCTCCACCTTGAACAGGGCGTCGTGGCCCTGGTCGCGCAGCCGGGCGACCCACTTGGCCGGCTCGTGGTAGCCGACCCGGGGGTCGTTCAGGCCGGCCGTGGCGAGGATGGCGGGGTACCGGGCGTCGGAGGCGGGGGCGACGTTCTCGTAGGGCGCGTACGCCTTCATCCACCCGTAGGCCTCCTCGGTGTGGAGCGGGTCGCCCCACTCCTCCCACTCGATCACGGTGAGGGGCAGCGACGGATCGAGCATCGTGGTGAGCGGGTCGACGAACGGCACCTCGGCCACCACGGCACGGAACCGCTCGGGCGCCAGGTTGGTGATGGCGCCCATGAGCAGGCCGCCGGCGGAGCCGCCCCGCGCGGCGAGGACCGACGGGTCGGTGCGGCCGCTGGCGATGAGGTGCTCGGCGCAGGCGACGAAGTCGGTGAACGAGTGGTGCTTGGCGCCGAACTTGCCGTCCTCGTACCAGTGCCGCCCCAGCTCGCCGCCGCCCCGCACGTGGGCGATGGCGAACGCGACGCCCCGGTCGAGGAGCGACAGCCGGGCGATGGAGAACCAGGGATCCATGCTCATCTCGTAGGCGCCGTACCCGTAGAGGAGGCACGGCGCCGGTCCGTCGGCGGGCACGGCGTCGGGCCGCCAGACCAGCGAGATCGGCACCTGGGTCCCGTCGGCTGCCGTCGCCCACTCGCGAGCCGAGGTGTACCGGCTGGGGTCGAAGTCGCCCAGGACCGGGAGCTGCTTGAGCACGGTGCGCTCGCCGGTGGCGATGACCTGCTCGAGCACCGAGGGCGGCGTGGTGAGGGACTGGTAGCTGAAGCGGTACGTGGCGGAGTCGAACGTGGGGTTGGCGCCGGGGCTGATCGTGCCGACGGCGTCGTCGGTGGCGAACGGCGTCGTGGCCCCGGTGGCGGGGTCGAGCAGCCAGATGGCGGTGAGCCCGTCGGTGCGCCCGTGGACGACGATGTGGCCGGCGAAGGTCTCGGCGCCGGAGAGGCGGGTGCCGGGTCGGTGGGGGAGGACCGGCTCCCACGCGTCGCGAGGTGCCACGGTCGTCGCGTCGAGCGGGGCGCGCCACAGGGCGAAGTCCTCCGCGCCGCCGTGGTTGCTGGTGACGTAGAGCCCGGTCGGGTGGTGGGCGACGGAGTACTCGACGCCCTGCTCCCGGGCCGCGACGACGACCGGGTCGGCGGCGGGCTGGTGCGCGTCGAGCAGCCAGCTCTCGCTGGTGATCGCGCTGCCGGCGCCGATGACCGCGACGTCGCCCGAGCGCGACGACCCGACCGACACGTGGAAGCGCTCGTCGTCGTCCCGGAACACCTCGACGTCGCGCTCGGGGTCGGTGCCGACCTCGTGGCGGAGCACCCGGTTGGGCCGGTGGGCGTCGTCGTCGAGCGTGTACCAGCAGGTCCGGGAGTCGGCGGCCCAGGCGAAGCCGTAGGAGACGGCGTCGATGGTCTCGGCCGACTCGTCGCCGTCGCGCAGGTCTCGGAACCGGAGGGCGTGGCGCTCGTCGCCGTCGCGGTCGATGGCGTAGGCCAGCCAGTTGCCGTCGGGGCTCACGTCGAGGACGCCGAGCCCCAGGTACTCGCCCTCGCCGGCGAGCTCGTTCGGGTCGAGGACGACCTGCTCCGCGGCGGGGTCGTCGACCCAGGCCGTGGTGGTGCCGTCGTCGGGGCGGCGGCAGTGGATCGGGTACGCCTTCCCCTCCTCGGTGCGGGTCAGGTACCACCAGGCGCCGTCGCGGACCGGGACGGACAGGTCGGTCTCCTGCGTGCGGTCCTTGATCTCGTCGAAGACGGCCTGGCGCAGGTCGGCCTGACCGGCCGTGGCGGCCTCGGTCCAGGCGTTCTCGGCCTCGAGGTGGGGCACCGTCTCCGGGTCCTCGGGATCGAGCAGCCACGCGTAGGGATCGGTGAAGGCGTCGCCGTGGAACGTGCGCTCGCTGGGCCGTTGCGAGGGGCGTGGGGCAGCGGTGGGCGCGGACGGGTCGGCGGGGGAGTCGGTCACGGCGCCGAGGCTACGGGCAGATGCCGGATACCCTCCGCGGATGGCCGTGTACGCCCTGGGTCACCAGGTCCCGCAGATCCACCCCGACGCCTACATCTCGCCGGAGGCGGTGATCATCGGCTCGGTGACTATCGGCGCCGAGAGCTCGGTGTGGCCGGGCGCGGTGTTGCGGGGCGACGACGGTGAGATCCACATCGGGGCGCGCACGTCGATCCAGGACGGGGCGATCATCCACACCACCCACTTCCAGCCCACGACCGTGGGCGACGAGTGCGTCGTCGGCCACCTGGCGCACCTCGAGGGCTGCATCATCCACGACGGGGCCCTGGTCGGCTCGGGCTCGGTCGTGCTGCACCGTGCGGTCGTGGAGACCGGCGCGCTGGTCGGGGCCGGCGCGGTCGTGTCGGGCGGCACCGTCGTCCCGTCTCGGGCGATGGCGCTCGGGATCCCCGCCAAGATCCGGCCCGATGCCGTCACCCCCGAGATGATCTCGCTCGGCATGCAGTCCTACGTGGACCGGGGCCACCGCTACCGCTCGGAGCTGCGCCGCCTGGACTAGCGGTTCCCGGAATCGGGAACGGGAATCCCTCAAGATCCGCCTCCGAGGAGACGATCCAGAGAAGACCGGGATGTCCCATGCAGCACGGCATCGGCTGGTGCTCCCCGCCGTTCGGGCCGGTCGAGCACGATCCTGAAGAAATCCTCCGCAGCCCGTATCCCGCGGCCGTCGCCGGACGCTGTCCTCAGCGAATGGTTCCTCCGTCCCGAAGGCCGCTGTCCGATGTCCCTCCTGCCTCCGCTCTCCCGATCGCTGCTGGCGATCGGGTCCGACCGTCCGGCGACCGCCGGCGCTCGGTCTGACGTGGACGCCGGCGATGTGTACCGGATGTTCGGCCCCTCGGTCCGCGGCTACCTGCGGGGCCAGGGCGTCGACGACCCGGACGACCTGCTGGGCGAGGTGTTCTTCCAGGTCACCCGGTCGCTCCCGCGCTTCGAGGGCGACGACGACGACCTGCGGCGCTGGCTGTTCACCATCGCCCGCAACCGCGTGATCGATGCGCGGCGCCGCCGGTCCCGCCGGCCCCGCACCGTGGCCCTCGGGTCGCACGACGTCGAGGTCGACGCGCCCGACGAGCCCGACGAGGAGCTGATCGCGGCGATGGGCGCCCTCACCGACGAGCAGCGCGAGGTCATCGCCCTCCGGTTCATCGCCGACCTGCCGCTCGAGGACGTGGCCCACCTCACCGGGCGCACGGTGGGTGCCACCAAGTCCATGCAGCACCGGGCGCTCGACCAGCTCGCCCGGCGCCTCGACGGACCGGGGGAGGGCGCATGACGGACCACGACGAGCTCGTCCAGCGCCTCCGGTCGATCGGCACGGCGCCGGTCCCACCGGCCGTCGAGCAGCGCTGCCTCGACGAGATCGAGCGCGGCCGGCGCGTCCGCCTGGGCCCGCCGCGCAAGCTGGCGGTGGCGGCGATGGTCGCCCTGCTCGCCGCCACGACGGGGCTGGCGGCGGCCGGCGCCCTGCCCGGACCGGCCCAGCACGCGGCCCACCAGGCGTTCGACGCGGTCGGCATCGGCATCCCCGATGAGGTGGACCACCCCGAGCCCTGCACGTCGGACTGCGACCGGGCCGACCTCGACGGGGTGACGGGGTCGTCCGGGGCCCCCGCACCCGGGAGCGCGGGGATGGCGGTCACCTCCGAGGCCGGCTCGCACCCGACCTCGGACCCGTCGTCCACGACCACGACCGGCTCCGACGCCACCAGCACCGGGGCCGACCCGGTCGACGCAACGGGCGTGCCGGCGACGACCCCCGCGGGCGCGGCCGGGTCGACGTCGATCCCCGGCGTGGGCGCGATCCCGGCCACGCCGGCGACCCCCGCCACGCCGGCCAACCCCGAGACGGGGACGCCAGCGGTCCCGGCCACCCCGGCCACGCCGGCCAAGCCGGTGCCGCCGTCCCACCCGCAGACGCCGGCCACCACCCGCCCGAACCCCCCGGTGACGCCGACGCACCCGACGAAGCCCACGCACCCGCCGAAGCCGACCCAGCCCACCAAGCCCACCCACACGGGACCGGGCAAGCCCGCCGCAGGAGGTGGCGCATGATCCCGTCCCCCCGAGCCCGAGCCGCCCGTCGTCGAGCCGGGGAGCGCGGCGCCGTCCTGGTGGAGTTCGCCCTGATCTTCCCGTTCCTCGCCATGTTGCTGTTCGGCATGCTCACCGGTGGGCTGGTCCTGAACCGGAGGATGGCGGTCACCCACGCGTCCCGGGAGGGCGCCCGCTACGGCGCCACCGTCGCCTCCGACCAGTGCATCCCCACCAGCAACTGCGGTGGACGGACCTGGGCCCAGCAGGTGCGCACCGCGACGGTGAACCGGGCAGAGGGGTCGGTGTCGGCGGCCGACGTGTGCGTCGCCCTCGTGGAGGGCCCGGGCACCGCGCCGGTCCCGCTGTCGCTCAACCACACCACCAACACCACGCTGACGCCGTGCTACGTCGACAAGAGCACCGACACGGGCAAGCGGGTGCAGGTCGTCATCACGTTCACCGACCGGATCCAGGCGGTCGTCACCAACGTGCCGGTCAAGGTCACCGCCCGCTCGACCTCGAAGCTCGAGCAGTGATCAGCCACCACCGCACCCCGCCCGCGCCGGCCCGGCGCGAGGAGCGGGGCACCATCCTCGTCATCACGGCGGTGGCGATGGTGGCGCTGCTGATCATGACCGGCCTCGTGATCGACCTGGGCTACACCCGAGGCGGGGCCGGGTTCGACCAGTCGGCGGCCGACCTGGCGGCCCTGGCGGGCGGCGAGGACCTGGCCAAGAAGCACTACGGCGACGCGTGCGCCGACATCGTCGCCTACATCAACACCAACACCCGCAGCTCACCCGGCCTGAACCCCACCTCCTTCTGCACCGGGTTCGACGCCACGGCGTGCAGCGGCGGCGCCCTGACCCAGGTCACCCCCAGCGAGACCGTGGGTCGCTACACCGTGCGCCTGCGGTTCCCCGTGCCCGACGCCGAGATCGCCGACCCCACGTTCGGCGCCGGCAACCTCGACGGCCTCCCGTGCGAGCGGATCACGGTGTCGATCACGTCGAAGGAGCCGTCGTTCTTCGGTGGCGTGATGGGGAAGGACTCCTACGAGGTGACGCGCAAGGCCACGGTCCGCGGCGGGGCGTCGCAGACGAGGCTGGTGCCGGCCCTGTGGCTCCTCGATCCCACCGGATGCGGCGTGCTGAACGTGCAGGGCGGCTCGAAGGTCACCGCCGGCGACGTGAGCGACCCCCAGCACATCAACCCGGGCGTGATCACCCTCGACTCGGACGGCTCCGGGGGCTGCAGCCCCCAGAACCCCACGCTCGTCGCCGGCGGCTCGGGGACCGAGGTGCGGGCCATCCCGCTCACCGCCGCGGCGGGCGGCCCGGCGAACGCCAAGGGCGCCATCACCCTCCGGGCCCTGCCCTACGGCGCCACGTCGTGCACCGGCACCACCGCGTGCGACCAGAGCGCGGTGGGCACCCAGGTCCTGCCGCAGCCCACCGCCGCCACCGAGCGGTCCACCCGGGCGCCGGTGGACTGGGCCTGGAACTGCAAGAGCACGTACCCGCCGTACTTCGGCATCACCGTCGAGGGCTGCCCCAACACGGCGATCCAGGGACCGTTCATCGACCGGCTCCGCGCCGGCATCGGGACCTCCGGGGCGATCTCCGGGTTCCAGCGCTGGAGCACGAACTACGGCTGCAGCCCGAGCGGCAACATCACCGTCATCGGCAACTGGTGGGTGGATTGCGGCACGCCCAACGGCCTGTCCCTCACGAACGGCACGACGGTCACGTTCGCCGGCGGGAACGTCGTGTTCGACGGCGGCGTGAAGCTGAACGGCGGCGCCGTCCTCAACTTCAACACCAGCAACGCCACCAGCACCCTGCCTCCGGGCTGCACGCAAGCCAGCCCCACCGCACCGTGCCTCACGGCATCCAGTGCGCGCGCGGCGTTCGTCTACGTGCGCAAGGGGGACTGGAACATGGGCGGGGGCAGGCTGAACGCGCGCAACACCGCCGTGTACCTCGGAACGACCTCGGTCCTGAAGGGCTCGGGCGGTTCACCGCCGGCCTGGTCCGCCCCGAGCGAAGGACCCTTCGCCGGCCTCGCGCTGTGGGCCGAGGCCCCAGGCGCCTACACCATCTCCGGCGGCGCTGGCGTCACGCTGCGAGGCACCTTCTTCACGCCGTTCGCCGACGAGCTCACCCTCACCGGCGGCGGCAACTGGGGCCAGCAGAACGCCCAGTTCATCTCCTACCGGCTCAAGGTCACCGGCGGCAGCGTGCTCACGATGGCCCCGGACCCGACGTCCGCGGTGATCCTCCCGCCCTCGGCGGCCACGCTCATCCGCTAGCCCGCCGGCCGCGATCGCCCGGGTCGGGTTCGCCGCCTCGATGCCCGGGCGGCCGTCCGTGCCGCCACCCGACGACGAGGTCCGGTGGCGGCACGGCTCGGTCTGATCCGGTCCCCGGCGGCCTCCACCCGGCGCCGGGGATCCGATCAGCGGACGGCGGCGCCGTCGGTCTCGAGCAGGGTGACGATGCCGTGGGCGGCTTCGCGTCGCGCCCACTTGGCGATGGTGGCGTCGCTGGTCAGCAGCACGATCTGGGTGCGGCTGGAGAGGCGCACGATCAGGTCGAGGAGCTTGAACAGCTCACCGGCCCCGACGTCCACCAGGGCATCGTCGATGATCAGCGGGAGCGCTTCTTCGGTCTCGCCCAAGAACGTGGTCCGGGCGATGCGGTCGGCGACGCGGCGGCGCACGGCCGTCGGGCCCTCGGTGAGCGCGGTGCGCTCCTCCTCGAGGATCCGCACCCGCTCCGCGGCGAGCGTGGCCCGGCGCTGGACGTCGCCGAGGTCCGGCCCCCGGGTGGACGCGAGCTGCTCGGCGAGCGCCCGGCGGCGATCCATCTGCCGGGCCGGGTCGGCGGGCGCCTCGGTCGGGTCCGGGGTGAGGTCCCAGCTCAGACGGCGGTGGCGGGCCACGGTGGCGCCGAGCTCGGCGATCTCGGCCTCGAGCTCGTCGCGCGCCCGGGTGTCTGCGGCGGCCAGGCGCCGGCGACGGGCGGCCTCGACCGAGGCGATGGCCCGGCCCAGGCGCCCGGCGAGGTCGTCCCCGTCGTCGAACCCCAGCTGGCAGAGCAGGTGGTCGAGGGTGGTGCCGGTGCTGGCGGCCAGCGTCTGGTGCTCGCGCAGGGCGATCGCCTTGCGCGCGAAGCGGCCGGCGGCCGAGCGCTGCGCCAGCACCGCACGGATCTGCGACGGGTCGAGGTCTGCGGCGCCGTCCCCGGTGAGGCCGTAGGCCTCGAGGCCCTCCTCCAGCTCGCGGCGGGCGTCGGCCTCCTGCTCCCGGGCGGCGGCGAGGGCGTCGCGAGCGCCCCGCTCGCGGGCGGTGCGGGCCTTGGGGTCGGTGGCGGCGGCGTAGGCCACGATCGCCTTGCGGCGCTCGCCGGCGGCCTCGAGCGAGGTGCCGTCGGTCAGCTCCTCCCAGTCCAGCCGGGTGCTGGCGTGGCGGTGCACGGCCGAGTCCAGCTGCTTGCGGTCGCTGGGCTGCATGACGTCGTCGATCCGGCGCAGGTGGAGCCCGAGCCAGGAGCCGGCGTCGGCGTGGCCCAGCGCCATCTCCTCCTCGCGCTCGGCGGTGGCCAGGTCCTTGCGGGGGATGACCAGGAGCCAGTAGCCGAGGCCCACGGCGGCGGCCAGCATCGGGATGCCGACGAAGACCGAGAGCGACTGGCCGGCCAGGAGGGCGCCGACGGCGAGCAGCGACGGGCCGAGGATGCCGGCGTGGAAGCGGCGGTCGACCTCGCGCTGGCAGCGGACGACCTCGCGGTGGGCCACCTCGATCTCGGACTCGACCTCGGGATCGGTCTCGTCCTCGCGGTCGGCGAGCTGCGCCTCGTAGGCCACCCGAGCTTCGACGGCGGCGTCGTACGCCGCCCAGAGCGCGTCCTGGTCGAGCTGGGCGAGCTGGTACACGACGCCGTCACCGGGGTCGGCGGGCTCGTCGAGCGCGGTGGCGAGCGATGCCTCGCACGCGGCGGTGATCTGGGCGGTGGCCTCCAGGGCGGCGACCTTGCCGTCGAAGTCGGCGGGGAGGTCGTCGGGGGTCACGGCGACCCGGGCCAGGTCGGCGTCGCTCACGGGCGGGAGCGGTCCGAGGACCTCGCCCAGCTCGACGGCGGCGGTGCTGGCCTCCGCCCACGCTTCGCCGGCGTCGCGGAGCTGCTCGACCGCGGCCAGGAGGCGGTCGTCGGCCGCGGCGTCGTCTTCGTCGCCGGGGAGGTCGAGCGCGGCGAGCTCGGCCCGGAGCTCGTCGAGCTGGTTGCGCTGGCCGATCCACTCCCACCGGGCGGTGGCCTCGGGTGCGAGCGCGATCGCCTCGTCGAGCTGGGCCAGCTCGGCGCGCATCGCCTGGACGTGCACGACGTAGGTGGTGGCCTCGTCCTCCTCGGCCGCCAGCTGCTCGACCGCGGCGCGAGCGGCCACCAGGTCGGCTTCGATGGCGTCGGCGGGGCGTCGGTCGCCGAGGCCCAGGTCGCCCCGGCGCAGCGTCACCAGCTGGCTGATCACGACCGGGTCGGTGCCGAGAAGCTGGCTGAGCGACGGTGCCGTCGCCCCGTTGTCGGCGTAGGTGGCGCCCATGCGGTCGGCGAAGACCCGTCGTCCGGTCTCGTCGACGAACACGACCGACGCGTTCGGCACGCGGCCGGCCATGGCGTCGAGGAGCGTGTTGAGCATGCCCTCGCGCTCGACCTCGGCGAGGCCGGCCAGGACCGTGACCCGGGGGGCGAACTGGACGGTGAAGTTGTCACTCGGTCCGAAGAGGACCAGCTGCTCGAGGCGCACGTGGGGGACCTCTCCCGTCGCCGGGATGCTCGAGGGGGGATGGGGCACCGGCCCCCGCCGGACCGGTGGTCAGGAAGTGCTGACCCCTGGTGCATCGGCGTTCTCGAGCCTCGGGTTGAGCGCGTTTCTGGCTCACGGTGCCCCGAAACGATGAGGTTGAGCCATATGGCCCACCACTACCCTTGACCCGGCGGTCAAGGTCCCCGGGAGCAACAGCCATCAGTCGACGATCCCCTTCCGAACCGAGTGCCGTGAGCGATGGCTGGCGGCTCATCCGGCGCCAGCTGTGGACGCAGCGGTGGGGCATCGCGTTCGGGGCGTTCGTGGCGCTGGCCTGGACCGCGGCGAAGGTGTCGGTGCCGGCGCTGGTCGCCCTGGCCATCGACGAGGGCATGCAGCCGAAGGACGAGGGCGCGGTCATGCACTACGCCCTGCTCATCGCCCTCGCCGGCGTGTTCGTCGCCACCTTCACCGGCCTCCGCCGGTACTCGGCGTTCCGCGAGGCCCGCAAGACCGAGGCGGTCCTGCGCGACCGGCTGTTCGCCCACCTCCAGCGCCTGCACTTCGCCTTCCACGACAGCCAGCAGACCGGCCAGCTCATGAGCCGGGCCAACAACGACCTCCAGCAGATCCAGAACGCCGTCGTGCTGGTGCCGCTCACCATCGCCAACCTGGCCACCGTCGCCGCGGTCACGGTGATCCTGGCGCTCACCGACCCGGTGCTCACCGTGCTCGCCCTCGGGTCCCTGCCGGCGGTCAACGTCCTCGCCAAGAAGTTCGCCAGCAAGCTCCAGCCCACGATGACCGCGGTCCAGCAGGAGTCGGCCGAGCTGTCCGCCGTGGTCGAGGAGACGGTCGCCGGCATCCGGGTGGTGAAGGGGTTCGCCGCCGAGGACACGCAGGCCAGCCGGCTCTCGTCGGAGGCCGACGACCTCTACGAGGTCTCCATGGAGGCGGCCCGCATCCGCTCCGCCTACTGGCCGGCGCTCGAGGTGATCCCGAGCATCGGCCTGATCATGGTGCTGGCCTACGGCGGCCACCAGGTCATGAACGGCAACCTGGCGCTCGGGGACCTGGTGGCGTTCAACGCCTACGTCGTGCTCCTGGTGTGGCCGCTGCGGATGCTCGGGTGGATCGTGGCCATGTCGCAGCGGGCCGCGGCCTCGGCCCAGCGGGTGCACGAGATCCTCGCCACCGAGCCCCTGGTGGTCGACCCGCCGAACCCGGTGGCGCTGCCGTCCACGGGCGGCGACGTGCGCTTCCAGTCGGTCACGTTCCACTACGCGGGCAACGACCACGCCGTGCTCGACGGGTTGGACCTCCACATCCCTGCCGGCCAGTCCGTCGCCCTGGTGGGGGCCACGGCCAGCGGGAAATCCACCGCCGCCAAGCTCATCTCCCGCTTCTACGACGTGAGCGGGGGTGCCGTGCTGCTCGACGGCATCGACGTCCGGCAGCTGCGGCTGGCCGAGCTCCGCGGCGCCGTCGGCCTGGTGTTCGAGGAGACGTTCCTGTTCTCGGACACCATCGCCGCCAACATCGCCTTCGCCGATGCCGACGCCTCCATCGACGACATCGAGCGGGCTGCCCGGCTCGCCGGGGCCCACCAGTTCATCACCGAGCTCGACCACGGCTACGACACCGAGATCGGCGAGCGGGGGTTCTCGCTGTCGGGCGGCCAGCGCCAGCGCATCGCCATCGCCCGGGCGATCCTGGCCGACCCCCGCGTGCTGATCCTCGACGACGCCACCTCTGCGGTCGACCCCACCAAGGAGCACGAGATCCGCGACGCCCTCGGCGAGGTCATGCGCGAGCGCACCACCGTCGTCATCGCCCACCGGCCGGCCACCATCGCCCTGGCCGAGCGGGTGGTGCTGATCGGCGACGGCCGCGTCCTCGCCGACGGCACCCACGAGGGGCTCCTGCGCACCAGCGAGGCCTACCGGCAGGTCCTCGCCTCGGCTGCGGCCGACGAGGAGCAGGCGCGACACGCCGCGCTCGAGGGAGAGGGGGTGGTGGCGCCGTGATGCCGATGTCGGCCGTCGACGAGGACTCGAAGCTGGACCGCCGCCAGGCCGCCCAGGTCCTGCGCCGTGCCTTCCGCATGCTCCGCCCCTACCGGCGCGACGTCATCGGTGCCGGGGTGCTCGTCACCATCTCCACCCTCGCCGTGCTGGCCGGTCCGCTGCTGCTCAAGTTCGCCATCGACCACGGGATCTCCGAGGGCGACCAGCAGGTCGTCAACCTCTGCGTCGTCCTGTTCATCGTGGTCGCCGGCATCGCCTACGTCGCCAGCCGCATCCAGGTGGTGCTGATCAGCCGCGCGGGCGAGGGGTTCCTCCGCGACCTCCGCAACCGGGTGTTCGACCACCTGCTGAAGCTGTCGATGCCGTTCTACGACCGGGAGAAGGCCGGCGTCGTCGTCAGCCGCATGACGTCCGACGTCGACTCGCTCCAGGAGCTCATCCAGCAGGGCCTGCTCCAGCTCCTGGCCAGCATGCTGCTCATCGTCGGCTCGGTGATCCTGCTGGGCATCGTGTCGTGGCAGCTGCTGCTGGTCTGCCTGATCCCGGTGCCGTTCGTGGTGCTGGCGTCGATCAAGTTCCAGCGCGACTCGAACGAGGCCTACCTGACCGTCCGCGACCGCATCGGCCTCACCCTGTCGTCGCTCCAGGAGGGGATCAGCGGCGTCCGGGTCATCCAGGCCTACGGCCGCGAGGACGTCGAGATCGGCCGCTTCGAGAGCCGGAACAACAGCCTCTACCGGGCCCACATGAAGTCGGTGTTCGTCCAGGCCTGGTACCTGCCGGTCATCGAGGGCGCCGCGGTCGGCTGCACCGCGCTGGTGGTGGCCATCGGCGGGAAGATGGTCATCAGCGGGGCGGCCCCGGTGGGCACCGTGGCCTTCTTCGTCCTCACGCTGTCGAACCTGTTCGAGCCGCTCCAGCAGCTGTCCCAGCTGTTCAACACCGTGCAGTCCTCGGGCGCCGCCCTCCAGAAGCTGTTCGAGCTGCTCGACACGCCGGTCGACCTCGAGGAGCGCCCGGACGCCGTGGAGCTCCCCAGCCACGGCGAGCTGCGCGTCGAGGGCCTCTCGTTCGCCTACGGGTCCGGTCCGCCGGTGCTGTCCGACGTCGACCTCGTGCTGCCGGAGGGGGAGAAGCTGGCGCTCGTCGGGCCCACGGGGGCCGGCAAGTCCACGCTCGCCAAGCTCATGGCCCGGCTCTACGACCCCACCGACGGGCGGGTCACGTTCGGCGGGACCGACCTGCGGGACGCCCAGCTGCGCTCCCTGCGGACCAAGATCACCGTGGTGCCGCAGGAGGGCTACCTCTTCCACGGCACCATCCGCGACAACGTGCGCATCGGCCGGCCCGACGCCACCGACGCCGAGGTCGAGGCCGCCCTGGAGTCGCTCGGGCTGCTCGCCCGCTTCGCCTCCCAGGCCGATGGCCTGGACACCGAGGTCAACGAGCGGGGCTCGTCGCTGTCGGCGGGGGAGCGGCAGCTGGTGTCGCTGGCCCGTGCCGCCCTGGCCGACCCGGCCGTGCTGGTCCTCGACGAGGCGACGTCGTCGCTCGACCCCGGCACCGAGGTCCTGGTCGAGACGGCCCTCGAACGGCTGGTGAAGGGCCGGACCGTGATCGTGATCGCCCACCGGCTCACCACTGCGGAGCGGTCCGACCGGGTGGGCGTGGTGGCCGACGGCCACCTGGCCGAGCTCGGCACCCACACCGAGCTCGTCGCCCAGGGCGGGCACTACGCCCACCTCTACCTCAGCTGGGTCCACGGCCTCGCCGCATCGGGCTGAGCCGGCTCGGGCGGCGCAGGGTCAGCGGCGGCCGGAGGGCAGCGATGCGGCCCGGTCGGCGGCGGCGAGCTGGTCGGCGAGGGCGGCGATGCGCCCGGGGTCGTCGACCAGCCCGATGGTGACCCGCACGTGGCCGGCGTCGGGGCGGACCTGGAACGGCGCCCCCGGCGCCACCCCGATGCCCTGGGCGGCGAGGGCGATCGTGGTGGAGCGCTCGTCGGCCACCGGGACCCACTGGTTGATCCCGTCGGTCCCCGGGGCGGCGAACCCGTGCTCGCCGAGCGCACCGGCGAAGGTGGAGCGACGGTCGGCGTACGCGGTCCGGGCCTGGGCGATCTGGTCGATCGTGCGGGCGTCGCGGAGCATCCCGAGCAGGACCGCCTGGAGGATCCGGCTGCTCCAGCCGGGGCCGAGCAGCCGTCGGGCGGCCACCGCGTCGACGACGTCGCCGGCCCCGCCGACGGCCGCCAGGCGCAGGTCGGGGCCGTGGCTCTTGGAGAAGCTGCGGACGTGCACGGTCTGGCCGGGGAGCCAGGTGCCCACGCTGACCGGCGGGGCGGTGGCGATGTCGCCGATGTGGTCGTCCTCGACCACCACGGCCGAGGTGCCCTTGAGCAGCTTGGCCACGGCTCGGGCCCGGCGGCCCGAGGTGGTGATCCCGCTGGGGTTCTGGGCCCGGGGCTGCAGGAACACCATCGAGGGCTGCTGGGCGAGCGCGGCCTCGAGGCCGGCGATCGAGATGCCCTCGTCGTCGAGGTCGACGCCGATGACCTCGGCGCCCAGCTGGTCGAGCAGGTCGAGGACCGGCGGGAACGTGGGGTGCTCGACGACCACCCGGTCGCCGAGGCGGACCACGACCTGGGCGATCCGGTCGATCGCGTCCATGGCCCCGTCGACGACCGTCAGGGACTCGGGCTTGAACGGCCACACGCTGCGCAGGGACTCCTCGAGGGCGGGGAGGACCGGCGGATCGAGGTACGAGCTGGTGAGGTTCTGGCGGGCGACGAGGGCCACGATCGGGCCGAGGTCGGGGAGCAGGGCGGGGTCCGGCGTACCCGTGGACAGGTCCAGGGCGAAGTGCCCGGGGCCCTCGGTGACCCGGCGGTAGCGGTGGCCGGCACCGGGTCCGGGGACCTGGCGCACGAACGTGCCGTTGCGGCCCTTGGCCTCGATGGCCCCGACCGCGGCGAGGATGCGCCAGGCCTCGCTGACCGTCGTGGGGGAGACGTCGAGCTCGTTCGCCAGCGCCCGGACGGTGGGGAGGCGGGACCCGACGTCGAGCTCGCCCGCGGTGATGAGCCGGCCGATGCCCGCGGCGATGCCCTGGGCGTTGCGGGTCTCGATGGCGCTGGCGAGGTCGGGGGCCACGGTGCTCCTCGTTCCGGGGTGGACGCATTGTACGGTAACAAACAACGGATTGTTCGCACCACTCTGGCTCATTAGGGTGGCGCGCCGTGGGCGCCTCCGCCGTCGGGGCGGGGCCGACCGGAGGAGCAGCCGTGAAGCGCATCAGCCACTGGATCGACGGCCAGGTCGTCGCCGGCACGTCGGGTCGCGAGGGCGTCGTGTGGAACCCGGCCACGGGCGAGCAGCAGGCCGCCGGCGACCTGGCGTCGGCCGCCGAGCTCGACGCCGCGGTCGCGGTCGCCAAGGCTGCCCAGCCGGCGTGGCGGGCCACCGGGCTCTCCCGTCGGGCCGAGATCATGTTCCGCATGCGCGACCTGGTCGACGCCAACCGCAAGGAGATCGCGTCGCTCGTCACCGCCGAGCACGGCAAGGTCCTGTCGGACGCGCTGGGCGAGGTCGCCCGGGGTCTGGAGAACGTCGAGTTCGCCACCGGCATCCCGAACCTGCTGAAGGGCGGGTTCACCGAGCAGGCCGCCACCGGCGTCGACGTGTACAGCATCCGCCAGCCGCTCGGCGTCGTGGCCGGCATCACGCCGTTCAACTTCCCGGCGATGGTCCCCATGTGGATGTTCGCCAACGCCCTCGCGTGCGGCAACGCCTTCATCCTGAAGCCGTCCGAGAAGGACCCGTCCACCGCGCTGTTCCTGGCGGAGCTGCTCGCCCAGGCCGGGCTGCCCGCCGGCGTGTTCAACGTCGTCAACGGTGACAAGGAGGCGGTCGACGCCATCCTCCACCACCCGGACGTCGCCGCGGTCAGCTTCGTCGGCAGCACCCCGATCGCCCGGTACATCTACGAGACCGGCACCCAGCAGGGGAAGCGGGTCCAGGCCCTGGGCGGCGCCAAGAACCACATGCTCGTGCTGCCCGACGCCGACCTCGACATGGCCGCCGACGCCGCGGTCAGCGCCGCGTACGGCTCGGCCGGGGAGCGGTGCATGGCGGTGTCGGTCGTGCTGGCGATGGACTCGGTGGCCGATGCCCTGATCGAGAAGGTCCAGGAGCGCATCTCCGCCATCAGGGTGGGCGCGGGCACCGAGCCCGACTCGGAGATGGGGCCGCTCATCACCGGCGAGCACCGCGACAAGGTGGCGGGCTACGTCACCGGCGCTGCGGGCGAGGGCGCGACCGTCGTCGTCGACGGCACCGCCGACGTCCCGGCGGGCGACGGCTTCTTCCTCAACCCCACCCTCCTCGACGACGTGAGGCCGGGCATGGCCTGCTACGACGACGAGATCTTCGGCCCGGTCCTCGCCGTCACGCGCATCGGCTCGTACGACGAGGGCCTGCAGCTCATCAACTCGAACCCCTACGGCAACGGCGTCGCCCTGTTCACCCGCGACGGCGGCGTCGCCCGCCAGTTCCAGTTCGACGTCGAGGTCGGCATGGTCGGCATCAACGTCCCGATCCCGGTGCCGGTCAGCTACTACAGCTTCGGCGGCTGGAAGGCCTCGCTCTTCGGCGACCAGCACATGTACGGACCCGAGGGCATCAACTTCTTCACCCGCTCCAAGGTGGTCACCAGCCGCTGGCCCGACCCGGCCACGAGCAGCGTCGACCTCGGCTTCCCCGAGAACCGCTAGTCCCCGGCTTGCGGCGCACCACACCTCGAATCAGGTCACCTGAGCCGCGTGGCGCGGCACGGAAGACCCGATTCGCGGCCAGGGGACGACGCCCCTGGCCGATCGGCTAGCTGTAGATCCCAGGAGCGTTAGTCATCCTGCTCGATGCGGGTGATGGGCGGCTTGTGGCCGAGGGCGCTGTGGGGTCGCTTGTTGTTGTAGTAGTCGAGCCAGGCCGGGAGCACGTTTCTGCGGTGGATCGAGCTCTGG
>DATMGQ010000059.1:0-8484 GCA_035555395.1 Acidimicrobiales bacterium
GCCGTCGGCGTGCATCGCCAGCGACAGCAGCGCCCGGCATGCGTAGTCACCACGGGTCGACACCTTCACCCGGGGCATCCTACGGGTACGGGCCCTGCTTCCCCGGGGAACCGGCCGCTGAGCAGGGCCGATGTGCAACCGACGCCGGTGGCAGTAGCTTGTCCCCGGACCAGCTGGAAAGGACCGTCGTGGACAAGCCGGTGCTCCCCGACTACTCGGGAGCGTGCATCTCCAACATCGTCCCCGCGCTGCTCGACGGATCGGTCGAGCCACCGCCCTGGCTCCCGGATCCCGCCCTCGATGCCGGTCAGGTCGTGCTCCTGGTCCTCGACGGCTTGGGTTGGGACCAGCTGCAGGGGCGCCAGCACCTGGCGCCGACGCTCTGCTCGATGCTGGGCGGGCCGATCACCAGCGTGTCGCCGTCCACCACCGCCACCGCGCTGACGAGCATCGCCACCGGGCTCGCCCCGGGTGAGCACGGGGTCATGGGCTACCGGGTCGCGGTGGACCACGAGGTCCTCAACATCCTGCGCTGGACCACCCCGGTGGGCGATGCCCGCAAGCGGATCCACCCGCAGGACTTCCAGCCCAACCCGGCGTTCTGCAGCCAGCGGCCCTGCATCGTCACCAAGGCCGAGTTCGCCACGTCGGGGTTCAGCGGCGCCCACCTCGCCGAGGTGCGCTTCCGCGGGTACCGCGTCCCGTCGACGATGGTCGTCGAGCTCCGCCAGGCGCTGAAGGCCGGCGAGCCGTTCGTGTACGTGTACTACGACGGCATCGACAAGGTCGCCCACGAGTACGGGCTGGCCCAGCACTACGACGCCGAGCTCCAGGCGGTCGACCGGCTGGTGGCCGACATCCTCGGGATCCTGCCCCGCGACGCCGCCCTGGTGATCACCGCCGACCACGGGCAGGTCGACGTGGGCGACAACATCATCGACCCCGATCCCGAGGTCCTCTCGCACGTGTCGTTCCAGTCCGGCGAGGGCCGCTTCCGCTGGCTGCACGCCCGACCCGGGCGCGAGGGGCTGCTGCTCGAGGCGGCCCAGGCGCACCACGCCGACACCGCCTGGGTGGTTTCACGGGACCAGACCGTGGAAGAGGGGTGGTGGGGCGAGCGGGTCACCGACGCCGCCCGCCAGCGGCTGGGCGACGTCGCCCTGGTCGCCCACCAACCCGTCTCGTTCAACGATGCGGCCGACTCCGGCCCGTTCCAGCTCATCGGCCGCCACGGGTCGCTCACCCCAGCCGAGATGTACGTCCCCCTGCTCGTAGGAGAACCCAGATGACCGACCCCCAGTCCGACCCCGCATCGGAGGTGGCTCACGGCGAGCTCGTCTCCCACGGATCGGAGGTGGAGCCGGCGGAGGAGGAGGAGCGCCGCGAGGCCGTCGAGGAGCCGGCGAAGGTCATGCGGATCGGGTCGATGATCAAGCAGCTGCTCGATGAGGTCCGCCAGGCCGATCTCGACGGCCCGGCCCGCGAGCGGCTGAAGGCCATCTACGACAGCTCGATCCAGGAGGTCGGCGCTGCGCTGTCGCCGGACCTGCGTGCCGAGCTCGAGCGGGTGGCGATCCCGTTCGGTGACGGCAGCGAGCCGAGCGATGCCGAGCTGCGCATCGCCCAGGCCCAGCTGGTGGGCTGGCTCGAGGGCCTGTTCCACGGCATCCAGGCCACGCTGTTCGCCCAGCAGATGGCGGCCCGCAACCAGCTCGACCAGATGCGCGGCCAGCTGCCGCCCGGCGCCATGCCCGGCCCCGGCCCCGGCGGCGCCCCCGTCGCCGACTCCGGCGACGACCGCCCCGGCACCTACCTCTAGGACCGCTCAGCCGCGGTCAGCGGCTGGCGGTGACGACCGCCCCGGTCGGGGTGGTCAGGGGGCGCCAGCGGCCCTGCTCGTCGATGGCGCCGGCCGACCCGTTCCGAGCGCAACTTAGCTCGTCCCGGTCGTACCAGTCGCTGCACCACAGCTCGCCGCTCGCCGCGCTCGCCGTCGTCGGCTCGCCGAGCGCACCGGTCTCCAGGGTGAGCGGGCGCATGCGAAGGGATCCGGAGCCGCCAGAGGGCGTGTCGACCACGAGGGCGCGGTCGCCGCGGACCGCGATCGCCGGATACCCGGCCGACTCGGCGGGGGTGGACCAGACGGGTTCGTCGGAACCGGAGGTCCAGCGCACCACGGAGGTCTGGCCCTCGCCGCTGATCAGGCCGATCACGTCGCCATCGGACAGGAGGCGAGCCTGCAGGTGCCCCGACTCCCAGGCCGCCATGTCCACGACCTCTTGGACCTTCCTGGTCTCCAGATCGACGAGGACGAGGCGCTCACGGGTGGTGTCCGGCGTGTCGCCGCTGCGCAGCGCGACGAGCGCCTGTGCTGATCCGTCGACCCTTCCGGCGTCGAGGAGCACCTGCTCGTCTGCGCCCGAGCCGACCACGAGGGTCTCGATGCCCTCGTCCTTCGCCCACAGCCGGATCTCGCCCGACGGCACCGGTGGGACGGGCGGCACGATCACGTCGACGTCGGGCTCCGTGCCCTGGAACACCACCAGGTCGGTCCCGATGGCGTAGGCCGATGCGGCCGGGTCCCGCGAGATGCCGACGCCCGCGTTGACCGCCGGGCCGATCCGGAGCGTGACGCCGAGGACGGAGGCGACGGCGTAGCCGGCGGGGTCACCCTCCGGGGCGAAGGTGTCCGTGGTCGCGAACGGGCCCTCCCGCGGCGGCTCGATGCCGAGCCAGTACCAGAAGGCGTCGGGATCGCCGTCGATCGTGATCCGACGGGGAGCGGATCCCTCGATGTCGCTGAGCGTCGCGCTGAGCTCCGCCAGGATCGAGTCGCTGCCGCACCCGGTCGAGGCCCCGTCCACGGTGCTGGTGATCTGCTGGTCGAGGTCGATGGTGGTGAGCCCGCCGCTGCGCTCCACCGAGCGCACGTGCAGACCGTCGCCGTCGAAGGGGCTGGTGAGGCCCCGCTGCACCTCGGCCGCGGTCGGGCCGTCGAGCAGCGCGGCCATGGCGAAGGCGACCCGGTCCTCCACGCGCACCGGTCCCGTGCCGGGGATCGTGCGCTCGACGGTCTCGACCTCCTTGCAGCCGGCGCCCGTGCCCTTGGTGAAGGCGACCCGGACGGTCCGCTCGGCTGGTGGAAGCGTCGTGGTGACCGGCCCCTTGCCGGCGCGGACGTGGTCGTCGGGATCGTCTCGGGTGGCGACCACCGTCGCGGCCAGGCCCGCGAGGGCCAGGACGACGGCCGCAGCCGCCAGCCCGTAGCGCGTGCGGCGCTGGGACCGGTCGGCTGCCACCTCGTCACGGGCGGCGGCGAGGATGGCGTCGGGGTCGCCCTGGGGGTGTTGGGCGATCAGGTCGTCGAAGGCGTCTTCGAGCCGGGTCATCGGTCGGCTCCTTCCTCGTCGAGGAGCGTGCGGAGGCGCTTGTTCGCCCGGGACACGCGGGTGCGGGCGGCCTCGGGGGAGCAGCCCAGGATCTGGCCGATGTGCTCGGCGGTCTGGCCCTCGATGGCGCTGAGCCACACCGCCGCTCGGTCGAGCGGGCCGAGCGCCGACAGGAGGGCGACGTCGGACGGGTAGGCGGCCGGTTCGGCCTCGTCGGTGGTGGCCAGGCGGGGTGCCGCCTTGCGGAGGCGGCCGAGGCTCCGGCGCTCGTTGGCGGCGAGGTTCACGACGGCCCGGCGCAGGTAGGCGAGGGGCGCGTCGAGCTCGATCAGCGGCCCGCGTCGCAGGGTGCGGACGAGGGCCTCCTGGACGAGGTCCTCGGGATCCCGCTCGGGTGGGCAGACCACGCACGCCAGCCGGTGCAGCGCCGGGTAGATCGCACGGAACAGCTCGCCGTCGTCGGACGCGGCCGCGGGTCTCGCCGATGCCTCCGCCGTCACCGCATCACCCGTGCTCACATCCGCCTAGACACCGCTCCACCGTGCCACGTGACATCGTGCGCCGACCGGATCCCCGGCCCGTCCGAGGGACTCCCGGTGCGACGCCCCGGCGCTCGCTAGGTTTCGCCGGATGAGCGATCTGACGAACCGTCAGGTGGTGCTGCGGCGGCGGCCCACCGGCCTGGTCCAGCCCGGCGACACCGAGCTGGTCGAGCGCCCGGCGCCGACCCTGGCCGAGGGCGAGGCGCTCGTCCGCAACACCTACATCGGCATCGACGCCGCGGTGCGGACCTGGCTCGACGACCAGCCCGGCTACCTGCCGCCGGTGCAGCTCGGCGACCCGATCCGCGCTGCCGGCGTGGCCGAGGTGATCGAGAGCCGCTGCGACGCCTACGCGGTGGGCGACGTGGTCACGACGCTGTCGGACATGCAGGAGTACCAGGTGGTCCGCGACGACCTGTTCACCACGGTGATCCCGGGCGTCGTCGACCAGCTGGCGATGCTGTCGGTGTACGGCTCGACCGGGGCGACGGCGTACTTCGGCATGACCGACATCGGTAAGCCCAAGCCGGGGGAGACCGCAGTGGTCTCGGCCGCTGCCGGCGCCACCGGCTCGCTGGCAGGCCAGATCGCCAAGATCCACGGCGCCCGCGTGGTGGGCATCGCCGGCGGCCCGGACAAGTGCCGGGCGGTGGTGGAGGAGTTCGGCTTCGACGCGTGCATCGACTACAAGGCCGGCGACCTCCCGGCCCAGCTGCGCGAGCACTGCCCGAAGCGGGTCGACGTGTTCTTCGACAACGTGGGTGGCCCGATCCTCGACGCCGTGCTCGGCCGCCTGGCCCAGGGCGGCCGGATCGCGCTGTGCGGCGTGATCTCCAGCTACCTCACCGGCGAGCACCCGGGCCCGGCCAACTACACGAACCTGCTGGCGCGCTGCGGCACGATGTCCGGCTTCAACACGCTGAACAACTGGGGCCGCTTCGACGAGGCGTTCGCCCACCTCAAGCAGTGGGAGGCCGAGGGCAAGCTGGTGCACCGCGAGCACGTGCACGACGGGCTGGAGCACGCGGTCGATGCCCTCAACGGCCTCTTCACCGGCGCCAACATCGGCAAGACCGTGGTGAAGGTCTCCGACCCCAGCTCCTGATCTCCTGGCCCTGACCAGGCCAGGTGCGGGGGCGAGGATGCGGTGGTACCGTCAGAAATCACAGGCATGTGATTCGTCCACAGGTTGGGGACGAGCTCTGTGGATTGCCTGTGGGCGACGGCCTCGCGCCGGCGTCGTCCGGTTGCAGCGAGCCCGAAGGAAGTCGCCGTGGGCGATTCATTCACCCACCTCCACGTGCACACCGAGTACTCGATGCTCGACGGCGCGGCCCGTGTCGACGAGGTCGTGGCGGCGGCCGCCGCCGACGGCCAGCCGGCCATCGGCATCACCGACCACGGCAACATGTACGGGATCCTGCCGTTCTACAAGGCGTGCAAGAACAACGGGATCAAGCCGATCCTCGGGTCCGAGCTGTACATGGCGCACGACTCCCGGTTCGAGAAGCCGAGCCGCCGCGGTCGCATGGACGACTCCGGCGGCGACGCCGAGGGCGGCAAGAAGCTCTACTACCACCTCACCGCGCTGGCCGAGAACGAGACCGGCTACAAGAACCTGATCCAGCTCTCGAGCCGGGCGTTCATGGAGGGCTACTACTACAAGCCCCGCGTCGACTGGGAGGTGCTCGAGGCCCACAGCGAGGGCGTCATCGCCACCACCGGCTGCCTCGGCGGCCACGTGCTCCAGAACCTCATGCGGGGCGACGAGGAGGCCGCCATCAAGGCCGCCGGGCGCCTCCAGGACATCTTCGGCAAGGACAACCTCTTCGTCGAGATCCAGGACCACGGCATCCCCGAGCAGCACCGCACCAACCCGATGCTGTTCGACATCGCCAAGCGCATCGGGGCGCCGCTGCTCGCCACCAACGACAGCCACTACACGCACCGCCACGACGCCGTCGCCCACGACGCCCTCCTGTGCGTGCAGACCGGCTCGCTCATGAGCGACCCGGACCGCTTCAAGTTCCACGGCGACGACCACTACCTGAAGACCGCAGCGGAGATGCGCCAGCTGTTCTCCGAGGTCGAGGTGGCGTGCGACAACTCGCTGTGGATCGCCGAGCGGGCCGACGTCGAGATCGAGTTCGGCAAGCCGCTCCTGCCCAACTTCCCGCTGCCCGAGGGCTTCGAGGACGACGCCGCCTACCTCAAGCACCTCACGATGGAGGGGGCGAAGAAGCGCTGGGGCGACCCGATCCCGGACCACATCATCGAGCGCCTCGCCTACGAGCTCACGGTCATCGGGAACATGGGCTTCAGCTCGTACTTCCTGATCACGTGGGACCTCATCAAGCACGCCCGCGACGCCCGGATCCGCGTCGGCCCCGGTCGTGGCTCGGCCGCCGGCTGCGCGGTGGCGTACACGCTCTGGATCACCGACCTCGACCCGATCAAGTACGACCTGCTGTTCGAGCGGTTCCTCAACCCGGACCGCATCTCGATGCCCGACATCGACATGGACTTCGACTCCCGCTACCGGGACGAGATGATCCGCTACGCGGCCGAGCGCTACGGCCGTGACCACGTCGCCCAGATCGTGACGTTCTCCACCATCAAGGCCCGGGCCGCGGTGCGCGACGCGGCCCGGGTGCTCGGCTACCCGTACGCCGTCGGCGACAAGGTGGCCAAGGCCATGCCGCCGCTGATCATGGGCCGCGACACGCCGCTCTACGCCTGCCTCGACAAGCACCCGAAGTTCGAGGACGGCTACAAGATGGCCGGCGACCTCCGGCAGATGTACGAGACCGACGACGACCTCCACCGGGTGATCGACGTCGCCAAGGGGCTCGAGGGCCTGCGCCGCCAGGACGGCATCCACGCCGCCGCGGTGGTGATCACCAAGGACCCGCTCACCGACTACCTGCCCATCCAGCGCAAGCCCACGGCCGGCCAGGACATCGAGGACGCGCCGGTCGTCACCCAGTACGAGATGGGCGGCGTCGAGGAGCTCGGCCTGCTCAAGATGGACTTCCTGGGCCTGCGGAACCTCGACGTCATCTCCGATGCGATCGACCAGATCAAGGCGTTCCGCGGCATCGACCTCGACATCGACACGATCTCGCTCGACGACCCGGAGACGCTCGAGATGCTGTGCCGGGGCGAGTCCATCGGCGTGTTCCAGCTCGAGGGCGGAGCCATGCGCGCCCTCATGCGCTCGCTCGCACCGGACTGCTTCGAGGACGTCGCCGCCCTCATCGCCCTGTACCGCCCGGGGCCGATGTCGGTGAACATGCACAACGACTACGCCGACCGGAAGAACGGCCGGAAGCCCGTCGAGTACTTCGACCCGGCCGCCGAGGAGCTGCTCGGCGACACGTACGGGCTGATGATCTACCAGGAGTCCGTGATGCGGGTGAGCCAGAAGTTCGCCGGCTTCACCCTGGCCGAGGCCGACAACCTGCGGAAGGCCTGCGGCAAGAAGAAGCCCGAGCTGATGGCCAAGGAGCGCGCCAAGTTCGAGGCCGGCTGCACCAACACCGGCTACGGCCACCTCGGCACGCCGCTGTTCGACAACATCGAGGGCTTCGCCAACTACGCGTTCAACAAGTCGCACTCGTTCGGGTACGGCGTCGTCACGTTCCAGACCGCGTACCTGAAGGCCCACTACCCGGTCGAGTACCTCGCCGCCCTGCTCACCAGCGTCAAGACCAACCTGGACAAGGCCGCGGTCTACCTCAACGAGTGCCGGACCATGAAGATCCCGGTGCTGGTCCCCGACGTGAACCGCTCCGAGTCGGACTTCGTGGCCGCCAACCTCGAGGACGGCACCGAGGTCATCCCGTTCGGCCTGTCCGCCGTGCGCAACGTCGGCGAGGGCCTGGTGGCCAAGATCGTCGAGGAGCGCAACGCCAACGGGCCCTTCGCCGACTTCTACGACTTCTGCGAGCGGGTCGACATGACCGTGCTCAACAAGAAGCTCCTGGAGTCGCTCATCAAGGCCGGCGGGTTCGACTCCGTCGGCCACCCCCGCCGGGGCCTGCTCGCCGTGTTCGAGCAGATCGTCGACACCACCGTCGCCCGCCGCAAGGAGCGGGACATGGGCGTGATGAGCCTCTTCGGCGACGTCGAGGACGTCGGCACCAGCGGCTTCAGCGAGAAGGCCAAGATCCCGGACCTGCACTTCGAGAAGAAGGAGCAGCTCAAGTTCGAGAAGGAGATGCTCGGCCTCTACGTGTCGGACCACCCGCTGATGGGGGCCGAGGCCGCGCTGCGCCGCAAGGTCGACAACACGATCGACGAGCTCGGCGAGCTGGAGGACGGGGCGATGCGCAGCATCGGCGGCGTCATCACCAACCTCCAGCGGAAGTGGACGAAGAAGGGCGACCTGATGGCCGTCTTCATCCTGGAGGACCTCCAGAGCTCCATTGAGGTGATGGTCTTCCCGAAGACCATGCACGACATCGGCCACATGCTCGCCGACGATGCGGTCATCGTCTTGAAGGGCCGGGTCGACAAGCGCGACGACGAAGCCAAGTTCATCGCCATGGACG
>DATMGQ010000060.1:0-14668 GCA_035555395.1 Acidimicrobiales bacterium
CGCAGCTCGCCGAGCGCTCGGGCGCCAAGCGCACCCAGCTGGAGGACCTGCTGGTGGTGGCCACCGACGTCTACACGTGGAAGCTGCTGCGGCTCGACCGCCAGCTCAGCGCCCGAGCGACCCGCAACGCCATGACCGCGCTGTGCGAATCGGTCGTCGCCCGGTGAGCCGCTTCCTGCTCGCCACCTGGGACGGTGGCGGCACGATCCCACCCGAGCTCGGGCTCGCCGCCGAGCTGGTGGACCGGGGCCACGAGGTCGCGGTGCTGAGCGACGACACGGTCGAGCACGATGCGGCGGCAGCGGGGGCCGCGTTCGCCCCGTGGCAGCGGGCACCCCAGGCCCGCGCCCGCGACGAGGAACGGGCCCTCATCCGCGACTGGGAGGTCAAGAGCCCGCTCGCCCAGATCCGCCAGATCGGCGACCTGCTGCTCTTCGGCCCAGCGTCGCTCCACGCCGCCGACGTCGCCGACGCCATCAGCGAGCACCGACCCGACGTGCTGATCGTCGACGCCCTGCTCACGGGGGCCACCGCCGCCGCCGAGCGCTCGGGCCTCCCGACCGCCGCGATCGCCCCCAACGTCAACATGCTCCGCACCCCCGGCGTCCCGCCGATGGGTTCCGGGCTCGGTCCCCGGAGCGGACCGGTCGGCCGGGCGCGCGACGCCTTCCTCCACCGCGTCACCGACGCGCTCATGGGCACGGGCGCCCTCAACGACGCCCGGCGCGACCTGGGCCTCGCGCCCGTCCGCTCCTTGGACGAGAGCGTCCGCCGGGCCGACAAGGTCATCCTCCTCACGAGCGCCGCGTTCGACTTCCTCCCGCCGCACCCCGATCCCCAGATCGTCTACGGCGGCATCCCGATCCCGCCCGGAGAGCGCAGCCTGCCGGACTGGGTCCCGCCCTGGGCCGACGACGGCCGCCCGGCCGTCCTGCTCTCGCTCAGCACCACGTACATGCACCAAGAGGACCTCCTCCAGCGGCTGGTCGACGCCCTCGGGCAGGTCGGGTGCCACGCCCTGGTCACCACCGGGCCCGGCCTGCGCGCGCACCCGCTGACCCGGGTGCCCGGCAACGTGCACGTCGTCGAGACCGCACCGCACGGCGCCGTGCTCCCCCACGTCGACCTCGCCATCACCCACGGCGGCCACGGCACGCTCATCCGCTCCCTCGCCCAGGGCGTACCGGTCGTCGTCGTCCCCATCAGCCGGGACCAGCCCGACAACGCCGCCCGGGTCGTGCACCGTCACGTCGGCGTCTCGGTCTCCAAGCGCTCGTCGCCCGATGCCTTCGCCGCCGCCATCGGACGAGCGCTCGACGACCGCTCCCTGCGGACCCGCGCCGAGTCCCTGGCAGGGGAGCTGGCGCCCGACCTCGGCGCCCCGAAGGCCGTCGCCGCCCTCGAGGAGCTCGCCGGCCTCGCCTGACCCGCGCATGCGGGTCACCGGACCCGTTCCGGGGTAGTGGCGCGTCATGTTCGCCACCTTCTTCGCCAAGTTCGGACGGCGCATCGTCATGTGGGCCGTCGTCGCCGTCGCCAGCGCCCTCGCCCGCAAGGCCCTCGACCACTGGGCGGGCGAAGGGGAACCGATCGAGACGACGGGAGCGGCAGCCTCGTGACCGTCCGCGCCGACGCACCGCACTTCATGGAGATCGACGGGCGCCGTTGGCGCACCACCGATCCCGCCATCCCCGAGCCGTTCCGGGCCGAGCTGGTCGACGAGCTGATGCGGGCCCGCCGGGCGGTCGGCGTGCTGATCAAGGCCGGCGACGACGACCTCCTCGCCGACGCCCGCAAGCAGGTGCACGCCGCGAAGGTCGCCCTCGGCGAACGGGGCGAGCCGTGGTGGGAGGAGCCGTCGGCCGACGGCCGCCGCACCCGCATCGAGTCCGCCATCCTCGCCCTCGCCGGGCACCGCTCCCCCGACGGCACCATCTGCCCCTCTGACGCCGCCCGGGCCATCGGCGGCCGGTCGTGGCGCGAGGTCGTGCCCGAGGTCCGCTCCGTCGCCCGCCGGATGGCCCGTGATGGCCAGGTCGAGATCACCCAGCACGGCGAGCCGCTGGATCCCGATGCCGACTGGAGGGGCCCGGTCCGCATCCGCCTCACGCCTCCCTGACCGGCGACGGCCACCGCTCCACGAGCATGGAAACAGCAAGAAAAGATCGAACACACGTTTGGAACGGTGGGTACCTCGGGTAATCTGGGGGCATGACACCACCTCCCCGATCGGACGTCGACGGCTCAGCCGTGGCGGATCGGGAAGGTCCGGTGCTCGACCGGATCGCCATGGTGCAGGGCCTGGTGAACACGGCGCACGGCGAGTTGGTCGGTCTGGTGGCGGATGCGCTGCGGGAGGGATGGGTGCAGGCCTCGCTGCTCTCGCCCGGCGAGTGGGTGGCACTGCGCTTCGGGGTCGCGCCCGGTCCGGCGGCCGGCATCGTCCGGATCGCAAAGCGCATCGACGAGCTGCCGTGCACGTTCGCTGCGCTCTGCGCCGGCGAGCTCACCGTCGACCAGGCCGCGGAGATCGCCCGGTACGTACCGACCCCGTTCGACGAGTCCGCCGCCCGGGTGGCCAGCACCATGACCGTGTCGCAGCTGCGCAAGGCGCTCCCCCACTACGCCGACCCCAAGCCCGACGGCAGCCGCAGACGGCGCCGGGGCATCGCCACCGGCCACGACGAGGACGGCTGGTGGATCAACGGTCGTCTGCCCCACGCCGAGGGGGCCGCCGTCGATCGCTTCCTGGAGGAGCGCCGGGAGGATCTTCGACGCCAGGCCTGGGCCGACACGCCCGACGGCGAAGCGCCGCCGTCGGTGACGCTGGCCGATGCGCTCGTGGCCGCCGCTGAGGCCGAGCTCCGGGCCGGTGAGGCGGCCCGGCCCGGCAACGAGCGCTACCTCGTGCACCTCCACCTCGAGGCCGGACGGTCCGGTCCCGAGCTGATGACCCACCTCGGCATTCCGCTCCCCGACTCCGAGCGATGCCTGCTCCTGTGCGATGCCCGCCTGCGCGCCTCCCTGTACGAGGGCGTCACGCCCGTCGCCCAGGGCCGAGCCACCCGCATCGTCAACCGCCGTCTCCGCCGGCTGGTCGAGCACCGAGACGGCGGCTGCTCGGTGCCCGGCTGCACCCGCACCCACGACCTCCAGATCCACCACATCTGGCACTGGGAGGACGGCGGCCCCACCGAGACCTGGAATCTGCTCACCGTCTGCGCCTTCCACCACGCCCGGCACCACGAGGGCAAGCTGCAGATCGAGGGCAACGCCGACCTCCCCCGCCACGGGGACGAAGGCGTCACCTTCTGCGATGCCGACGGCCGCCGGCTGAGCCCCGCCGGGACGCCCATCCCGCCCGCCCCCGGGCAGCCCACCGCGGAGGCCGCCCGATCCCTCGGGCTCCCCGAGGCACGCTTCCTCCCGCCCACCGGCGAACGGCTGGACCGCTGGGGCTTCCACCTCCAGCCCAACCCGCCGGAGCCCGCCGTCGAGCCTCCCGTCCCGCCGGCCGCCGAGGCCATCGAGGAAGCCGTCCGGTGGAACCGGCGCGAGCAGCAGATCGAGCACCAGGCCACGGGCCGCCTCGCAGCCCACGGCGCCGACCCCACCCGGGCCGGACCCCGCACCTGAGCTGTCCCGGCCACCAGGTGCCCGCCCGCCCCAGCCGGAGCGTGCTGGCCTCCCTCGCCAGCGGGTCCCGGCCGATGACCTCGCGGACCCTCCGGCCATGCACCCGACCAGGCCGCCCATGGCGGCCGCGTCGGCGCGCCCCGACGAGGGCGGCGGATCGCACGATCGGGCGGTGGATCCTCCGGGGGGGGGATGCCGGGAGGGCGGGTTCGAGGTCACGGTCTGGACCTTCCTCGATCCGCTCGAGCCAGCTCCGTCCCCACGCCACCGAGCGGCTCGAAGGAGCCGAGGCGATCGTGCCGGACCGCGGCCGGTCGCCGTCGACGCCGTGCGCCCCGGCCGAGCGGCCTGGCTACCCTCGGCGGAATGGCCCACCGGATCTTCACCACCGCCGTCGCCGACGTCTACCCGCACTACGTGACCAAGGTGGAGAAGAAGGGCCGGACGAAGGCGGAGCTCGACGAGGTCATCGAGTGGCTGACCGGGTTCGATGGCGCGGCGCTGCAGACCCAGCTCGACGACGGCACGACGTTCGAGGACTTCTTCGCCGCCGCCCGCCTCAACCCCCACGCGTCGCTGATCACCGGATCGGTGTGCGGCGTGAAGGTGCAGGAGGTCGAGGACCCGCTCATGCAGAAGATCCGCTACCTCGACAAGCTCGTCGACGAGCTGGCCAAGGGCCGGCCGATGGAGAAGGTGCTGCGCGCCTGAGCGCTCAGTTCAGGGCGACGATCGCGGCGTTGAGCGTGGAGGCGAACAGCACCCACGCCAGGTACGGCGCCAGCAGCCAGGCCGCCGGCCGGTCGAAGCGGGCGAACGACCGCATCGTGGCGACGATCGCGACGGCCAGGGCCACGATCACGGCCATGGCCCAGCCCGGCGAACGCAGGCCGAAGAACACCACCGACCACGTCAGGTTGAGCGCCATCTGGGCGGCCCACCAGCCGACGGCCGTCCGATCGGCGCCCGCTCGCCACGCGAGGTAGCCCGACACGGCGATCATCACGTAGAGGATCGTCCAGACGATCCCGAAGGCGCTGCTCGGCGGGTACCACGGCGGCTTGTCGAGCGCCCGGAACCAGGTGCTGTCGGTGCTCCCGGAGGTGGCGATGCCGCCGAGGCCGGCGGCCAGGACCGCGGCGAGCCCGAAGCCGCCGAGCACCAGCAGGTGCTGCCAGACCGGGTGCGGGTCGGGTCGGTGGCGCACCGACCCCGCGGTGGTGGAGGTCACGTCAGAGGACCGTCCCGTGCTCGCCGATGTCGGGCTCGGAGCCCGTCACCTTCGCCTTCACCAGCCCGACCGCGGCCTTGGCGGCGTTCGGCGCGGTCCACCACGAGCCCTGCTGCACGTCGAAGCGGAGGGCGAGGGGCGACTGGGATTCCTCGAACCAGGCGTCGGACACCGGGTCACCCAGGTCCTCGATCACCGCCGGGTCCTGGAACGTCCCCGCCGTCCCCGTGGCCGAGACCCAGACCTTGTCATCGACGAACGACAGGTGCGCAGGGCCGTCCAGGTCGCCCAACCAGTCGGCCCCGTCGCCGACGAGGAACCAGACGAGGTCGCCCTCGACCTTCTGGACCGTCAGCGGTCTCGCCTCCAGCCCGTCGCGGCCGTCGAGGGTGAGCATGGCCACCCGGATCCCCTCGGTCAGGTCTTCGAGCGAGCGGGTGCTCTCGGTGGAGGTCATGGCCCCCGCTACCCAGACCCGCACCGGGCGAACCAGGTCAGGCCTTGCGGACCAGCTCCACCGTGACCTCCAGCTCCTGGTCGGCCCGCCCGGCGTAGATGCCCCGGAACGGCGCCACGTCGTGGTAGTCCCGGCCCGCTGCCACCCGGATGTGGCGCTCGGCGACCGGGTTGAGGCTCGTCGGATCGAGCGGCCACACGGTCCCGGTGAACGCCGCGACCCAGGCGTGGCTCTCGCCGACGATGGCCTCGTCGATCTCGGCCTTCGGATCCGGGTGCAGGTAGCCCGACACGTACCAGGCCGGGATGCCCATCGCCCGCAGCAGGGCCAGCGAGACGTGGGCGAAGTCCTGGCACACGCCCGAACCGGCCACCAGCACCTCGGGCGACGTGGTCTGCACCCCGGTGCTGCCCCGGTGGTACTCCAGGCGCTCGTTCACCCAGGCGGCCGCGGCGTGGGCAGCGTCGGCCGGCTTGTCGTGCTTCGCCGCCAGCTCGGCTGCGACCTCGGCGAGCTCCTCGTCCCACGTGACCGTGGCCGTCGGCACCAGCAGCTCCTCGAACTGGTCGCGGATGAGCGGGTCGGCCAGGTCGTCCCACGACGCATCGCCCACCTGGGCGATCTCGGTGGCGGTCTCCACGGTCGAGCGGCCGATGACGCTCAGCGACTGGTGCGGGATCTGGAGGTCGAAGTGGTGGACGACCGAGCCCCAGTAGTCGACGTGGCGGACGACCCGCGTCGACGGCTCGACCTCGACCCGGCTGGCCAGCACCGCCTGGTGCCGGTCGCTCCGGGGCTCGAGGCGGGCCTCGTTGTACGACTGCGCCACGGGCGCGGAGTACCGGTACCTCGTGGTGTGCGTCACCTGCAGCCGCCACGTCATGCCTGGACCTCGATGCTCATCAGGCAGGCCGATCGACGTTCCACTCGATGAACGCGGCGCGCTGGAAGTAGCGCTGGGTCACCAGCTCGCTGGCGTAGGCGCAGGCGGCCTGGAGGCGCATCACCGTGCCGTTGAGGTCGGCGGCGAGGGTGACCGGGTCGGTGTAGGCGAGCTCGCTGCGGATCCGGCCGACCTCCCGGGCCGCCGCGCTCGTGCGGGGCTGGGCCTGGCGGCGGCCGCTCGGGCCGGTCATCCCGTCGACCTGTTCGAGGCACGCCTCGGCCTGGGCGAGGGCGTAGTTCACGGACCGGGGGAAGTCCGGGTCGAGCAGGAGCACGCTGAGCGCCTTGGCCTGGTCGATGTCGCCGCCGTAGGTCCGGAGGAAGGCGTCGTTCGCCCCGCACGACACCAGCACGCCGCTCCAGCGCGAGGCGTCGGCCGTGGCGGGCACCGCGCCCAGGAGGCGGGCGGTCATGTCGACCCGCTCCAGGCAGCGGCCGATGGTGAGGAACCGCCAGCCGTCGTCGTGGAGCAGCACCGTGTCGGTGAGGCCGCCGACGAGCGCGACCCGGTCCCGCACCCACTGGAACAGGAGGTGCGGCCCGAGCGTGCGGGCAGCGCGGACGTGGTTGTCCAGCTCGTGGTACGTGCGGTTGAGCGCCTCCCAGACCTCGGTGGCGAGGATCTCGCGCAGGCCCCGGGCGTTCTCCCGGGCCAGTCGGAGCGACCCGACGACCGAGCTCGGGTTGTCGGCGTCGTAGGCGAGCATCTCCGTGGCCTGCCACAGGTCGATCGGACCATCGGAGGCATCGCCGATGCGGGCGAGCTCCGACGGGTCGAGGCCCATGGCGGCGAGCAGGGAGGCACCGACCCGCTCGTCGTTCACCTGCACCACCATGCGGTGGACGTACACGTCGAGGAGCCGCGCGGTGTCGTCGGCCCGCTCGAGGTAGCGGCCCATCCAGTACAGGGCCTCGGCGATGCGGCTCAGCACGGCTCGACCTCCTTCGGCTCGTCCGCCTGCTGCTGCTGCAGCTGCTGCTGGTGGTGGCGCTCGTGGTCGTCGGCCGGGCCGAACTGCAGCGGCACCGGCACCGACGGACGGGCGGCGACCGGGACGGGGGCGGGCAGGTCGAGGCCGAAGGTCTCGTCCTCGTCGGCGAGCACCCAGGTGTCCTTGGACCCGCCGCCCTGGCTGGAGTTCACGACGAGGCTGTTCTCCGGGAGGGCGACCCGGGTCAGCCCGCCGGGCAGCACCCAGACCTTCTCGCCGTCGTTCACCGCGAACGGCCGCAGGTCGAGGTGGCGCGGGCGCAGCCGCCCGTCGACCAGCGTCGGCCCGGTGGACAGCGACACGACCGGCTGGGCGATGTACCCGCGCGGGTCGGCGAGCACGTCCTGGCGGCACTGCTCGATCTCCTCGTCGGAGGCGTCGGGGCCGAACACGAGGCCGTAGCCGCCCGAGGCGTCGACCGGCTTCACCACCATCTGGTCGATGCGGTCCAGCACGAACGCCCGCTGGTCGTCGTCCTCGAGGCGGTAGGTGTCGACGTTGCGCAGCAGCGGCGGCTCGCCCAGGTAGTACTCGATGAGCTCGGGCACGTAGGTGTACGTGAGCTTGTCGTCGGCGACGCCGTTGCCCACCGCGTTGGCGATGGTCAGGTTGCCGGCCCGGGCGGAGTGCACCAGCCCGGCGCAGCCGAGCACCGAGTCCGGCCGGAACTGGACCGGGTCGAGGAACTCGTCGTCGATGCGCCGGTAGATCACGTCGACCCGCTCGTCGCCGGTGGTGGTGCGCACGTAGGTCACGTCGTCGCGGCAGACGAGGTCGCGGCCCTCCACCAGGTCGACGCCCATCAGCCGGGCGAGCAGGGCGTGCTCGAAGTACGCCGAGTTGTGCACCCCGGGGGTGAGCACGACGATCCGCGGGTCGGCGGCCCGCACGGGCGCCGTGGAGCGGAGAGCGCCCAGGAGGTGCCGCGGGTAGTCGTCGACGGGGGCCACGGCGTGGGTGCCGAACAGGTCCGGGAACACCCGGGCCATGACCCGCCGGTTCTCCATCACGTACGACACGCCGGAGGGGCTGCGCAGGTTGTCCTCCAGCACCCGGAACTCGCCGTGGTCGTCGCGGATGACGTCGACGCCGGACACGTGGATGCGCACGCCGCCCGCCGGTTCCATGCCGTGCACCTGCCGGTGGAAGTGCGGCGACGAGTGCACCAGCTTGCGGGGCACGACCCGGTCGGCGAACACCTCACCGGGCCCGTACACGTCGGCGAGGAACGCCTCCAGCGCCCGGACCCGCTGGCGGATGCCCGCCTCCAGGCGCCGCCACTCGTCGGCGGAGAGCACGCGGGGCACGAGGTCGAGCGGGAACGGGCGCTCCTGGCCCGACAGGGCGAAGGTGACCCCGCGGTCGCGGTAGGCCCGGCTCAGGCCATCGGCCCGAACGGCGAGGTCGGCGGTGCTCTGCGGCTCGAGGGTGTCGTGCACGCCCCGGTACGTGTCGCGGACCCGGCCGTACCGGTCGAACATCTCGTCGTACGTGCGACGGATCGACCCCGCGTCGTAGTCGTCGAAGAGGTCGCTCACCTGGGCGAGCCTGCTGTGGTGCCGTTTCTCGTCCATGCCGGAACCATGAACGGTACGTGAACCGGGCCGGCGGTGCTGCGGGCCCCGGCGGATCAGCCGGCGACGGCCTCCATGCGCACGTCGCGGACCATGCGGCGGGCGGTGAGGCCGCCGAAGACGGTCATCCAGGCGACGACGCCCCACACGACGTAGCTGGGCAGCTGCCCGGCCGAGCTCAGCACGTAGGCGTACGGCGCCACGAAGGACACGAACACCATCGCGATCCACGGCAGGGCGTGGCGCAGCGGCCGGGTCTCGTCACGCAGGATCTTCACGCCCATGGCCTGGCCGACGCCGTAGAACGGGGCCGTGCCGACGTCGAGCACCAGGAACCACCAGGGGTTGATGCCGTGCTCGCCGAGCATCGGCCACACCACCACCGCACGGGCGGCGCAGAGCACCACCACGGTGAGGGTCCACATCTGGCCCAGGGTCCCGAGGCTCTTCAGCTCGGCGAGCCAGCCGGGGCATTCCTCGCCATCGCTCACGATGGCGGAGTCACAGATGTCGGTCACGCGTGCTCCAGGTCGGGGTGAAGGGACCGACGCTACTCCGGCCACTGACGAGAGTATCGGCACCCCGGCCGCCAGCTTGAATCTGGATTCGCGCCAGCGGTGGCCCGATCACCGCGAACGGTGGCGCTCGCGGTCGAGCCAGCCGAGCAGGATGGCGACCGCTCGGGGGTCGTTCCGCAGGTCGTGGGCGGCGCCGCTGATGATCCGCAGCTCGGCGTCGCCGTGCCCGTCGCCCAGGACCCGGGCGTCGAAGAGCGGCACGGATTCGTCGTCGGAGCCGTGCAGGACGAGCAGCGGGCGCGGCGCGACGCCCGCGGCGTCGTCGGTGGGCTTGATCTCGTGGAGCCCCCGGGCCCACACGTCGATCGACGGTGGGAAGTCGGCGTGGTGGATCGCCCCGATGTCGCGGGCGTGCTGGAGGAGGCGCCGGGGGTGGCTGGCCCAGTCGCGGAAGTCGGCCGGCGCACCCAGCGCAGCGACGCCGTGGACCTCGGGGCGGCGGGCGGCCCCGGCAATGCACAGCGCGCCGCCCGTGCCGAAGCCGGCGAGCCAGATCCCCCGGGTGTCGCCCATCGACTGGAGGTGGTCGACGACGGCGAGGACGTCCTCGAGCCAGCCGCCCAGGGAGAAGTCACCGGTGGACGCCCCGCAGCCCCGGAAGGCGAAGGTGACGACGCGCCAGCCCTCGTTGGCGATGCGGTCGGCGAGCTCGGGGTACGAGCGGTTGGTGTCGGCGGCGCCGAGCGCCGACGACGGGTACCCGTGGCACAGCACGAGCGTGGGCGGCGACGAGTCGGCGACCGGCGGGTTCGCCAGGTAGGCGGCGAGCCGGGCCGCCCCGGAGAGGATCTCGAGCTCCACCGATCAGCGCCTCGCGCCGGCTCGAGGCGCGGTCCTCACTCGGCGGCGTCGGGCGCGATCGCGGTGGCGTGGGGCTTGTAGCCGCGGTTGCGGGCCTCGACCAGGGTGTCGGGTCCGAACGCCAGGTAGGTGCCGGCGTCCATCAGCTCGTCGATGATCTCCTGCGGCGCGGTGTCCAGGTCGTAGACCACCTGCGACCGCTTGTCACCGACGTACTGGAAGTGCTCGAACTTGGTAGGGCGCGACATGGCGCCAACGGTACGCGACCGCGCTCCCCCGCGGGAGCTGCTAGCCGTCGGCCTGGGGGCCGATGGCGCCGATGGCCTCCAGGTAGGCGAGCCGGGCGTCGAGCACGGCCACGATGTCCTCGTCGGCCAGCTCGCGGCCCGACTCGTCGGCGAGCTCGAGGATCCGGGCGACGGCCGCGTCCTCGTCGACGACCTGGGGCTCCAGCGCCGGATCGGCGTCGTCCTCGTCGTCGTCGTCGGGCTCCGGGGGCAGCTCGGCGGTGGCGTCCTCGATCAGGTCGGCATCGGCGAGCAGCACCCACCGCACGTCCTCGTGGGAGATCCGGGCCTGGGTCTCGGCGGGGAGGCGGTCGGCGATGAAGTCCACCGCCTCGGTCATGTCGAACACGGCGGGCCGGCCGACGTCGGCGAGCCGGGCCGTCTCCCGTCCGAGGACGACGAGCCCGATGACCACCACGATCACGAGGCCCACGATGAGGAAGATCCACGTCACGGTCGTGACCGTAGCCGTGGCCCGGCGGCGCTCAGGAGGGCGGTGCCTCGGCGGCGGCGATCTTGATCAACGACGGGTCGTCGAAGCCCTCGCCCTTGGCCCGGCGCTGGAGGGCGTACTCCACGATCGACGTGTAGATGAGCATGACCTTCGGGCCGTACGTCGGATCCGTGGCCCACACGGTGGTGAGGTCGCCCCAGGTCGGGCAGCAGCCCGCCGGACCGCGCAGCCGCTTGTCGACCAGCGGGTTGGCGTAGTTCGGCTTCTTGACGGCGTAGCCCTTGAGCAGCTGGATCTGCGCCCGCACGCCGGCGCGGGGCGACGGGAAGATGAAGCCGAGCGGCGCGTTGTCGTAGTGGCCGATGCCGGAGAAGTTGTTGGCCACCACGCTGTCGGTGTTGGCGAAGCCGCCGGTCTCGAGCACGGCCTGGGCGAAGGCGATGTCGCCGCGGATCCCCTCGGCCCGGCCGTCCTGGATGAACCAGGTGGCGTAGTCGATGATCGGCGTGGTGGTGCGGGGCGAGTACGGGCCGGCCTCGAACCACCCGGCGAGGTCCTCGGCGTTGAGGCGGGGCATGCCGATGAGCGCGACGCCCTCGGGCACCGGCTCGATGGGACGGCTGGCTGCGGACCGCAGGGCGGCATCGGCGGCGGCCGCCTCGGCCTCGGCCTCGAGGTGGGCCTGCTCGGCTGCGGTCCGCTGCTGGGTCAGCTCGGATGCCGCGCCCAGGAGGCGGACCGCCTTCTCCTCCGCCACGGCGACGATGACCCGGACCGCCTTCAGCTTGCGGCGGGCTTCGGCGAGCGCCGCCTGCGCCTTCTCGGTGACGTCCTTCTGCCGGTCGAGCACCTGGTCGAACATGATCTGGCGGCCCGCCGCCGGGTCCGAGGTGTCGCCCTCGACGTAGGCGCGGTAGTCGTCGACGTTCGACTCGCCGCCGGTGACGTAGGCCCGCACGGTGAGGTCCGACAGGCGGCGGCGCTCCTTCGACAGCTCGGAGATGGCGGCCTGGCGCACCTTCACGGCGGCGGCCTCCTTGGCCTGGGCCTTCTGCAGGGCGCTGGCCGCTTCGAGGGCGGCCACGTTGGCGGCATCGGACTTGGTGGTGGCCTCGAGCCGAGCGATGGCGAGCTCCGACGCCTCCTTCTGGGTGTCGACCACGGCCTGGAACGGGTCGTCGGGCGACGGGGGCTGGTCCTCGGGCGCCAGGGCGAGGGTCTCTTCGAGCGCCTCGACGGCGGCCTCGTGCCCGGCCTCGGTCTTGGGGGCATCGAGGTCGGCACCGTCTTGGACGCCGTCCTGGGCGGCGGCCGGACCGGCGAGCAGGCCGAGCACCACGGCCGTTGACGCGGCGAGCGCGACGCCCCGTCGACGGGCGCGGCGCACGGGCGAGACGGCGGCGGGGTCGCGGTGCATCGGTGGTGCTATCGGCAAGACGGGACGCTTCGTGAAGGGAGGACGGGGCCGGGAAGCGGCTCGCCCACGTTACGGCTTCGTGACGCTGCCGTCACCCCGCGACGAACCCCACCCCGCAAGGGCGAGGTGGGGTTCGAGCGAAGCGAGCCCGGGGGTCGACCGGGCGTTCAGCCCGTCGATCGCAGCTCGAGGTACGGCGTGAGGCGCAGCCGAACGGCTGGCGAGACCTAGATGCCGATGCGCTGGGCGAGGAGCTCGCGGTGGTAGGTGGGGTCGCCGAAGAGCAGCTCCGACGACTTGGCCCGCTTGAAGTACAGGTGGGCCGGGTGCTCCCAGGTGAAGCCGATGCCACCGTGGATCTGGATGTTCTCGGCCGCGGCGTGGAAGTACGCCTCCGAGCAGTAGGCCTTGGCGAGCGAGGCCACCGACGGCAGCTCCTCGTTGAGCTCCGAGGCGGCCCAGCCGGCGTAGTAGGCGGCGGACTTGGCCGACTCGACCTCGAGCAGCATGTCGGCGCACTTGTGCTTGATGGCCTGGAACGAGCCGATCGGGCGACCGAACTGCACGCGGTCCTTGGCGTACTGGACGGCCATGTCGAGGCACGCCTGGGCGCCGCCGACCTGCTCGGCGGCGAGCGCCACCGCAGCGAGGTCGAGCACGCGCTCGAGGACGGTCCAGCCCTCGCCGTCGGCGCCGATGAGGCGGCCGCTGGCGTCGTTCAGCTCGACCTTGGCCTGCTTGCGGGTCTGGTCCATGGTGGCCAGCGGGGTGCGGGTGACGCCGGCGCCCTCGCCGTCGACGGCGAAGAGGCTCACGCCGGCCGAGGTGCGGGCGGCGACGATGAGCAGCGAAGCGGTGTGGCCGTCGAGCACGTACATCTTCGTGCCGTTGAGCTTCCAGGTGTCGCCGTCCTGGGTGGCGGTGGCGGTGATGCCCGCCTCGTCCCAGCGGCCGTTCTCCTCGGTGAACGCGAGGGTGGCGATGGTCTCGCCGGTGGCGATGCCGGGGAGCAGGTCGGCCTTGGCCTGGTCGTCACCGGAGTGGATCAGGGTGTTGCCGGCGAGGACGACCGACGAGAAGAACGGGGCGCACAGCAGGGAGCGGCCCATCTCCTCGAGGATCACGACGAGCTCGATGTAGCCGTAGCCCGAGCCGCCGAACTCCTCGGGGATCACGAGGCCCTGGAGACCGAGCTGCTCGCCCATCTGCTGCCAGACGGCGGCGTCGTAGCCGGCCTCGGTGTCCATCTGCTCGCGCACGGCGGCTTCGGACGACTTGGCCTCGAGGAAGGCCCGGACGGTCTTGCGGAGCTCTTCCTGCTCCTCGTTGAACGCGAAGTTCACGGTGGTCCCCTTGGTGTTCGGCCCGATCGGGAGGTGATCGGTGCGCCGATGCTGGTGCACCCCGCCGCGCCGCCGCTCGTCCCGGTGCGTACACGTGCGTACACTCCGGGCATGGACGACGGGGACCAGCGGCTCGGGATCCGGGAGCTGCGCGGGCGGCTCACGTCGCTCGTGCGGCGCGCCGGGGGCGGCGAGCGCATCGTGATCACGATCGCCGGTCGGCCCGTGGCCCAGCTCGGACCGGTCGAGCCCGCCGACACCCGGGTCACCATCGACGACCTCGCCGCCCGGGGCCTCATCGAGCCGGCCCGCCGGGGCGACCGGCCGGCCGACCCCGACACCCGCATCGACAACTGGACGGGCGGGCGCCTCGACCGCGCCCTGCGGGAGGTGCGCGGCGCGTGACCCTCGCCCTCGACACCTCCGCCCTGCTCGGCCGCTACCTGTCGGGGCCGCACCGCGCCGTGGTCCTCGATGCCATGGCCGCCGATCCCGTGTGGTGCGCGTCGGCGTTGGCCCAGACCGAGGCCCTCGGCATCGTCGACCGGGTCTGCGACATCCCCACCGACGGCGACCGCGTGCGGCGGGCCCTGCGCGACGACTGGGAGCGGATCCACGTCGTCCCGGTCGACCAGCGCTGCCTCGACCGGGCCGCCGAGCTCACCCGCGAGCAGCCGCTGCGGACCGTCGACGCCCTGCACCTCGCCGCCGCGGACCGCCTCCCCCGCCCCACGACCTTCCTCACGTTCGATCCGCGCCAGATCCCCGTGGCCCTCGCCCTCGGCTTCGACGTCATCTCGTCCTGATGCCGACCGGCGTCCGCCACGGCAGACTGGCGGCATGGACGCGCTCATCTGGTCGGACACCGATGCCGAGATCCACAAGGTCGTGGTCGGCCCGATGGACAACAACGTCTACGTGCTGCGGTGCCGGGAGACCGGCGACGCCGTCCT
>DATMGQ010000061.1:0-11476 GCA_035555395.1 Acidimicrobiales bacterium
GCTGCCGCATCGTCATCGCCGCGGCGGCCGACACCAAGCGCTCGGCCGTGCTGCCCTACGCCGTCACCTCCTGAGCCACCCGCCTCGGGCGGGTCGCCGTAGCCTCGGTCCCATGGGTCGGGCCGTGGGAGGGGCGAGCGCCGTGGGGTGCGGGGTGTTCGGCCTCGGCAGCCTGCTCGTCGGCGTCGCCCTCGTGGTCTGGCTCGGCTCGACCGCGCTGGACGGTTCGGGCGGGCCGCCCGGCGGGTCCGACGGCACGACCACGGCGGTCGAGCGGTCGGCGGTCGCCGGGCTCGCCGTCGACGCGCCCGCAGACCTCGGCGACGGCGGCACCGTCACCCTCACCGGGACCGCCCACCCCCTCGACGCCCTCGCCGTCGACCTGTGCCTCGCCCACCCGCCCGAGGCCGCCTCCGGGCCCGACGGCGCGTGCGATGCGGGGACCGCCAGCGACGCCGTCGCCGGCCCCGACGGGGCCCTGTCGGTGGCGAGGACGGTGCCCCGGGTCATCACCGCGACCGGGACAGCGTACGACTGCGCCGCCGCGCCGGGGGCCTGCGTCGTCCGCGTCCGCATCGCGGGGGACGGCGGCCCCGGCACGACCGCGCCGCTCGCCTTCGCCACGGGGCTCCCGCCCGTCGACGCCGTCGCGCCACCGTCGGGCTGAGACCTAGCCCTTCGAGACGGTCAGGCGGTAGGCGGTCGGCGTGTCGTCGACCGAGTACGCGACGACCGTGTACGTGCCCGCACCGTCGGCCGTGAACGTGCCGTGCTCGTCGAGCCCGAGCATCCCGCCCGAGCCGGCGTACCCGCTGGCGGTCTCGTCGAACTCCGGGGCGTCGAGCCAGGACTCCCCCGGTGCCGCCACGAGGAAGGCCATGTCGCCCGACGCCGACTCGGCCTCGATGACGACCTCCTCGTCCGCACCGAGCTCGAGCTCGTAGACGTCGACGGCATCGAGGTAGCCGACGGCCTCGAGCACCTCGTCGCCGACCACCAGGGGTCGGGGCTCGGTCGAGATCGCCACCTCCACCGAGCCGGGCGAGGTCGCCACGTCCACCGCGTCGGCACCGTCCGACCCGACGAGCACGATCAGGTCCTCGCCCTCCTCGATGTCGAGGACGGCGCTCCCGTCGGCGTCGAGCTCGAGCGGCTCGATGTCGTCGAACGCGGCGAGCGACCAGAGGCTGCCGCCCTTCCCGGCCCGCAGCGCCGCCTCGCTGGCGGCCGAGGCGTAGAACCCGGGCTCCATGACGGCCACGCGGGCGCGCTCGTCGGAGACCTGCAGGTGGAGCTCGTCGACGTACGCGGCGCCCGAGACGAAGAACGCCCGGATGTCCTCGGGCCCGTCGAGCTCGACGCGGTGCCGGCGCTCGCCCTGCTCCTGCGGCACCGGCGTCCAGTCCGCGGCCGCCCCCTCCACGGTCCCGGCCTCGATCGCCGCGGCGACTTCCTGGACGTCGTCGACCGAGAGGGACAGGGCGACCCCGTCGTCGAGGCCGAGCGCCGAGATCCCGACGAGCCGGCCGCGGTCGTCGATCATCGCCCCGCCGCTCTGGCCGTCCTCGATGTCGACGTTCGCCTGCAGGTAGTCCAGTCCCCAGTCCTCCGGGAACTGGTGCCGGACGTAGCTCCCCGTCTCGACCTCCACGTGGAGGTCGTCCTCCTGGTCGCCGGGGTACCCGACCAGGTGGATCTCGTCGCCCGGCGACAGCCCGTCGGGATCGGCGACGGCGAGGGCGGGCCGATCGGTGTCGATCGGCCCGATGACGGCGAGGTCGGCGATGAGGTCCACGCCCACGACCGGCACGGACGGGAGCTCCTCGCCATCGGCGAAGCGGAGGGCGACCTGGTCGAACGGGTCGACCACGTGGGCGTTGGTGATCAGGTACCCGCCATCGACCAGGACGGCCGAGCCCGAGGAGAACGGCGTGTCGACGAGCGCCAGGGACTCCTCGCCGAGCGCAGCGACGCCCTCCTCGTCGAGCGGGGCGCCCGCCGCGGCACCCGCCTGGGTGCCCGGCGCCGCCGCGCCCTCGGTCACGCCGCAGCCGGCGAGCGCGAGGGCCAGCACGACCACGAGCGCGGCGGCGAGCGTCGACGCCGTCCGATCCGTCCGCCTCACCGAGCCACCACGGCCGCCATGGTGGCACCTGGGTCCGCTCCGCCGGCAACCGGCGCCTGCGCCCGGCCCGGGTGGCGCCCGCGTGCGCCCCGAGGCCTCGCCGCTCGCAGCGGCTACGATCTGACGGTCCGTCAGAAACGGGGAGGCCCCTGCTGTGGCTGAGCTGCCGAAGATCATCAGCGTCGACGACCACGTCGTGGAGCCCGCCCACGTGTGGCAGGAGTACCTCCCGCAGAAGTTCAAGGCCGACGGCCCCCGCGTCGAGCGCCGCGGCATCGGCGCCATGGCCCACATCGGCGGCGGCGTGTACCAGCAGGAGTTCGACCCCGAGGGCCGCCCGGCCGACTGCTGGGTGTTCGGCGACCTCGTCTACATCCACAAGCGCCACGTCGCCGCCGTCGGGTACTCCCGCGACGAGATGACCATGACGCCGATGACCTACGACGAGATGCGCCCGGGTTGCTACGACCCCAAGGCGCGCGTCGCCGACCAGGAGATGAACCACGTGGAGGCCTCGCTGTGCTTCCCGACGTTCCCCCGGTTCTGCGGCCAGGCGTTCACCGAGCACCCCGACAAGGACATGGGCCTCGCCTGCGTGCAGGCCTACAACGACTGGATGGTCGAGGAGTGGTGCGGCGACTCGAACGGCGCACTGATCCCGCTGATCATCGTCCCGCTGTGGGACGCGGAACTGGCCGCCGCCGAGGTCCGGCGCAACGCCGAGCGCGGCGTCCACGCCGTGTGCTTCAGCGAGATCCCGCCGCACCTCGGCCTCCCGTCGATCCACTCCGGCTTCTACGACCCGTTCATCGCGGCGTGCGAGGAGACCGAGACCACGATCAACATGCACATCGGCTCGTCGTCGCGGATGCCCGCCACGTCGCCCGACGCCCCCGTCGCCGTGGCCGCCTCGCTGTCGTTCAACAACTCGATGGCCTCGCTCAGCGACTGGCTCTTCAGCGGGAAGCTCGTGCAGTTCCCCAAGCTCACCCTCGCCTACAGCGAGGGCCAGATCGGCTGGCTCCCGTACATCCTCGAGCGGGTCGACGACGTGTGGCGCGAGCACCGGGCCTGGGGCGGCGTGAAGGACCTCATCCCCGAGCCGCCGTCGAGCTACTACTACCGCAACGTCTACGGCTGCTTCTTCCGCGACCGCCACGGGCTCGTCGCCATCGACGAGGTCGGCGAGGACAACATCACGTTCGAGACCGACTACCCGCACACCGACTCGACCTGGCCCGACACCAAGCAGGTGGCCGAGAAGCTCGTCGAGGGCCTCACCGACGAGCAGATCTACAAGGTCATGCGCGGCAACGCGATCCGCATGCTCCACCTGGACCTCGACCAGGACGTCGAGACCACCATGGGCGTCAAGCGCACCGCGGCGCTCGACCTCCTCGGCTGATCGCGGCGCCAGGTACGTTCACGCCATGCCCACCGACCTGACGTCGTTCACCACCCTCAAGGCCGAGCAGCGCGGCGCCGTGGTCTGGATCTGGCTCGACCGCCCCGACAAGTACCACGCCTTCAACAAGGTGATGTGCGACGAGCTGAGCGGACTCTGGCGTGCGCTGAAGACCGACGACTCGGTGCGCTCGGTGGTGCTCACCGCCACCGGCGACAAGGCGTTCTGCACCGGCATCGACCGGGACTTCGTGCCGGCCGAGGGCGGCGTCGAGTACGACTTCTCGCCGTTCGTCTACGACGACCCCGGCAAGTACCTCGGCCCCAAGAGCAACGAGTTCTGGAAGCCGGTGGTGTGCGCCGTCAACGGCATGGCCTGCGGCGGCGCGTTCTACTTCCTGGGCGAGGTCGACGTCCTGATCGCCGCCGACCACGCCACGTTCTTCGACCCCCACGTCACCTACGGCATGCCGGCCGTGTTCGAGCCGCTGCTGATGCTCCACCGCGGCATGCCCTTCGTCGAGATCCTCCGCATGACGCTCCTCGGCAACCACGAGCGCATGTCGGCGGCGCGGGCCCTCGAGATCGGCCTCGTGTCCGAGGTGGCCCCGGGCGCGGAGCTGGAGGCGGCCGCGGCCTGGGTCGCCGACACCATCGCCTCCGCTCCCGCCGAGCCGATGCAGGCCACCCTCCGCACGCTCTGGGCCGGTCGCGAGCTCAGCCGCCAGCAGGCCCTCGCCCTCGGCAACACCTTCCTCAACCTCGGCATGTCCGAGGCATCCCTCGCCGAAGGCCAGAAGGCCTTCCAAGGCGAGCGCACCGAACCCCGCGTCCGCTAGCCGCCGGACCCGAATCAGGTCGATCGAGCCGCGCCACGCGGCTCACGTGACCCGATTCAACCGAGTGACCCCGAATCAGGTCGATCGAGCCGCGCCCGGCGGCTCACGTGACCCGATTCGGCCGGTCGGGTGACCCCGAATCGGGTCGATCGAGCCGCGTCTGGCGGCTCAGGTGACCCGATTCGGCTGGGGCGGCTCCACTCCGTTCGCCGCGGCGGCCGCGAGCAGTGGCGCCAGGTCGCCGTTGGGCTTGACCTCGACGCCGTCGAGGCGCAGGAACGCCGCGAGGTCGTGCAGCTCGGCGGCGAGCTCCTCGGCGACCCGCGGCCGGTCGGGGACGGCCTCGGCGAAGGCGCCCTGGACGAGCAGGACGCCGGCCTGGCGGTCGGACTTGAGGTCGACGCGGGCGACGAGCTGGCCGTCGAGCAGGAACGGCAGCACGTAGTAGCCGTGGACCCGCTTGGGCTTCGGGACGTAGATCTCGATGCGGTAGCGGAAGCCCCAGATCCGCTCGGTGCGGGACCGCTCCCACACGAGCGAGTCGAACGGCGACAGCAACGCCCGGCCCTTGGGGTTGTTGGGCCGGCGGGCACCAGGGTGCAGGTAGGCCTTGTCCTTCCAGCCGCTCACCTCGGCCGGCAGGAGGCGGCCCTCGTCGACGAGCTGGTCGAGCAGCGGGCGGGACTCGGGGATGTTGAGCCGGAAGTAGTCGGCCAGGTCGCGCGCCGTGCCGACGCCGTGCGAGCGGGCGCCGATCATCAGCAGCTCCTTCTTGGCGTCCGCGGGCGTGGGCGTGGCGGCAGCGATCACCCGGTCCGGGAGGGCCCGCTCGGGCAGGTCGTACCAGCGCTCGAAGTTGACCCCCCGGCGGGCGGTGAGGTCGCCGCTCCAGAACAGGTACTCGAGCGCCCGCTTGCCCGGGCTCCAGGCCCACATGTCGTCGCCCCGCTCGCCGCCGCCCTCGATCATCCCCGTGGTGAGCGGACCCCGTTCGCGGACCTGGTCGAGCACGGACTGCACGAGCGCCGGCTCCTCGTGGCGGATGGCGGCCACGCCCTTCCACGTGCCCCGACCCTCCCGGGCATCGTCCATCCGCCAGCGCAGCAGCGGCTGGAGGCCGACCGGGACGTGCGACGCCTCGTGCGCCCAGTACTCGAACAGGTCCCCGGCCTTGGTCATCGCCGGGATGAGGTCGCGGCGGTGGTCGCCGAGCCGGGCGAACAGGGGCAGCTCCTGCGAGCGGACCAGGACGTTGACCGAGTCGATCTGGATGAGCCCGACCCGATCGAGGACCCGGCGTCCGTGACGGCGGTCCACCGCACCCTTCGGCGCCGCTTCGGCGAACCCCTGCGCCCCGAGTGCGATCCGCCGCGCCTGGTCGGCCGAGAGGGTCACGGGCGTCGTCGTCATGGGTCGCCCATCATGGCGGATCCCCACCCCACCCGGTGGCGGAGATCGGACCCAGAGGACCGGGCCCGGCGCCCTTCTTGTCGTCGTTCGACACCTCCTGCCTGTCGTTCGACGACAAGAACCGGCCCGGCGCCCTTCTTGTCGTCGTTCGACACCTCCTGGCTGTCGCTCGACGACAAGAACGGACAAGCCCGGGCGAGCACGGCGGGCGATGGCGGGATCGTGGGTCGGGTCCGGCAGGATGGAGGGGACCCGCCCGGAGGATCCGTCCATGCGCCGCCGCACCCGAACCGCACTCGCTGCGATCGCCCTCACCGCCGCCCTCACCGGGCTCGGCGCCTGCGGCGGCCGGTCCCCCGACGGCGGCAACCCCGGGAACCCCTCGGCGGACACCACGACCACCACGGGGACGACCATCCCCAGCGGGTGACCCACCTCCCCGGCGCAGCGCGTCGCTAGGGTCACCCACCGTGCCCGCCGCCGCTCCGCCGGACCCCACCGACGCACCGTTCCTGCCGTCGACCGTCGCGTGGGCCGCCGGGCGCTTCGGCGACCGCCCCGCGTTCGTCGACCCCGATGGCACGCCGCTCAGCTACCGGGATCTCCACCGGCGCAGCGACGAGGTCGCCGCCGGGATGGCGCGCCGGGGCATCGGCGAGGGCGACGTCGTGGCGCTCACGCTCCCATCGGTCGCTGCCTGGGTGGTCGCCTACGTCGCCGCCGCCAAGGTCGGCGCGGTCACCGCCGGCGTGAACCCGCGGCTCACCACCGTCGAGCAGGCCGCCTGCCTGGATCGCGTCGAGCCGGTCCTCGTGCTGGCCGCCGCCGACGAGGTCGACGCCCTCGCCGTGCGGGGCGCGACCCCCGATCCGCTGGCGCCGGACCCCGACCGGCCGGTCGCGATCGTGTTCACGTCGGGCACCACCGGCGTCCCCAAGGGCGCCTGGTTCACGGACCGCCAGCTCGACGCGGTCACCGGGTACGACGTCGCCCACGCCGTCGGCACCCCGACCCGGCCCGTCCCGCAGTACGGGTCCACCCAGTTCGCCCACGTCGGCTTCACCACCAAGCTGCCCTGGTACCTGCGGATGGGCACCACCACCCACCTGCTCGCCCGCTGGCGCGCTGGCGACGTGCTCGACCTGGTGGCCCGCGAGGGCATCGAGACCATCGGCGGCGTCGCCCCGCAGGTCGCGCTGCTGCTGCGCGACCCCGACTTCGACCGGCGCGACCTGTCGAGGGTACGCCTGCTGGTGATGGGCGGGGCGGCCTCGCCGGCCGCGCTCGTGCACGAGGCCCGACGCCGGTTCGAGGCGGCGTACTCGATCCGCTGGTCGTCCACGGAGTCCGGTGGCGTGGGCACGGGCACCGCACCCGACGCGCCCGACCACGAGGCGCTCCACACCGTCGGCCGGCCCCGGCCGGGCATCGGCATCCAGGTCCGCGGCGCCGACGACGTGCCGCTCCCCCACGGCGAGGTCGGTGCGGTGTGGATCCGGTCCGACGCCTCCATGGCCGGCTACTGGCGGAACCCGGAGGCCACAGCAGACGCGCTGGTCGACGGGTGGCTCCGCACCGGCGACCTCGGGTTCACCGATGCGAGCGGGCTGCTCACCCTTGCCGGCCGCCAGGGCGAGATGTTCATCCGCGGCGGGTACAACGTCTTCCCCTCCGAGGTGTCAGGCGTGCTCGCCTCCCACCCCGACGTGGCCGACGTGGTCCTCATCCCCCGACCCGACGACGTGCTCGGCGAGATCGGCGTCGCCGTGGTCGTGCCCGCCGACCCGGGGGCCCCGCCGTCGCTCGACAGCCTGCGGGCCCACGCCCAGGACAGCCTCGCCCACCACAAGCTCCCCGAGGACCTGGTCCTGGTGGATGAGATCCCGCTGACCGCCATGCAGAAGGTCGACCGGCGCCGCCTGAGCGCGCTGGTCCAGGAGCCCGATCCGCCCGACGCGCCGATCTGACGACCCGTCAGGTCAGCCCGTACGCTGCGCCCGCAGTCCGCTGACCCCTGGAGCCCACCGTGTCCACGCCGTCGTCCGAGCTTCCCCTCACCGAGCAGGTCCAGCACCGCGTCGACGATCGCGGCATCGCCTACATCACGCTCAACCGGCCGGACGTGAAGAACGCCATCAGCCCCGACCAGCGCGACCGCGTGATCGCCCTCCTGGCCGAGGCCAGCGCCGACCTCGGCGTGCGGGCCGTCGTGCTCGGCCACACCGGCGACGCGTTCTGCACCGGCGCCGACCTCCGCGCCTCCCGCCCGCCGGCGCCCCGCCCCGACGACGCCCCGAAGCGCGGCGTCGGCGAGGTCGCCAAGATGATCCGCGAGGGCGCCCAGGCGCTCGTGTCCGCCATCCTCGACTGCGAGAAGCCGGTCATCGCCGCGGTCAACGGCACCGCGGCGGGCATCGGCGCGCACATCGCCCTGGCCTGCGACCTGGTCGTGGCCGCCGACGGCGTGCGCTTCATCGAGGTGTTCGTCCGCCGCGGCCTCGTGCCCGACGGCGGCGGCGCCTACCTCCTCCCCCGCATGGTCGGCACCCGCCGGGCCAAGGAGCTCCTGTTCTTCGGCGACGACCTGTCCGCGGCCGAGGCCGTCGAACTGGGCCTGATCAACAAGGTCGTGCCCGCGGACGGGCTCGACGCCGCCGTCGAGGCCTGGGCCGCCCGCCTCGCGGTCGCCCCCACCCGCTCGCTGGCCCTGACCAAGTGGCTGGTCAACACCTCGCTCGAGAGCGACCGGGCCACCGCCTTCCAGAACGAGGCCGTCGCCCAGGAGATGAACATGGGCACCGTCGACGCCAACGAGGGCGTGGCCGCCTTCATCGAGCGCCGCGACCCCGCCTACCGGGGCTGGTGACCACCCGCCGAGGCGCTGGTCCGGCGAACCGTTTTCGCCCCGGCGACGGCGTGCTCTAGAGTCATCCTCCGCCCGTTCGGGGGTGGTGTAATCGGTAACACAGCTGGTTCTGGTCCAGTCGTTGGGGGTTCGAGTCCTCCCCCCCGAGCCAAGAACGTGAGAAGGCGCCCAGGTCAGCAGGCCGGGCGCCTTCTTCGTTCCCCAGCCGCGGGTGCCAGCGCCGACCACACCTCGAAGCGGCCGAGCCTGGTAGCCAGGTGCGATGGACGTGCGGGCGCGGGTGGGCCGGCTGCTGGGTGGACGGCGACGGGAGCGGAAGCTCACCGCCGCGGACCTGGTGGTCGTCGGCGGGACGTGGCACGGGCTGTTGATGGACAACCCGAACATCGGGCGCGCCCCCGGGCTCACCTGGTGCTTCGACTTCGAACTGGAGCCCGTCGAGCTCGACGGGGAGCCGACGCCGCTCGGCGTGTCGACGGACTTCGTCACGCTCCCCGGTTCCCGGTGGTGGGCGATGGCCGGGCAGGCCGCCGAGGGCTCGTGCTTCGGCGAGCCCATCGAGGCCAGCGTCCAGTTCGACGACGGCTACCGGTTCGACTCGGTCCGGCTGGAGGTGGTCGGGCAGCGGGGCACGGCGCTGGTCGTCACGTCGACGGCGCGGGGTGACATCGACGGACTCGGGCTCGACGAGGTCGCGGTGCGCGGCGGGCTCGAGTTCGGCGGCGTCCTCGTGCGGCTCAGCGATCCACCAGCCACCGCCGCCGAGGCGCTCGCCCGGCTCGCGGCCTTCACGGACACGGAGGGGCCTCGCCGCGGTGGCGGACCACGGTGGCTACCGCGTCGATCCATCCAGCGACCCTGCCGCGCGGCCCGCCTAGCGCGTCGACGGCACGAGCCGGGTGGGCCGGCGGTCACCCGAGCGCAGGAGCGAGGACGCAGGTACGTTCTTCGGGATGGGGCAGCCCATCATCCTCGCGGTGCACGCCGACGGTGGCGCTCTGGGTGAGGTGCAAGCAGCACTGCTCGAGCGGTACTCGGCGAGCTACCGCGTCCTGTGCGTCTCGTCCGCCGAGGAGGCTCGCACCGTGCTGGCCGAGGGCGTGGCCGTCGACGAGCGCTTCGCGCTGGTCCTCGCGTCGCAGTGGCTCGAGGGCGGGTCGACCGGCAGCGAGCTCCTCGACCAGGTGTGGACGATGCACCCGCGGGCTCGTCGTGCGCTGCTCATCGAGTGGGGCGAATGGGGCCAGACGCCCACCGGCCGGGCGATCTTCGACGGCATCGCCCGAGGCTGCTTCGACCACTACGTGGTGCGCCCGGCGGCGTCGCCTGACGAGATGTTCCACCAGACGATCTCGAGCATGCTCCTCGACTGGGCGGAGGCGAACCGGGCTGCGCCCTACACGGTGCACATCGTCGGCACGTCGTGGTCGGGCCGCGCCTACGAGATCCGCGAGGCACTGCAGGCCTGCGCGCTGCCGCACACCTTCTGCCTGGCCGACTCGCCCGAGGGCCGGGACCTCGTCGCCTCGGTCGGCGAGGGCGTCGAACTGCCGATGATGCTGTTCCCGAACGGCGACGTGCTCGCGAACCCGACGAACGCGGAGATCGCGGTGGCTGCCGGGGCACCGGCCGACCTGGAGCGGCAGCGGTTCGACCTGGTGATCATCGGGGCCGGTCCCGCCGGGTTGTCGGCCGCCGTGTACGGGGGCTCCGAGGGCCTGAACACGCTGGCGGTCGACCGCGGCGGCGTGGGCGGCCAGGCCAGCTCGAGCTCGCTCATCCGGAACTACCTCGGGTTCCCCCGCGGCATCAGCGGCCGGCTCCTCGCCCGCTCGGCGTGGGAGCAGGCCTGGGTGTTCGGTGCCCAGTTCGCGTTCATGCGCAGCGTCACGACCTTCGAACGGGACGGGACCGACCTCGTGCTGGCGTGCGACGACGGCACCACCATCCGGGCTGCGGCGGTGGTCTTGACGATGGGGGCGAGCTACCGCCGGCTCGGCGTCCCCGCGCTGGAGGACCTGGTCGGCGCCGGCGTGTTCTACGGCAGCACCAACTCGGAGGCGTCGTTCCTCGTCGGCCGCGACGCCTTCGTCGTCGGCGGCGCCAACTCCGCGGGCCAGGCGGCGCTGCACCTGGCCAACTACGCCCGGAAGGTCACGCTCGTCATCCGCGGGGAATCGATCCGAGCCGGCATGTCCGAGTACCTGGTGAGCGAGATCGAAGCCACCGCCAACATCGACGTGCGGCTCGGCACCAAGGTGGTGGACGGAGGCGGCACCACCCGACTCGAACGGCTGGTGCTGGCCGACGTCGCGACCGGGGCGACGACCACCGAAGCCGCCGATGCGCTGTTCCTGCTGATCGGCGCCCAGCCGTTCACCGACTGGCTGCCGCCGGAGGTGGCCCGCGACGAGGGCGGCTTCGTCCTCACCGGCCGCGACCTCCCCGATGGCCGCTTCCCGCTCGACCGGGCCGCACTGCCGCTCGAGACGAGTGCGCCGGGCGTGTTCGCCGCCGGCGACATCCGGCACGGCTCGGTGAAGCGGGTGGCGTCTGCGGTCGGCGAGGGGTCGATCGCCGTCCAGATGGTCCACCAGTACCTCGCCACCCTGGACCAGCAGGCCACCACCCCCGCCCGGACCTGATCGGGCCCTCGGGCAGGGCCATCGGAGACGGCAGCGGCCCGAGGCGGACGCCGGGCCGATGGTCCAGCGGCCTCCCGAGGACCGGCTGCCGCCCGGCAGGAGCTCGCTGGAGCGCGCTCGACGTCGGGGACCGCGCGGCGAAAACGGTGGCCTTCGGGCACGCCGCCCTCGGTACGGTCGGCGGATG
>DATMGQ010000062.1:0-16876 GCA_035555395.1 Acidimicrobiales bacterium
ACCGCACCGCGCTCCCCCAGCCCTACCTCGAGCAGATCCTGCTGGCGGTCAAGGGCGCCGGCCTCGTCCGGTCCAAGCGGGGCGTCGGCGGCGGCTACGTGCTCGCCCGGGACCCCAGCGAGATCACCCTCGCCGAGATCGTGAGCGCCGTCGACGGACCCATCGAGGTCGGCGACTTCGGCCGTCCCCACCAGAACGGCGCCTGCGACCACGAGGGCCAGTGCGTCCTCCTCGCCGTGTGGGCCGACGTCGGCGAGCACATGCGCCGCCTCCTCGAGAACCAGACCCTCGCCGACGTCGCCGCCATCGCCCGCGGCCAAGCCCCCTGGCCCGACCCCGTCACCTGACCCGCCGCCCAGTCCGGGCGTGCTCCGGTCCAGCATGCCGCCTCGAACCCTGCTCGGGTCGAGCGTGCCCCTCGAGCCGTGCTCGGGTCGATCGTGCCGCCTCGAGCCGTGCTCCGATCGGCTCGATCGGGGACCGGGGCCGTCCTGCTGCTCACGGGTTCTGAAGGGCGCGCCCACGGCACGGCGACCTGGTCGCCCCACGTCGTCGACTCGGGCCGCGTGCGCTGAGCGGCACCTACGACGCCCCAACGCACGCAACCACCCACCCCGACTCGGGCCGCGTGCGCTGAGCGGCACCCACGAAACCTCAGTGCACACGACCCGACCCACCTCGCCCGCGTGCGCTGAGCGGCACCTACGACGCCCCAACGCACGCAGGTGGCTGGGGCGCTTCCGCGCACGGGGTCAGCGCAGGCCGGCGCGGATGGCGACGAGGTCGGCGGGGAGGTCGGAGGTGAACTCGAGGCGCTCGCCGGTGACGGGGTGGTCGAAACCGAGCATCTCGGCGTGGAGGAACGGGCGGGGGCACGGGAGCGACTGGCGCACGCCGCGGTAGCGCTCGTCCCCGACGACCGAGTGGCCGATGGCGGCCATGTGCACGCGGATCTGGTGGGTGCGACCGGTCTCGAGGCGGCAGGTGACCTCGGTGACGGCGACGGGCTCGTCGTAGGTGCGGACGACCTCGTAGCGGGTGCGGGCGGGCTTGCCCTTCTCGGTGATCGCCATCTTCGTCGGGTGCTTCGGCGACCGGCCGATGGGCGCATCGACGACGCCGCGGGGCGACTCGACGTGGCCCCACACGATCGTGCGGTACTGCCGGTCGACGGTGCGCTCGGCGAGCTGGTCCACCAGCGACTCGTACGCCACCTGGCTGCGGGCCACCATCAGGAGTCCGGACGTGCCCCGGTCGAGGCGGTGGACGATGCCGGGGCGATCGGGGGCGCCGACGGTGGCGACCTCCGGGTACGCGGCGAGCAGGCCGTTGGCGAGCGTGCCGGTGGTGTGGCCGGCCCCCGGGTGGACGACGAGGTCCGCGGGCTTGTCGACCACGATCACGTCGTCGTCGACGTAGACGGCGGGCACGGCGACGTCCGGGTCGGCCACGGGCCCGGACGCGACGGCCTCGTCGCCGAGCTCGATGGCGAGCTCGCCCGGGGCGACCAGGCGATCGGCGCCGCGGGTGGCGACGACGCCGTCGAGCTGGACGGCGCCCGAGGCCACGAGCCGCGCCGCCTCGGTGCGGCTCACGTCGGTGACCATGGCGACGATCCGGTCGATGCGCTCGCCCACGAGCGAGTCCGGCACCTCGACCACCACCGAGCGGTCGGCGGTCACTGGGGCACTCGGAAGCTGGCGATCACCAAGAGGATCGCCCCGACCACGATCGCCGCGTCGGCGATGTTGAACACCGGCCACCACTGGAGGTCGATGAAGTCGATGACCGCGCCGTGCAGGAAGCCGTCGTCGCCCCGGAACGCCCGGTCGAGCAGGTTGCCGAGCGCCCCGCCCGAGATCAGGCCCGAGGCCACCGCGCCGAGCGGGTACCGGCTGGTTGCACCGAACGACACCGCCACGACGACGCCGATGGCCAGGACCGAGATCCAGGGGCCCAGGCCGCTGTCGCTGCCCAGGCTGAACGCCACGCCGGTGTTGTAGAAGAGGTTGAACCGCAGGGATCCGACGATGTCGATGATGTCGCCGTCGCTCAGCTGGTTGACCGCCCACCACTTCGACGCCTGGTCGGCGATCAGGACCGCGAGGGCGACCGCGCCCACGATCCGGAGCCGGCGGGGCGGCTGCGCCGCGGGCGCGTCGTCGACGGGCGCGCCCTCGGAGGGGTCGCCGCCTTCGGGCTGTTCGTCGGAGGGCGCCGAGGGCGCCTCCTCATCGGTGTGCAGATCGTCGACCATGAGCTCGACCTAGCGGTGGCCGAATCCTCCGACCTTGAACTCGACCCGCTCGCGCGCCCACGGGATCGCCTCCAGGCGCTCCTTCGGGATCGGCTGCCCGGACTGCTCGCAGATGCCGTAGGTGCCGAGCGCGAACTTGGCCAGCGCGTGGTCGATCTCCTCGATGGCGGCTCGGGCCTGCGCCGACAGCTGCAGGTCCCGCTCGCGCTCCATGCTCAAGGTGTCGCCCTCGCCGGACTCCTCGTCGAACTGGGTGTCGCCGGACTCGTAGTCGGCGACCAGGTCGCGCGCCTCGGCCTCGAGGCTCTCGGCCTGGTGCAGGTAGGTCGCCCGCTCGTGCTCGAGCAGCTGCTCCTGCGATTCGAGCCACTTGGCACCGAACGGCGACTTGGCCGGCGTGGCCTTCTTGGCGGACGCCTTCTTCACCGGTCCGCCGTTGTTCGCAGCCTTCCCGCTCGACGCCTTGGCGACGGCCGCCTTCTTCGCGGGCGCCGCCTTCTTGCTCGGTGCCGCAGCCTTCTTGGCCGGTGCCGCCTTCTTGGCCACCGCCTTCTTGGCCACCGCCTTCTTCACCGGCGCGACCTTCTTCACCGCAGCCTTCTTGGCCGGCGCAGCCTTCTTGGCCGGCGCAGCCTTCTTGGCGCCCGCCTTCTCCACCGCAGCCTTCTTCGTCGGCGCCGCCTTCTTCACCGCGGCCTCCTTGGCCCGTGCCGGCTTCTTGGACGCGGCCTTCTTGGCCGGTGCGGCCTTCTTCTTCGCTGGTCCCACCCGAGCTGCCATCGGAGTCAGCGCCGCCGGCCGAAGCGGAAGCCCCGCCGATCGTCGTCCTCGAACAGCGCATCGGACTGGTCGACCTCACCGAGGTCGCGGGGTCCGAGCGGCTCCTCGTCGGCCATGGCCTTGCGGAGCTCGGTGAGGAACGCGTCCTCGTCGCCCTCCTCCGGCCCCCGGTCTCCGGGGAGGCCGAGGTCCACGGCGCTCACCGGCGCGGTGGGCGGTCCGGTGTCGGGCGGATCCTCGATGCCGGGAGCTTCGTGGTCGACCTCCTCGAACGCCAGCGCCGGCGGGGTCGGGGCCTCGGGCTCGGCCGGTGCCTCGGCCTCGGGTGCGGGAGCCTCCTCGGCGGGCAGCTCCTCGTCGGCAGGCGCCTCGGGTTCCGGCTCGGCGACGGGCTCGGCGTTGACGGGCTCGGACGAGACGACCGCCGGCTCGGGCTCCTCGAGGTCGGTGAAGTCCGGCAGCTCGGGGTCGCTGAGCGCCGGGGCCGGGGCGAGGCGGAACCCGGAGGGGTCGTCGAGGATCTGGTGGAGCTCGGCCAAGGTCGACCCGAGCTGCGAGCGCTGCTCCTCGACGTGGCGCTCGAGCACGTTGACGTCGCTGCGGAGCGACTCCCGCACGCCCTCGAGCTCGCCGATCTCGGTGGCCAGCCGCTGGCGGGCTTCGCGCCGCTCGGTGGCGGCCTCCGCTTCGACCTCGGCCCTCACCGTGGCGGCCCGCTGGTCCGTGTCGGCGTTGATGGAGGACGCCCGGGCCTCGGCGTCGGCGAGGAGGGCCTCGGCCTGCTCCTTGGCGGACGACACGACCTTGTCGGCATCGGCTCGGGCCTCGCGCACCGCGGCATCGGCCGTGCGCTGGGCCATGACGAGCGTCCGCTGCGCCTCTTGGGCGATCTCGTCCTCGGACGGCCCGCTCGGCGCGGCGGCCGGCTGGGACGCGAGCTGGGCGGCCACCTGCTCGGCCACCCGACGGTCGATCTCGGCTTCGATCGCGGCGGGATCGGGAGCCGGGGCGCCGCCGCCGGCGGCCTTCGCCTGTTCGAGCGCCTGGGTGAGCTGGACCTCCACCTTGGCGGCCATCGCGGTCGCCCGATCGAGGAAGTCGTCGACCTCGGTGGGGTCGTAGCCCTTCCCTCGGTACTTCTTGAACTCGGCGTTCTCGAGCAGGCGCTTCAAGGTCAACTCCATGACCGCCACCCTACCCGTGTGCTTCAGGCTGAGGGCGCGGGTCGCGCCGGGCGCCAGCTCAGGTGTCGTAGCCCCGCTCGTGCAGGCGGCGGCGCTCCTCCGGCGAGACCTCCACGTTGGTGGGCGTGAGCAGGTACACCTGGTTGGCGACCCGCTCCATCTGCCCGCCGAGGCCGTAGCAGAGGCCGCTGGCGAAGTCGATGAGGCGGCGGGACAGGTCCCGGTCGGCGCCCTGGAGGTTCATGATGACGGGCTGACTGCCCTTGTACTTGTCGGCGACGTCTTGAGCTTGGTTGAAGGACGTCGGCATGACGACGAAGGGCTTGGCATTGGGCATGACCGGCATGGGGCGCACCACCTGGGGACGGGGACGGACCTGGCCGACCCCGGTGGGGGCGACCGTCTGGCCGGTGTCGGGCTCGCGGGGGTCGACGCCGCGCGTGCTGATGGGTCGCACCGAACCGATGCCCGAGGGCTCGTCCGGGTACGACGACGCGGGAGGCGCCGCCTGGGTTCGTGCGGGTGGGCGGTCACGGCTCACGGGGTTGCTGCGCTCCGGCTCGTCGTCGTAGTTGCTGCCGTACTCGTCGTACTCGGCGTCGTCGCCCAGTCCGAGGTACACCATCGCCTTGCGCCACATGCTCGTGAGGTTAGCGGGGTGGCGCCGCAGCACCAGGGACAGACGGTCGCGGTCCGAAGAGGGCCGAGCCGATGCGAACCATGGTGGACCCCTCGGCGACCGCCGCCTCGAGGTCGCCCGACATGCCCATCGACCTCACCGGGAGGTCGAGGTCGTCGGCCAGCTGCCGGAGCAGGGCGAACCCGGCTCGGGCCTCCGCGGCGGGACCGGTGCGCCCGACCGTCATGAGGCCGCGGACCTCGAGTCCGGCGTCGACGAGCGCGGCCACGAGGTCCGGGGCGGCAGTGGGCTCGCAGCCGCCCTTCTGGGCCTCGTCGGAGACGTTGACCTGGACGAGGACCTGAGCGCCCGGCGCCCGCTTGGCGATCTCGAGCCCGAGGTCGAGGCGGTCGACGGTCTGCCACAGGGCCACGATGCCGGCCAGGGCCTTGACCTTGTTGCGCTGGAGTCGTCCGATGGCGTGCCAGCGCGGCGAGTAGCCGGCCTCGGCGACGACCGGCGCCTTGGCCACGAGCTCCTGGGCGTAGTTCTCGCCGAGGTCCACGAGGCCGGCCTCCGAGGCCGCCAGGGCCACCTCGGGCCCGAAGCCCTTGGTGACGGCCAGCAGGGCGACGCCGTGCGGGTCGCCGCCGGCATCGGCGATGCGGTTGCGGACCTGCTCCACCCGGGCGAGCAGGACGGCGGGCTCGGGCGCGCTCACCGGCCCGCGCCTCGGGTGGAGGTCGAGGTCGAGGCGCGACCCCAGGTGGAGGTCGAGGCCCGACCTGGGGTGGAGGTCGAGGCCAGACCCCAGGTGGAGGTGGAGGTCGAGGTCACGGCTCGATCCAGGCGACGAGGGCCTGGCGCTGGGGCTCGGCCCGGGCGCGGTGGGACCAGTGGTTGGGGCTGCAGGCGGTGCACGTGCCGAGGTCGTCGAGCTCGATGCGGAGGCGGCGGCACGCCTCGGCGATGCCGGCGGCGACGTCGAGCGCCGGGGTGCCCCACGCCGTGGTGCCCCGGACGGCGTCGCCGTAGCGGGCGGCCACGAGGTCGAGCTCGGCGCCGCCGAACTCGTAGCAGCGGCCGCGGATGCACGGCCCGAGGGTGGCGCGTTCGGGCGCGCCCCCGAGGTCGGCCATGGCTGCTGCGGTCGCCTCGATCACGCCGGCCTCCAGGCCGCGCCAGCCCGCATGGGCCACGCCGATCACGCCCGGCGCGGTGAGCAGGACGGGCGCGCAGTCCGCGGTCTGGACGGCGAGCACCGCACCGGGGACGGCGGTGACCGCGGCGTCCGCCTCCTCCCCCGCGTGCTCGCCCGGCTCGGTGACGGTGATGACCCGGGCGCCGTGGACCTGGCGGAGCCACGACCACGGCCGGTCGACGATGGCGGCCCGGCGCGCGGCGAGGACGCCGGGCTCGGTGCGGACCATGAGGTCCCCGTGGCGGGTGTCGGTGAAGACCGAGCGAACGTCGCCGGTCATGGCGTCGGCGCTACTTCAGGAACGAGGGAACGTCGAACTCGTCGTCGCCCCCACCACCCTCGTCGTCGCCGAGGCGGTGCTCGGCGGAGTCGGCGAAGAGGTCGCTGGCGCTCGACGGACGGGGCGGACGCGGCGGGGCATCGCCCGAAGCGCCCGACTCCCGGCGCGACGGGCGGGAGGAGGTCTTCTCCTCCCAGCGGTCGAAGCCGGCGGCGATGACGGTGACGCGCACCTCGTCGCCCATCTCGTCGTCGATGACGGTGCCGAAGATGATGTTGGCGTCGGGGTGGGCCACGCCGTGGATGACCTCGGCGGCCTCGTTGACCTCGAACAGGCCCAGGTCCGAGCCGCCCGCGATCGACAGCAGGATCCCGCGGGCGCCCTCGATGGAGGCCTCGAGCAGCGGGCTGGAGATGGCGCCGCGGGCAGCGTTGAGGGCCCGGCCCTCGCCCGTGGCGCTGCCGATGCCCATGAGCGCCGAACCGGCGTTGCTCATGATCATCTTCACGTCGGCGAAGTCGGTGTTGATCACGCCGGGGGTGGTGATCAGGTCGGTGATGCCCTGGACGCCCTGGAGGAGGACCTCGTCGGCCATCTTGAAGGCGTTCATCATCGACGTCTTCTCGTTCGACACGGTGAGCAACCGGTCGTTCGGGATGACGATCTGGGTGTCGACCTTCTCCTTGAGCTTCTGGATGCCGGCCTCGGCCTGGACCGAGCGCCGCCGGCCCTCGAAGGCGAACGGGCGGGTGACCACGCCGATGGTGAGGGCGCCGAGGCCCTTGGCGATCTCCGCGATGACCGGAGCGGCGCCAGTGCCGGTGCCGCCGCCCTTGCCGGCGGTGATGAACACCATGTCGGCGCCCTGGAGGACCTCTTCGATCTCCTGGCGGTGCTCTTCGGCGGCGAGGCGGCCGACCTCGGGGTCGCTGCCCGCGCCGAGGCCGCGGGTGAGCTCGCGACCGATGTCGAGCTTGATGTCGGCGTCGGACATCAGCAGCGCCTGGGCGTCGGTGTTGACGGCGATGAACTCCACGCCCTTCAGTCCGGCGTCGATCATGCGGTTCACGGCGTTGACGCCGCCGCCGCCGATCCCGACGACCTTGATCACCGCGAGATAGTTCTGGGGATTACCGGCCATGGCTGCTACCTCCACGCAGGGTGGTTGGAAGGGGAACCCTCAACGGCGGCTGGAGGGAGGGGTGAACCTTGAGGAACGGTTGACATTAGTACCCAATCATTGCGGGTCAGCGGTGGCGAGCGGGGGATTCGCTCACGATCGGGTGACCGTGGCGGCCCGGGGCACGCTGACGTCGATGGTGTCGATGGTGGTGCGGCCGGCCTGCTCGAGGAGCACCTGGAGGGCGTCGGCCTTGGCGGTGCGCTGGCTGCTGTCGCCCCAGCGGACCTCGATGTCGTCGGTGAGGGTCAGCCGGATGCCCGACGGCGTGGCGCTGGCGGCAGCCACCTCCGACCGGAGCTCGGCGGGGAGGCCGGCCACGGTGGCGACCACCCAGCGCTGGGTGTCCGACAGGTCCTCGCCCGGCGCGGCGGCGTCGCCGGCGATGACGGGGAGGTCCTCGTCGCCCACGGAGCCGAGCACCCGGCCGTCGCGGTCGACGGCCACGGCGTCGTCGCCGGAGCCGACCGCAGCGACGGGCGTGCGCTCGACCAGCGCGATGCGGACGGTGCCCGGCCAGGATCGGGTGACCGTGGCCCGCTCGACCCACGGGAGGGCCTCGAGCCGACGCTCGGCGGCGGGCGCGTCGAGCGCCACCATCGGGGAGCCGAGGGCGATGCCAGCGGCGGTGCGGGCGTCGTCGGCGCTCGTGTGCGCGGCCCCGCTGACCGGGACGGCGTCGACGTCGAGGACCGGCGACTGCGTGAGCGCGAAGGCGCCCACGAGCAGGACCACGACCGCCACGGCGGCGAGGACCCAGCGCAGCCGGCGCCGGCCCTGGCCGCGGGCGACCTCGATCCGTCGGGCCTGCAGGCGCGGGTCGACCAGCGATGGACTCGCCGGCTTCGCCTTGGCACCCTTCGCCGGCTTCGCCTTGCCCGCCTTCGGCTCCTTCGCAGGCTTCGGGGCCTTGGCCCGGGAGGGAGCGGACGGAGCGGCGGACTTCGGGCCCTTGGCCGAGCGGCCCTTGGCCGGCTTGGCGCGCTGGCTGAAGATCGTCTCGGTCACGACGCCAGCTCCGGCATGGGCGGGAAGCCGACCAGGCAGGTCTCGGGGTGCAGCGCGATGCCGCTGGCCTCGTGGACGCGGCGGCGGACCTCGACCATCAGGTCCCAGATGTCCTGCGCTCGGCCGCCCTCGTCGGACTGGATGAAGTTGGCGTGCTTGGGCGACACCTCGGCCGTGCCGACGCGGAGGCCCTTGCACCCGGCTTCGTCGATGAGCCGACCGGCGGACGTGCCCTCCGGGTTGGTGAAGACCGATCCGGCGTTGCGGCCGCCGGGCTGGTGGTCGCGCCGCCACTGGGTCTTCTCCTTGATGGCCGCGCGGGCCACCTCGGGATCGGCGGGCGCCAGCTCGAGCTCGGCCCACACCACGACCTGCTCGGGGCGGATCGAGGAGGACCGGTACCCCAGGGAGAGCTCCGATGCCGGCACCACCCCATCCTCGCCCGACGCCAGGTCCACCACGCGGACCCCCACGAGGACGTCGCCGATCTCGGCGTCGGGCACGCCGGCGTTCATGCGCACGGCGCCGCCGATCGACCCGGGGACGCCCGCCGCCCACTCGAAGCCGGTGAGACCGGCGCCGGCGGTCTGGCGGGCCACGACCGGGAGCTTCGCCCGCGCGCCGGCTCGCACCCGGGTGCCGTCGATGTCGATGTCGGCGAAGCCGGGGCCGAGGACGACGACCAGGCCGGGGAAGCCCTCGTCGCACACGAGCAGGTTCGACCCGAGGCCGACCACGAGCACCGGGACCGCTCCCTCGGCGACGGCCACCGCCCGGGCGACGGCCGCGAGGTGGTCCTCGTCTCGGACCGTGACGGCGAGGGCGGCCGGACCTCCCGCGCCGTAGGTGGCGTAGGGGCCCGTGGGCACGTCGCGCCGGACCGGAGCGGGGAGCCGCTCGGCCAGGGCGTCGATGGCGCCGGAGGACGGGGCGGAGGAGGTCACGCGGCCGATTCCCCGGCCTCGGCGACGAGCCGCCGGCCGAGGCCGGACACGTCGCCGGCGCCGACCGTGAGGCACAGGTCGCCGGGCCGCAGGGCGCCGCGCAGCCAGGCTGCGGCATCGTCGAGGGTGGGCACCCAGGCCACCTCGGCCCAGGGGCGGGCGTCGAGCACCTCTTCGACCAGCGAGCGCCCGGACACGCCGGGGATCGGGTCCTCGCCCGCGGCGTAGACCTCGGTGATGGCGACGACGTCGGCGAGGGCGAGCGCAGCGCCGAAGTCGCCGAGCAGGTCCCGCGTGCGGGTGTAGCGGTGCGGCTGGAAGACGGCCACGACGCGCGACCAGCCCGCCTCCTCGGCCGAGGCGAGCAGGGCTCGGACCTTGCCCGGGTTGTGGGCGTAGTCGTCGACGACCATCGCCCCCTGCACCTCGCCCAGCACCTCGAACCGGCGGGCGACCCCGTGGTAGGCGCCGACGGCGGCCACGGCCGTGCGGGCGTCGATGCCCAGCTCGATGGCCACCGCGACGGCGACCGCGGCGTTGCGGGCGTGGTGCCGGCCGGGCGTGCCGACCTGGACGGGGCCGAGCTCCTCGCTCCCCCGCCGCAGGCCGAACGTGGTGTGCAGCCGGTCGACCTGGACCGAGTGGACCTGCAGGTCGGCCTCCGGGCCCTCGCCCACCGTGGTGGCGCCGACGGCCTGGGCCACCCGCAGCGCACGGGGGTCGGTGACGTGCTCGCCGCGCGGGTCGTCGATGCACACGACCCCGACGCGGGCTTCCTCGAGGAAGCGGAGGAAGGCGGCCTCGATGGCGTCGATGTCCCGCCAGTAGTCGAGGTGGTCCTCGTCGATGTTGGTGACGATGGCGATGTCGCCGCCGAGGCGGAGGAACGTGCCGTCGCTCTCGTCGGCCTCGACCACGAACGCCCCGCCGTCCTCGGGCGCCCAGTGGGCGGCCCGCCCGAGGCCGACCGGCTTGGCGCCCACGAGGTACGACGGGTCGGCGCCGGCGGCGTCGAGGAGGGTGGCGAGCATCGCGGTGGTGCTGGTCTTGCCGTGCGTGCCCGACACCGCCACGGTGGGCCGCGCCGCGCAGATCAGGGCCAGGATCCCCGCCCGGTCGAGGACCGTGCGCCCAGCATCGGCCGCCTCCGCGAGGTCCCGCTCGGTGGGCGGGAACGCGGTGGAGTGGGCCACGATCTCGGCGCCGTGGGCCTGGGCCGCGGCGAACAGCTCGTGGGCCGGCACCACCGAGGGCTCGACGCCGGCGGCGAGCAGCGACGGCCAGGCCGACGTCTCGTTCACGTCGGACCCGGTGACCCGGTGCCCCATGGTGGCCAGGATGATGCCGATGGCGCTGATCCCGGCCCCGCCGATGCCGACGAGGTGCACGGCGCGGGACGACCCCAGGTCGGTCACGGGGTCAGCCACGAGCGACCCGCTCGACCACGGCCGCGGCCTGCTCGGCGGCGTCGACGGTGGCGCCGCCCCGCATCGCGCCGGCCATGGCGGCCAGCCGGTCGGGATCGTCGAGCAGCGCGGTGAGCTCGGCTTCGAGCCGGTCGGTGTCGAGCTCCGAGTCCGGGACCACGACCGCGCCGCCGAGCGCCTCGACCGCCCGGGCGTTGGCCATCTGGTGGTCGCGGGTGGCGATGGGCAGCGGCACCAGTACGGCGGGGAGCCCGGCCGCCATCAGCTCGAACACCGAGCCGCCGGACCGGGTGACAGCGAGGTCGCTGGCGTCGAGGAGGAGGTGCATGCGGTCCTCGTACGGGACCCGCTGGTAGGCGATGCCATCCCCCGGCAGGTCCGTGGGACCGTCGCTCCCGTCGGAGAAGCCGTTGCGCCCGATGACGTGGCGGACGGCGAGGTCGGACCGGTGGGCCCACCGCTGCACCAGGCCCTGGACCGCGTCGTTGATGCGGCGCGACCCCAGCGAGCCGGCGAACACGCCGATGACGGTGCGGTCGGCGGGGAGGTCGAGCGCGGCTCGGGCGGCTGCCGCGTCGGGGTGCTCGGCCATGGCCCGGATCTCCGGCCGCAGCGGGTTTCCGGTGACCGTGGCCTTGGGCAGGTCGGTGCCCTCGAACGACACGGCGGAGGCAGCGGCGAAGCGGCGCAGCGCCCGGTTGACCGCGCCAGCTTTCTTGTTCTGCTCGAGCAGGACGAGCGGCACCCGGCACAGGACGGCGCCCACCCCGCAGGCGAAGCTGGCGTACCCGCCGAGCACGACCACCACCGCGGGCTTGCGCTTGCGGACGATGCCGATGCCGCGGACCAGCGCCTTGAACAGGTCGAGGACCGCGGCGATGTTGGCCATCGACAGCTTGCGCTGGATGCCGCGGCCGGGAAGCACGTCGACGGTGAACCCGGCGGCCGGCACCAGCTCGGCCTCGGGGCCGCGCTCCGCGCCGACGAAGTGGATGGTGGCGGCGTCGTGGCCCTGCGCCACGAGGGCGCGGGCGACCGAGAGGCCGGGCAGCAGGTGCCCGGCGGTCCCGCCCCCGGCGACGAGGGCCCAGGTCGGCTCGCTCATGGGCGCTTGGCTCGGCGGGACGACCGGGGCAGGTGCTCGGCGGGGTGGCGGGCGATGTTGAGGAGCATGCCCGTGGCAGCGAGGTTGATCATGAGGGAGGAGCCGCCGAAGGAGACGAACGGGAGCGGCACGCCCGTGATCGGCATGATGCCGATGACCGCACCGATGTTCATGAACGCCTGGATGGAGATCCAAGCCGTGATGCCGGTGGCGACCAGCATCGAGAACCGGTCCTTGGCCCGGGCGGCGATCCACGCACCCGTGCAGGCGATCCCGAAGAACAGCAGCACGACGGACATGGCGCCGACGAGCCCGAACTCCTCGCCGATGATGGCGAAGATGAAGTCGGTGTGGGCGAACGGGAGGAAGCCCCACTTCGCGGTGGAGCGTCCGAGCCCCCGGCCGAGCAGGCCGCCGTTGGCGATGCCCACCAGCGACTGCACGTTCTGGAGACCGGTGTTCTGCGGGTCGGCCCACGGGTTCAGGAACCGGAGGAACCGGGTGCGGCGGAAGGGCGTGTAGGCGACGAAGGCGGAGGCGACCATCGCGCCCGTGGCGGCGACGGCGGTGAGCGGCAGGAGCGGCACGCCCGCCACCAGCAGCATCGTCAGCACCATGAAGGCGATGATGATCGTGGTGCCCAGGTTGGGCTGCAGCATGATCAGCCCGGCCACCAGTGCCAGGTAGGCGACGACCGGGGCGAGCGACCAGCGCCAGTCGGCGATCTTGTCCGAGCGGCGGTCGAGCAGGTCGGCCACGAACAGCAGCAGCGCGAACTTGGCGAACTCGGACGGCTGGATCTGGAGCGGACCGGCCCCGAGCCACCGGGTGGCGCCGTTGACCGACACGCCGATGCCCGGCACGAGGACCAGCACGAGCATGGCGATGGCGATGCCCATGAACGGCTTGGTGAACCGCCGCCAGAAGTCGACCGAGACCATCAGCGTGGCCAGGAGGGCGATCGAGCCGAGGACGGTCCACAGGGCCTGGCGCTCGAACAGCGACCACGGCACCCCGCCGGCCCGGACCGCCGGCACCGACGATGCCGACATGACCATCACCAGACCGAACATGTTGAGCACGACGACGATGGCGGCGAGCAGCCAGAACGACCCCGTGGGGATGCCCGGGATCGAGAAGCGGCGCCGGCGGGTGATCGCGCTCGGCGCGGCGCGGCCGCGCAGCGCCGGGTGGCCCGTGATGGTGGTCACGCCACGGCCTCGAGGTGCTGGCGGACGACCGCCTGGAAGTGGTCGCCGCGGACGGCGTAGCCCGGGTACCAGTCGAACGACGCGCACGCCGGCGACAGCACGACGTCGTCGCCCGGCTCCGCGAGACCGGCGGCCAGCTCGACCGCCTCCTCCATCGACGCGGCGGTGACGGTGGGCGTGCGCCCGGCGAACGCGGCCTCGACATCGGACGCGGCCTCGCCGATGGCGACGACGGCGCGCAGGTGCGGCGCCAGGTCGCCCAGCTCGGTCAGGTCGAGGCCCTTGTTGCGCCCGCCGGCGATGAGGACGGCCGACTCGAACCCGGCCATGGCAGCCAGGGTCGCGTGAGGCGCCGTGGCCTTCGAGTCGTCGTACCAGCGCACCCCACCAGCCTCGCCCACCAGCTCCACCCGATGGGGGAGGCTGCGAAAGGCACGGAGAGCCGCCCGGATGCCGTCGAGCGTGGCGCCGGCGGCGAGCGCTGTGGCAGCGGCGGCGAGGGCGTTGGACCGGTCGTGCGGCAGCGAGCGGGTGAGCTCGTCGACCGGCAGCAGCTCCAGGCCGCCGGGGCCGCGCAGCATCCCGTCGGCGACGTGCCAGTCGGCCGGCTCGTGGATCCCGAACGTCTGGGTGCGGTCCCCCGCCGGCGCCCAGCGCATCACGACGGGGTCGTCGGCGTTGGCGACCGCGAGGCCGCCGTGCTCGTGGTTGTGCCAGATGCGGGCCTTGGCCGCCTCGTAGCCCGCCAGGTCGAGGTGCACGTCGAGGTGGTCGGGGGCGAAGTTGAGCCAGGTGCCGACGACCGGCTGGTGCGCCGTGGCGAACGTGAGCCGGAACGACGACGCCTCCACGACGAACACCTCGGTGGACGGGTCGTCGATCGCCTCGACCAGCGGGACCTCGACGTTGCCCGCCGGGACCGCGACGCGGCCCGACGCCACGAGCATCTCGGTGACGAGCGTCGTGACGGTGGTCTTGCCGTTGGTGCCGGTGATCGTGGCGATCGGCCGGTCGTCCCAGGCCGCGGCGAGGTCGAGCTCGCTGCGGATCGGCACGCCCGTGGCCGCGGCGGCCGCGAACAGCGGATGGCGCTCGGGGATGCCCGGGCTCGGGACGACGGCGTCGTGCCCGGCGATGAGCCCAGCCCAGTCCGCCGGCGGATCGACCCACGCGGCCCCGAGCTCGGCCGCCAGCGCCGGGCCGCCGGCGCCGAGGCCGTCGTCGGTGGCGGTGACCGCGCTCCCCCGCTGGACCAGCGCCCGGACGACCGCCCGGCCCATGACGCCCAGGCCGACGACGAGCGTCCGGTCGAGCGCGAGCGGCGCGAGGGTGCCCGAGTCCGTCACAGGCCCATCAGCTCCGCAGGGGTGAGCGTGGTGAAGTCGGCGTAGTAGATCCCGAGGGCGAGCGCCGTGGCCAGGCCGGCGATCATCCAGAAGCGGACGATGACCGTGGTCTCCGGCCAGCCCCGCAGCTCGTAGTGGTGGTGGATCGGCGCCATGCGGAACACCCGGCGGCCGAACACCCGGAACGAGAAGACCTGGATGATCACCGACAGGGTCTCGACCACGAACAGCGCGCCGATGATGGGCAGCAGCAGCATCGTGTTGAGCGTGAGCGCCAGGCCGGCGAGCGCGGCGCCGATGGCGAGCGACCCGGTGTCGCCCATGAAGATCTTGGCGGGGTGCGCGTTCCACCAGAGGAACCCGGCGCACCCGCCGAGCATGGCGGCGGCCACGACGGCGAGGTCGAGGGCGTGCTCGACGTCGTAGACGAGCGGGTTCCGGAAGGCCCAGAAGCCGATGATCGTGAAGCTGGCGAAGGCGAAGATCGACGCGCCGGCGGCCAGGCCGTCGAGTCCGTCGGTGAGGTTCACGCCGTTGGTGACGGCCATGATCACCAGCACCGAGAACAGCACCCAGCCGACCTTGCCGAAGTCGATCGACAGCAGCGACGACGTGTCGAACGAGTCGAACCGGGTGAACGAGAGCGTGGTGTGGACGCTGGTCCACATGACCGTGGCGACGGCGAAGGCGCCCGCCACGAACAGCAGGCCGAGCACCTTGGTCCGCTTGTTGAGGCCGAGGTTGCGCTCGCGGGTGATCCCGATCCAGTCGTCGAGGAAGCCGACGAGCCCCGCGCCCACCACGAGCGCCAGCACGAACATGCCCGAGCGCGTGAAGACCACGCGGCTGCGCAGGTGGGCCACCGAGTAGCCGATGACCGCGCCGACGACGATGGCGATGCCGCCCATGGTGGGCGTGCCCGCCTTGACCTTGTGGCCCTCGGGGCCCTCCTCGCGGATGTTCTGGCCGATCTGGTGGTTGGTGAGCCACACGATCAGGTAGCGGGTGCCGACGAGGGAGGCGGCGAGGCTGAGGCCGCCGGCCATGAGGAGCGCGATCACGAGGCGGCCTCCCCGTTCCAGCCCGCGTCGGCGAGTGCGGCGCGGAGGACGAGGCGGTCGTCGAACGGCGTGACGACGTCGCCGACGACCTGGGTGGTCTCGTGGCCCTTGCCGGCGACCAGCACCACGTCGCCGGGCTCGGCCTCGGCCACCGCGAGGGCGATGGCGGTGGCTCGATCGGGCTCGATCCGGAGGTCGGTGGGGGCGTCGATTCCGTGTTGCACGGCATCGATGATCGCAGCCGGGTCCTCCCCCCGAGGGTTATCGGTGGTCAGCACGACCAGATCGGCCAGCTCACCTGCGGCTTCGCCCATCTGCGGCCGCTTGCCGTGATCGCGGTCTCCGCCGGCACCGAACACGATGATCACGCGTCCGTCGGTGAGCTCACGGGCCGCCCCGAGCAGCTGGCGGAGCCCGTCGGGGGTGTGCGCGTAGTCGACGGCCGCCAGGAACGGCTGGCCCTGCTCGACGCGCTCGAAGCGGCCGTCGACGAGGGCGGCCGCCGCCAGGCCCTCGACGATCGCGTCCAGCGGGAGGCCGACCGCCTCGGCCGCCGTAGCGGCTGCCAGCGCGTTCGACACGTTGAACCGGCCCGGCAGCCGGACCTCCACGGCCCGGTCCCGCCAGCGGAACCGGGAGCCGTCGGCCGAGACCTCGAGGTCGTCGACGTCGTCGAGCGAGTAGCCCACGAACGGGACCGCGGCGGTGTCGGCGAGCAGCCGGCCGTGGGGCGAGTCCAGGTTGAGCACCGCCAGGTCGCACAGGTCGGGGCCGAACAGCCGGGCCTTCGCCGCGAAGTAGGCCTCCATGGTCCCGTGGTGGTCGAGGTGGTCCTGGCTCAGGTTGGTGAAGACGGCGACGCGGAAGCGGGTGCCGTCGACCCGGTGCAGGTCGAGGGCGTGCGACGACACCTCCATGGCGACGAGGTCGCCGCCGGCGTCGCGCATGGCCGCCAGCTGGGCCTGGAGCTCGGGTGCCTCGGGAGTGGTGCGTGCCCCGGTGAGGGTGCCGATCACGCCGCACGACGTCCCGGCAGCAGCGGCCATCGCCGCCACGAGGTGGGCGACCGTGGTCTTGCCGTTGGTCCCGGTGATGCCCACGAGCCGCAGCGCATCGGACGGGAACCCGAGCACCGCGGCGGCGATCGGCCCCATCGCCTCGCGGACCGACGGGACGACGAGCTGGGGCACGTCGAGGTCGAGGCGCCGCTCGCACAGCAGCGCCACCGCACCGTCGGCGACGGCGCCCGCGGCGAAGTCGTGGCCGTCGAACG
>DATMGQ010000063.1:0-5313 GCA_035555395.1 Acidimicrobiales bacterium
GCCACTCCGGGAACGGCGGGGTGTCGGTGTCGACCGTGGTTGCAGCCATGGGGCTCCCTCTCAGCTGGCGCGTCGCAGAGACGGTACGACCCGGGTCCCCGGGCCCACAACGCCAGCGTGCGAGCATCGGCGGCGGTGGAGGCACGACGGCTCGAGGCCAGCGGGATCATCGCGACGGCGGAGGGCCTCGCGGCGCGCATCACCGACCGCTTTCCGGACCGCGGCATCACCGTCGTCGCCGACGACCTCGCCGAGCTCAGCCGCGAGACCGAGGCCCGCCTGGCGCAGTCGACCCGGCCGAACTGGGGCCTGCGCGCCCTGGCCGGCGCGCTCATCGTCCTGGGCCTGGTCGTGGTCGCCCTGGCCGTGAGCCAGGTCCGCCACGACGGCGACATCGTCGGCCTCGACGAGTGGCTCTCGGTCATCCAGAACGGCATCCAGGACGTCGTGTTCCTCGGCATCGCGGTGGCGTTCCTGCTCACCATCGAGGCCCGGCTCCGGCGGCGCACGATGCTCGCTGCGCTCCACGAGCTGCGCAGCGTCGCCCACGTCATCGACATGCACCAGCTGACCAAGGACCCGGACTCCGCCCGCCGCCCCGACCTCGCCACCGAGCACTCGCCGACGCGCACCCTCGACCGCTTCGAGCTCAGCCGCTACCTCGACTACTGCTCCGAGATGCTCTCGGTCACCACCAAGCTCGCCGCGCTCTACGCCCAGGAGTCCGACGATCCCCTGGTCCTCGGTGCCGTCCGCGAGATCGAGGGCATGGCCGGCGCCCTCAGCAGCAAGATCTGGCAGAAGATCATGATCATCGACGTCCTGGAGGACGCGGCGCTCGACGGACACCCGTCGACGCACGGTGCTACCTGACTGGCGCAGGGAATGGCTGGCGGGGGTGGGTCGGTTGGACCTGGTCCGTCGCTGCGTCGGAGGATCGAGATGGCTGCACCGAAGATCGGGGTGTTCCTGCCCACGATGTGGGAGAACGGCGGGGCGACCGTCGACGTCGCCGCAGCGGCGCGCCACGTCGAGGGGCTCGGGTTCGACTCGGCGTGGGCGGTCGACCAGCTGGTGGCGGGGACGGGCGTGCCCTTCGTCGACGCCACGGTCGCGCTGTCGACCGCGGCCGCGGTGACCGAGCGGATCGACCTGGCGTACGGCGTGCTGATCCTCCCGCTGCGGCCGGTGGCCTGGGCGGCGAAGCAGGCGGCGTCGCTCCAGCACGTGTCCGGCGACCGGCTGATCCTGGGCGTCGGCATCGGGGGCGACCGCCACGAGCGCTCGTGGACGGCCGCCGGGGTGCCCCGGAAGGAGCGCGGCCGGCGCACCGACGCCGGGCTGGAGGTGCTGGCCGACCTCATCGCCGGCAAGGAGGCCGACGTCGACGGCGCGCCCGTGCAGCTCGCACCGGGGGCGACCGTCCCGCCCATCGTGGTGGGCGGCCTCGCCGACGCCGCGCTCCGCCGGGCAGCCACCTACGGCGACGGCTGGTTCGCGGTGCCGGTGGACCCGGAGCTGACCGCCCAGGCGATGGGTCGGCTCGGCGAGCTGGCGGCCGAGCAGGGCCGCCCGACCCCGACGCTCATCGCCAGCTCGATGGCCGTGATCGACGGCGATCCGGCCGTGCCGTCGGCCGAGGAGCTGGTGGCCAAGGTGAGCGACGTGGACGGGCTGTACGGCATGCCGGCGGAGGCGGTGCCGGACATGGTGGTGACCGGTCCGCCCGCCGCCATCGCCGAGCGCATCGCCGCGCTGGGCGAGGTCGGCGCCGAGACGATCGCGTTCACCCTCGCCGCGGGCGATTGGTTCCGCCAGGCCGAGCTGCTGGCCGAGGCGGTGGCGCTCGTTCGCTGACCCGATAGGAAGTGGCGATGGATCTGCGCATCTTCACCGAGCCCCAGCAGGGCGCTTCCTACGACACCCTCCTCGCCGTGGCCCTCGAGGCCGAGCGCCTCGGCTTCGACGCGTTCTTCCGCTCGGACCACTACCTGAAGATGGGCGACGTGGCGGGCGACCCCGGGCCGAGCGATGCCTGGATCACCCTGGCCGGCCTGGCCCGCGACACCTCCACCATCCGGCTCGGCACGCTCGTCACCGCCGCCACCTTCCGCCTGCCCGGGCCGCTCGCCATCTCGGTGGCCAACGTCGACGCCATGAGCGGCGGCCGCGTCGAGCTGGGCCTCGGCTCGGGCTGGTTCGACCCGGAGCACGACGCCTACGGCATCCCGTTCCCGGACCTGAAGGAGCGGTTCGACCGCTTCGAGGAGCAGCTGGCCGTCATCACCGGGCTCTGGACGACCACGGCCGGGGAGACGTTCTCGTTCGACGGCGAGCACTACCAGCTGACCGAGTCGCCCGCCCTGCCGAAGCCCGTGCAGTCGCCCCGCCCGCCGATCCTGATCGGCGGCGGCGGTGCCAAGCGGACGCCGCGCCTCGCCGCCACGTACGCCGACGAGTTCAACATGCCGTTCTCGTCGCTCGCCGACACGGCCGCGGCGTTCGACCGGGTCCGCGGCGCGTGCGAGGCGCGCGACCGGGACCCGGGCGAGCTCGTCTACTCGGCGGCCCAGGTGGTGTGCGTCGGCGCCGACGAAGCCGAGGTCGAGCGGCGGGCGGCGGCCATCGGCCGCGAGCCCGCCGAGCTGCGCGAGAACGGGGCGGCAGGCACGCCCGACGAGGTGGTGGCCCGGCTCCGCGCCTACGCCGAGCTCGGTGCCACCCGCGCCTACCTCCAGGTGCTGGACCTGAGCGACCTCGACCACCTCGCGCTCATCGCCGAGGAGGTCGTGCCGCACCTGCGCTGAACCTGCGGTCCACCCGGTGTTCGGGTGGGCGTCGGGTTGGCTCGGCACCGGAGCGGGCAGTGGGTCCCGTGCCGCTCGTTCACGGACCCGTCACCGAGCGGTGGATGCGATGACGGCCACGCGCTCGTACGCTCGTCCTGTGGCTGGTGGGACGCCCGGGGCCGACGCCCCGTCCAGGGTCGAGCGGTACCTGGCGGTGCGCGACCTGACCGAGGCACTGGCCGCCCCGCTCTCGGCGGAGGACCAGACCGTCCAGTCGATGCCCGACGCCAGTCCCACGAAGTGGCACCGGGCCCACACCACCTGGTTCTTCGACGAGTTCGTGCTCCAGCCGCACCACCGTGCCTACGAGCCGTTCGACCCGGCGTTCCGCTTCCTCTTCAACTCGTACTACGAGGCGGTCGGGCCTCGGCACCCCCGGGCGGCCCGAGGCGTCGTGAGCCGACCCGGCACCGAGGAGGTCGGCGCGTTCCGCACCCACGTCGACGCCGCGATCGTCGAGCTCCTCGACACCGATCCGTCGCCCGAGGTGCTGGCGCTCGTCGAGCTCGGGTGCAACCACGAGCAGCAGCACCAGGAGCTGCTCCTCATGGACATCAAGCACGCGCTGGCGCAGAACCGGATCGACCCCGTCTACCGACCGAGCCGGCACGTGGCCGGCCCCGCCGCCGAACGGCGCTGGATCGGCCACCAGGGCGGCAAGCTCGTCGTCGGCCACGACGGCGACGGGTTCGCCTACGACAACGAGGGCCCGGCGCACCCGGTGTGGCTCGAGCCGTTCGAGCTCGCCTCGCGGGCCGTCACCAACGGCGAGGTGCTCGCCTTCATCGAGGACGGCGGCTACGCGCGCAGCGACCTGTGGCTCTCCGACGGCTGGGCCACGGTCCAGGCCGAGGGCTGGCAGGCGCCGCTCTACTGGCGGGCCGAGGACGCCGGCTGGTCGGTGTTCACGCTGGGCGGCCGGCTGCCCGTGGACCCGCACGAGCCGGCCTGCCACCTCAGCTACTACGAGGCAGATGCGATCGCGCGCTGGTTCGGCGCCCGCCTCCCCACCGAGGCCGAGTGGGAGGCGGTGGCGTCCGCCCAGGAACCGGTCGGCAACCTGCTCGACGTCGAGGTCCTGCACCCGCGCCCGACGAGCGCCGGAGGCCCCGAGGTGGGCCAGCTGTTCGGCGACGTGTGGGAGTGGACCGGAAGCGCGTACCTGCCGTACCCCGGGTTCCAGCCCGCCCCGGGCGCGGTCGGCGAGTACAACGGCAAGTTCATGGTCAGCCAGCACGTGCTGCGCGGCGGCGCGTGCGTGACGCCGCCCGGCCACGTCCGGTCCACCTACCGGAACTTCTTCCCGCCCTCCGCCCGCTGGGCGTTCAGCGGCGTCCGCCTCGCCCGGGGAGCCGGCGCGTGAGCACCGTCGACGACACCCCGGTCGACGTGCTGCTCCAGGCCCAGGAGTGGCAGGACGCCCGCGCCCGCGACGTGCAGGCCGGGTTGGCGGCCGACCCGCCGGAGCTCTCGCCGGTCTGGTTCTACGACGAGCGCGGCAGCGTCCTGTTCGACGAGATCACGCGGCTGCCGGAGTACTACCAGACCCGTGCCGAGCGCCGGCTGCTGCGCGACCACGTCGACGACCTCGCGGCGCTGGGCATCGAGACGCTGGTCGAGCTGGGCTCGGGCACCTCGGACAAGACGGTCGAGATCCTCGGCGCGCTCGACGGCGCCGGGACCCTGCGCACCTACGTCCCGTTCGACGTGAGCGAGGCCACGCTGCGGGGCGCCATCGACAAGCTCGGCGCCCGGTTCCCCGACCTGGCGTTCCACGGGATTGTGGGCGACTTCCACCAGCACCTCGGCCGGGTGCCCACCGAGGGCCGCACGCTCGTGGCGTTCCTCGGCGGCACCATCGGGAACTTCCGCCCCGCCGAGCGGGCCCGCTTCTTCGACGACCTCGCTTCGGCGATGGACGGTGACGACCTGTTGCTGATCGGCATCGACCTCGTGAAGGACCCGGCCACGATCGTGGCGGCCTACGACGACGCCGCCGGCGTGACGGCGGCGTTCAACCGCAACTCGCTCGTGGTGCTCGACCGCGAGCTCGGTGCCGACTTCGACCCGTCGGACTTCGACCACGTCGCCCGGTGGAACGCCGAGGAGCGCTGGATCGAGATGCGGCTGCGGGCCCGCCGGCCGATCCACGCCACGATCCCGGACCTCGACGTCGTCATCGACCTGCGTGAGGGCGAGGACCTGCTGACCGAGATCAGCGCCAAGTTCGACCCCGCCGGGTTCGCCGCCGAGCTCGCGGCGCACGGGTTCGCCGCGGACCGGACGTGGGTGTCCGACGGCGACGAGTTCGCCCTCGTGCTCGCCCGTCGCTGCCGCTGACCGCGCCCGTCGCGCCCGTGGGTCAGCCGCGCCGGCGCGACTTGGCGGCGTACATGGCGTGGTCGGCCCGCCGGAGGATGTCGTGGCAGGTGTCGCCGTCCTGCGACACGGCCAGGCCGATGCT